>JAHRWT010000119.1 GCA_019105045.1 Sterolibacterium sp.
AATGCCATTCCGCTCTACGCCATCCGCCAGGGCCTGCTCACTGTCGAGAAAAAAGGCAAGAAAAACATCTTCTCCGGCCGCATTCTCGAAATCGAAGGCCTGCCCAAGCTCACGGTCGAACAGGCATTCGAACTCTCTGACGCCTCGGCCGAACGTTCCGCCGCTGGTTGCACGGTGCACCTCGACAAGGCACCGATCATCGAATACATGACCTCCAACATCACTTTGATGAAGTGGATGATCGCCAACGGCTATCAGGACAAGCGCACGCTGGAGCGCCGCATCAAGGCCATGGAAGCCTGGATTGCCAAGCCCGAACTGCTCAAGGCCGATGCCGATGCCGAATACGCCGCCATCATCGAAATCGACCTCAAGGACATCCAGGAACCCATCGTCGCCTGCCCGAACGACCCGGACGACGTGAAAACCCTGTCCGACGTGGCCGGTGACCAGATCGACGAAGTCTTTGTTGGCAGCTGCATGACCAACATCGGCCACTTCCGTGCGGCCAGCAAGCTGCTCGAAGGCAAGACCGACCTGCCCACCCGCCTGTGGATCGCCCCGCCGACCAAGATGGACGCCCACATTCTCACCGAAGAAGGCCACTACGGTGTGCTCGGTCGCACCGGCGCACGCATGGAAATGCCTGGCTGCTCGCTGTGCATGGGCAACCAGGCGCAAATCCGCAAAGGCAGCACGGCGATGTCCACTTCGACGCGCAACTTCCCCAACCGTCTGGGCATCGACACCCGCGTCTACCTGGGTTCGGCCGAACTCGCCGCCGTCTGCGCCATGCTCGGCAAGATCCCGACGCGCGAGGAATACATGGCCAACACCGGCATCATCGACAAGAATGCTGCGGACATCTACCGCTACATGAACTTCGACCAGATCGACGACTTCAAGGACGTGGCCGACACGGTTAAAGTGGGTTGATGCGCTTACGCTGACTTTCCACTGCTGATCCCAACAGCAAAGACGAGAAATGGAAGCAGGCAGCAGGCAGCGCGGGCGGGTTTGAAACCCGCCCGCGCACTACGGATACGGACACAATCGGCAGCAATCGATATTTTCGCGGGGACTGGTTTGCAGCCCATCCGTGCAACGATGGGCACGCGGACATGCCACCACCACCGCCGCCATTCTGCGCGTCGTCGCAGAATTCACCAGGTACGCCTTCCTTGTTTGGCCGCCCTGCCCGGCCCTGCCGCTTTCCTACTCTTTCAACGCCCTCACCACATCCGCCCAATGACCGGGGTCTGGACTGCGGTTGTGGGTCAGACTGACGCTGTCGGCGATGCCGTCCAGGCGGGCCTTGAGTTTGTCGGCGATTTCGTGACGTTCGCCAACGACGGCGATTGCGTTGAGCACTTCATCGTCGATCAGGCCGGTCATGTCGTCCCAGCGGCCGGCCTTGGAAAGTTGGTTGAGTTCGCTGTGCAGCGCATCCCAGCCGTGGGCGGCCAGGGTGGGCAGATAGGCGGGCGTTGAGCCGTAGAAAGCCAGTTGTTTCTTGGCGGCCAGTTTCGAGGCGGCCAGCGCTTCTTCAGTGTCGGCGGTGACGACCAAGGTGGCGCACATGACTTCGATGTCACTGCGCTGACGGCCTGATTTGTCCAGGCCGGCTTGCAACGCCGGCAGGGTATTCTGCAGCAGCGAGCAGCGGCTGTTGAAGGGATGGGCGATGAAACCATCCGCAACTTCGCCGGCCACCGCCGTCATTTTCGGACCGAAACCACCGGTAAAGACCGGCGGTGGGCCATAGGGATTCGGGCCGGGATTGAAAGCGGGAATCATCAGCGTGTGGCGGTAGAAGCGGCCGTTGAAATCGAGCGGCGCCTTGCCCTCCCAGCAATTCCAGATGGCCTTGATGGCCAGCACAATTTCACGCATGCGCTCGGCCGGATGCGACCAGACGCTGCTGAAGCGCTTCTCGATGTGTGGCTTGACCTGCGAACCCAGCCCCAACACGAAACGGCCACCACTGATGGACTGCATGTCATAGCCGAGATTGGCCAGGTTCATCGGATTGCGCGCGAAGGCGATGGCGATGGCCGTGCCCAGACGCAGCGTGCGGGTGTGCTCGGCAGCAACTGCCAGAGCAAGAAAGGGATCGTGCTTGGCTTCGAAGGAAAAGCCACCGTCATAACCGATGTCTTCGAGTTCCTTGTAGATCTTGCGCGCAGCGCGGGGGTCTTCGAGTGGCGCAGTGGTGTAGATTTTCATGGATGAACTCGCTTTGCTGTTTGAAAAATCATTCAAACATCAATGTGCGTGGTGATCGTGATCGGGGTGTTCATGTTCATGCTCATGCCGGGTCGCCGCTGCCGTTTCATGTTCCAGATTGGCCACCAGTTCGGCGGTGATTTCCTCGAACGCCAGTACGCGACCGCCATTGCTGGCCGCAAATCTTTCGGCCGCCGGACGGCCATTGAAGGCCGGCAGGTCGGCATTGTTCATCGGCCCACGGGCCGAGGAACCGGCAACGAACCAGGCCTGGCGGGCATCCACCCAGCCGCCTTTGACATGGTCGGTCAGATAGATCGCGGCAATCGCTGCTCTGCCCTGCTCGGCATGTTTGCGCTCGTAACGCGGCAGATTGTGCAAAAAGCGGAACAGATCGACCGGAGAATCAATGGCACGCAGATCGCCATCCTTGAAAATCACTTGCGCCTGCCACTTTGGATAGCGCGCGGGGAACATGCCGCAGACCGGGCAGCGCATGTTCTTGCCGATCTCTTTGGGGCTCACCGTTGCCGTGGCAACGGCTTCTTCCGCCGCCATGGCGGCGCTGCCGGCAATGGGTGCCAGCACGGGCAAGGCCAGGCTCAGGCTGGCAAACAGCAGGCCGCGCAGAAAAAGCCTGGGAAATCGTGAGTGCAGGTTCATCAACTGAGGCGCTCCATGAAAAGTTTGAGAAATTGGCATCGTATGCAGGAATACAAGCATACAGCCGCCGACGAAGCTCAGGATTGCAGCAGGGGATCTTCCAGCAGCGCATCGATCAGCCTGCGCAGATTGTCCCAGGGTGCTGCGCCGGGCCGGGTCAGCGGATCGGGGCGGATCTGCTCATCGACATCGTGGAAATGATTGGGATAGGTTGCCAATCCTTCGTGCAGCGGCGCGGTGTCGATGCGCAGCCGGGCATCGCCCCACAGCCAGTTGATGGCATATTCATCGGCATTGGCATAGCGCACTTCCAGGGCCAGGCCGTTGTCGAAGTTCATCAGCAGCGCATCCTGGTGCAGCGTCACCCCAGCGGGCAACTGCGTGCCGTAGGCAGTTTCCAGTTGTTCCTTGAGTTCCAGATGCAGATTCATAGACGCTTCACCCTGGGCAGAAAATCCTTGATCTCACCGCGCACGGCTTCGCGCATTTCATCGAGCATGTTCATCGACAGATAATGCTCGTAGGCCGGATGCTCGGCCACCGTGCCGGCCTTGATGCTGGCCAGCAATTCATCTGCCGAAGCGATCTGATACTGCTCCTTGAGCGTATCCCGGCTGTAGCGCAACTCGAACATGAGGCGTGCCAGATCCTCCATGCGGGTGGCGTCCTCGAAATCAAAATCATTGAAAAAATCGGCCATGGCTCACATCGTCTGATCATGCAGGGCGCCACCATCGAGGGCGACCATCTCGGGTGTCACTTCTTCGAAGCGGTACAACTTGCCACCGTGCTTTTCCATGAAAGTCCGGGCAGCCGTTTCGTCGGCGAAAGAGGCCAGCGTCTTGCCCATCGAACCGCGCAGCGCACCATCCGCCACATAGAAGGCCGTGCGGGCATCGATCCAGTGACCTTGCGGCGCCTCCCAATCGGCCTGACCCATGTCCTGCACATACAGCGCGCGAATGCGCTTCTGCTGCTCGGGACGCAGGTAGATGGAGAACATCTCGATGGTATCGCAGAAGAAATCCACCGGCCCCTGGGCGTAATGGATCTGCGCCTTCGGTCCGGGGAAGTCGGCCAGCAACATGCCATCCAGCGTGCAGGAAGTCCCGGCATCGATTTCCACCGGCAGGGGCACACTCTCGTCGACCGCACCGCAACCAGCCAGGCTGGTCAGCAGCAAACCGGCAAAGGCAGCCAGGGCCAGACGACGCCAGGGCTGAACAGTGAATGCTTTCATTTGAATCTCCAGGCAGCAAAAGACAGGGGGGCGGCAATCCACAGCAACATGGCAGCGGACAACAACCAGGGATTGGACAGATGCGCCGGCAACACCGTGGCCAGGCCATAGATGTTGCGCACTTCATCCATGGTGAAGACATTCAGGATGCGGAACACATCGGTGGGATTGAGCAGCAGCAGATAGGGGAACAGATTGCTCGCCAGCACATCCATTTCGCCGCCGGTCGCCACCAGCAGGCCGAGCAGGATGAGATCAAAGATCAGCACGAAGAAGAACCACAGGGCAATCGCCATGCCGCTGGCGCTGGTGCGATCACTGCTCACCACCGAGATGCCGACGGCCAGGCTGAGGAAGGACATGCCCAGCAGAATGGAGCTGAGAATGAAACCGAAATAATGGTACAGCGCATCCAGCGACATGCTGGTTGATAGAACGATACCGGCCACACCGAAGCCGGCCAGCGTCGAAAACGACAGGGCGGCAGACAGGCCGAGAAACTTGCCCAGCAGCAATTCGAGGCGCGTGATCGGCATCGACAGCAGCAGATCCAGCGAACCGCGTTCACGTTCGCCGACGATGGCATCGAAACCGAGAATCAGCGCAATCAGCGGTACCAGATAGATCACCAGGCTGACCAGGCTGGCGATGGTGATTTCCACTCCACGAAAGCCCACACTGCCCTGCTGCGCCGCGCCGAAATAGGCGATCACCAGTGCCAGCGCGGTAAACACCACGGCCACCGCCAGTACCCAGCGATTGCGCACGCGATCCCAGAACTCCTTGCCGGCAATGACGGCGATCTGTTTGAACTCTATGGCTGTACTCATTTCATTTCACTATTCCGTTGCGACCATTGATCATCAATCATGCCTATTCACGCATAACCAAGAAATAGGTCTTCCAGCGAGGGTTCGCGGATATCCAGATCCAGCACCTTGCCGTGCAGCTGGCCCAGTGCGGCGATGATGGCCATCTTGTCCTGTCGTGCGCATTGAAAACAGGCGTGCTCGCCATGTATCCGCAGATTTTCCACAGCCAGCGGCTGCAGCAAACTTTCGACTTCGTTCAGGGCCAGCGGGCTCAGACGCAGTTCGAAACTCAGCAGCATGTCATTTTGTTCGCGCAGGTCGTGCAAGGTGCCCAGGGCTTGCAGCTTGCCCAGTTTCATGATGGCCAGCCGATCCACCCGCTCCTGGATTTCAGCCAGGATATGCGAGGTGATGACGATGGTCACACCGGACTGCGTCTTCAGCTCATCCAGGATGCGGTAGAACTCGCGTATGGCTTCGGGATCCAGACCGTTGGTCGGTTCATCCAGAAACAACAGTGCCGGATTGCCCAGCAGACTCTGCGCAAAACCCAGGCGCTGGCGCATACCTTTGGAGTAACCGCGCACGCGCCGGTTTGCCGCATGGGCCAGACCCACCCGCTCCAGCAAGGGCGCGGCACCGTTGCGCGAGACACCTTTCAGATCGGCAAAGAAATGCAGCGTCTCCAGCCCGCTCAGGTTGTCGTAGAAAGCGATGTTTTCCGGCAGGTAACCAATCTGCCGGCGCACGACACGAAAGGCACTGCCGGCCACTGCCGTGCCGTTGATGCGGATCTCGCCACTGCTGGCCGGCAGCAGTCCCAGCAGCATCTTGAACAGGGTGCTCTTGCCAGCGCCGTTATGACCGATCAGACCAAAGATCTCGCCTTTGTGGATGTCCAGATCCATGCCATCGACGGCCTGCACTTCGCCAAAATGCTTCTTGACCCCGCGCACACTAATTAAAGTACTTGCCAAGCCAGTCTCTCCAGTTGTCATGTAGGGGCCGCATGTGCGGCTTGGGATCCACCACGCTGGGTGCGCGCAGCAGCGGAAACTGACGCGCGATCAGACGCAGACTCTGCAAGGAGGGGCTGCTGAGCAGCAGCTTCATCATCGGATAACGCCAGGACAGGCGATCAACCATGTCATTGGCTTCGTAGGGAATGTCGCCGATGCCATCACCATCGCGATCCCAGCCCAGATAATTGCTCCAGTAATTGCCGCGTTCCTCACCCCAGGGTGTATCGCGATTCGAAACGTAGCGAATCTGCACGCGGTTGGCGATGAAATCATTGCCTTCGACGCTGTTGTCCACCGAACCGGCCCACAGATGCACGCCGACATGATTGTCGATCACCTGATTGTTGTGAAAACGATTGAACTGCGCGTTGTAAACGAAGAAACCACGTTGGTTGCCCGCCACCACGTTGTTTTCAACCACGGAATTCTGCAGGGTGCGCAGCATGATGCCGTGATCGGAATTGGCCCAGGCGTGGTTGTTGCGCACCACCTGCTCGCGCGATTCCATCAGCGCCAGACCACCCCGGTTGTGATGGGTATTGTTGTTTTCCCAGACGTTGTAATAGGAATTCATGTAGTGCGTGCCATAGCGCGCATGGTGCAGGTGATTGTTGCGGAACACGGCATGGTGCGAAACATCGACATACAGCGCATCGCGCGTGAAGCTGATTTCATTGTCGATGATCTGCGCGCCCGTGGTGTTGTAGAGCTGGATGCCATTGCCACGGAAAATGGAGGCATGGTCGCGTTGGCCGGTGATGTTGTTGCCGCGAACCTCGACATCGTTGGCTTTTTCTATCCACAGACCGAACAGGTTGTAGGCCAGCACGCAATTGAGCACCTTGGTGCGATGGGCGCCGGGCTGGATGTAGATGCCGGCATTCTGCTGGATGCGATCATCGCCGGAATCGGTGACGATCAAGCCTTCCAGCGTGACATCCGGCACGGTGATGCGGATAGTATCGCCCTGCAGACCGCCGGCAATGGTTGGCCGGTTGATGCCGCGCAAGGTCAGCGGCTTTGCTATCAGCAGATTTTCTTCATAGCGCCCACGCTCGATCAGCAGCACATCACCGGGAGCCGCTGCCGCAATGGCGGCAGCAATGGACGCACCCGGCTTGACCTGCCATTCCCTGGCCTGCACCGGCGCACCGGCCAGCAAGGCCAGACCGCCGACCAGCAGAACAGCCCGCCCAGCGGATCGCCGCAAGACCAGGACCAGCCGTTGACAAAGGCCTTGCCGCATCAATAGAAGCCCTGCAGTTCGGGCATGTTGTGCAGGATATCGAGCACGCCCACCCATTTCATCAGCAGGAACAACGCCACGCCGATGAGCAGATTCTTCATGCCGACATAGGCCATCATGTCCGGCCAGTTAGCGGCGCGCAGCTTGCGGCCCCACCACGGACCTTCCTTGACGTAAGGCTTGCAGTGCATACGCTCGATGATTTCATAGACGCTCCAGGCAAGCCACCAGCCAAGGATGATGCCGGTGCCCAGCTTGCCGGCCGCACCCAACAGCCACAGCCAGGTCATCAGCACGGTGATGCCGGCGATCAGCGCCTTGAAGAACACGTTGCGGTTGCGCACATTGCTGCTCCAGGGGAACAGATGGTCGGTGACTTCGCAGTACAGACGGGCGGTCAGACTCATCGGCTGCTCTTCGATGATGCCGCGCTCCTGTACCTTGTGCGCAGCGGCTGCGCTTTCCGTCTTGACAGGATGGATGGGAATGAAATAGCCATTCGCCCCGATCGGTGTCAGCGGCTGGCCGGCCTTGCCGCGCGCCTTGCGTTCCTTGGCCAGCGGCGGGCAGGCATGGTCGTCGTAGTACATCACCATGCAGTCCAGACAGAGCATGCACTCGCGCTGATCGATATCACCACTGGTGGTGTCGATTGCCTGGGCATCACAGCCAACGGCGCAGGCCTTGCAGGGACCGCACTCATCCTTGCGCTTCAGGCCCCACCAGCGGAAAGTGGAGGGAATCGCCAGACTGGCGCCCAGCGGACAGAGATACTTGCAGAAGAAGCGCTCGACAAACATGGCCAGAATGAAGAGCACGCTGAAATACAGCACGAAGGGCCAGGAGCGGTTCCACACGCCGACCAGGAAAGTGGTCTTGAACGGCTCGACCTCGGCCATTTTCTCGGCCAGTCCCATGGAATAGAAGGAAACGAACAGCAGACCAAGGAAGATGCCGTATTTCAGCCATTTCAGTTTGTCGTGCACGGCCTGCGGCAGCTGGAACTGGAAACGCTTGAGGCCGATCACGCTGGTGATCTTGTAGAGGATCTCACTCAGCGCACCATAGGGACACAGCCAGCCACAGAACATGCCCCGGCCCCAGAAGAAGGTGGTGATGATGATGAAAACCCAGAACAGGAAAATGAACGGATCGGACAGGAACAGCCCCCACTCCCACTGGAAAAGAATGGAGTGGAACCAGGTCAGCACCTGGGTGATCGACGGCTGAGCCATCAGATAGAAGCCGGAAAAACCGATGCTGGCGATCCACAGGATGTGGCGCGGCACCGACACCCACAGCTTGTTCTTGCGATTGGAGCGACGCACCAGCTTGTCACGCAGGGCATACACGATGCCGGCGGCCAGCAGCAGGGCGATGAAGAAGGCGATTTCGACCTGGCGCGCTTTCCAGACCTTGAGCCAGGTCGGATCGGCCCGTTTGAATGCCGGACGCCCCCCTTCCAGATAACGGGCATCGGTCCAGAATTCCTTGGCGAAAGTGGCAAAGGTCCGCTCGCCGGTATCCGGATCCATCTTGTTGCCCATGAAGACCAGATTCCACGGATACGCCGCCGAAAAACTCGGACTGCGAATGATGAAGATACCCGACTCGTGATAGCTCGGCTTGCCGGCGGCCTCGATGCCGTACAAGTTCAGATAATCCAGATCGCGGAAAGTGATGCCATCGCCATCCTGATTGATCTGGATGCGGTCATAGATTCCCCCGCGCACGAAGCCCGAGCCCTTGAAGGATTCCTTGCCGTTGGCAATGATGAAAATCGCATGTTCATCCGGCTTCAGGCGGGACATCAAGCCCTTGTAGGCGCTGTCTCCCAGAATGGAGCGGCCGACCGAAGGTGTATTCAGATAGCCGAAATACATGTCGATATAGGGCTCGGCAGCCGGTGGCAGGCCCACCTCGGTCGTCTTCACCGTAAAGCGGCGGATGCTGCCTTCCTTGAGCAACTGCGCCCAATCCTGCTTCTCATCCAGATCGAGCAGCTTGGCCTGGGGGCGGATCTTCGGCTGGATGATACCCACCTGCCGGGCAATTTCCTGGCCGCAGCGCAGCATCAGCTGGTTCTGCGCAATCACCGTCACGGTCGCGCCGCTGATGGCATCGATGCTGATCGCTTCAGGGTCGGAATGCGTGCGGCCGATTTCCAGCTTGTCGCCCGTGAATTGCCCCAGATACTGCTCGGTAAACTTGATCAGCTTGGATTCGGGAATGCCCAGCAGCAGAATCGGCTCGGAATGGCGCAGAATCTTGGAACCGGTGAATTTGCCGCTGGTATCCATGCCGATCAGGGTGATGATGGGCTTGCCGGAATAGGCCGGAATATCGACGATGTCGGTGGAAAGAAAGACATAGCCCAGCAGCTCCTGCTTGCCATTCACCGTCCGGTAGGCTTCGACGTAAGGCGGCCGCCCCTTGCGCTGGGAAAAGCTGTCTGCGCCGGGAATCACTTCCTGACAGGGTGCATAGGCACACATGTCGGGATCACTGTTGAGCTGTGGCGGCAGCGGCGCCTCATAGGCATCTGCCTGAGCGGACAGCGGCAGAATGAACAGCATCAAGGCCGCCAGGAGGGTGGCCAGCAGTGAGGTGGTAGGCTTCATGGTCTTCATTTCCGGCGATGGGCAAGGCCGAACACCGCAATCCGGGCTGCAACAGCCCGTATCCGGCGCTCAAAATTTGCTGACACAGCAAGCAATATTAACACTTGCTTATACAATGACCTTGCGTCAGATCAAGTTTGTGAACGCGCTATTCTACTGCGCATTGCCCTGTGCATTCCAGCTTTATCCTTGCCAATGGGGCGCTGGCCAGCCTTCGGCAGACAAGAACATGGCGTCCGGCAGAGGGGTGCAGCCTGCCCTGCCGCCTTGCCCTTTTTGTTCGCTCCGTTCGCTCCGTTCGCTCCGTTCGCCTGCAGCCCCAACGACAAAGGGGGCCGCAGCCCCCTTTGCATGGTTTGCCGGAATGGTCCTGTCGAGTCTTACTTGCGCACGATCATGCGACCGCGCATCTCCAGGTGCAGCGCATGGCAGAAATGCGTGCAGTAGTACCAATACACACCGGGCTTGTCGGCCTTGAAGGTGACCGAACGGGTTTCACCCGGGCTGACGATGAAGTTGATGTCATGCTGCGGCAAGGCAAAACCGTGGGTCAGATCTTCCACCTTGTCGAAGTTGGTGAGATAGACCGTGACTTCATCACCGACCTTGACCTCGTACTCGCGCAGGCTGAACATCGGCGCCTGCGAACCGATATGCACAGTGACCTTGTTGCCGTTGCGCTCGACACGCGACTCGCTGGCATCCTTGATGCCGTCCGGGAAATCAGCCGGATCATAGACCTGTTGGGTCTTGATGATATCGCGGCGCACGATGATGAAGTCATGCGGCTCGGGCCAGACCGGGTGATCGGCGACCAGGCGCATTTTCTCACCGGTGATATCGACCAGCTGCTCACATTCCGGATGCAGCGGGCCGACCGGCAGGAAGCGCTCTTTGGAGAACTTGTTGCCCACCCCCAGCCACTTGCCGTCGGCTTCCATGGTTTCCGACATGGAGGCATTGGTATGGCCCGGCTGGTAGGTCACGTCCAGACGGTCAACCACATACTTGACGCTGGTATCCCCCTGGTAGTATTTGATGGCCGCATCGACGTTCCACTTCACCATCTGGCTGTCAAGGAACAGGGTGGTGTAGGCATTGCCACGGCCGTCAAAGGCGGTGTGCAGGGGGCCCAGACCGATTTCGACTTCGGCCACCACGCATTCTTTGGTATCGGCGACTTCACCTTCAAAGAAGGCCAGCACTTTTTCCAGCGACATCACAGTTGCCGTCGGCGACAGCTTGCCGGCACTGATGAAGTACTTGCCGTCCGGACTGGCGTTCACGCCGTGCGGGTTCTTCGGCACGGGCACATAGCAGGTCAGCGCGGTCTTGGGGTCCGGGTTGCCAGCCTTGGTGCCATCGACCACCGGCACCTTGGAACTGCCGTAGGTGGTGAACTTGCCGTCCTTCACCGCCTGCTCGATACGGGCGATGTTGAAATACACGCAGGCATCATTTTCAGCTGACATCATGTCTTCGAAATGCACGCCGCCTTCGGTGTTGTACTGGTTGCAGGCAGCCAGTTTGCCATCGAAGGAGGCAGCGCACAGGTCCATGTTGCCGTCGATGCGCACTTGCCAGCGTACTTCCATGGTTTCCGCGTCGACACAGCTGAACAGGCAGCCATATTTTTCGGGATTGTCGATATCACGGCCATCATTGGGCAGCGGGATATGGAACTCGGCGCCACAGAACACGCGGGTGGTGTAGTCGATGCTCTGATCGACCGGGTCGCGCTTGTCCGGGAAAATGCCGTGGAAACCCTGCACGTTGGGCAGTTCGGTGATCTTGTCGCACTCGAAGGTATCCAGGCGGATACGGGCCAGACGGCTGTGGATCTTGTCGTTGATCCAGGCATATTTGCCGTCATAGGTGCCGTTCTTGTAGGAAGCATGAACGTGGTGGGTGTCACCGGTACGGTATTTCAGATCGCCATTGGGCTTGGTGCCCAGGATTTTCTTCGATTCGTTGGTGATGCCCCAGCCCGTCAGCAGATCCGGGTTGAACACCGGAATGCGCTTCAGTTCGCGGCCGGTCGGAATGGCATAAACGCGCATTTCGCCGGAATGGCCGCCCGACCACAGACCATAGTAATCGTCCAGTTCACCGGGCGCACGCTCGACGCGCATATCGCCAGCGGCGGCTGGCGCCGCAGCAGGCGCAGCAGCACCGCCGGTTGCCGGCGTGGTTTCCTGCTTGCAGGAAGCCAAGCCAACGGACAGGGTGGCGCCGGCAAGACCGGTCAACGCTGCCGTGTTGAGAAACTTGCGGCGGCTGGGATCCTGCGGCGCAGCCACTTCAAGCTGTTCTTGTTCGTTAATGGGATGATCGTTACTCATTCAGCTCTCCTTGGCTTGTATGTGAATTCCTCGTTCAAACCTGACATGTCGTTCCGGCCACGCTCGAATTGGCGAACACACCGGACACGGATATCCCCTGCGACAAATCGACGCATATTATGCTCAAACACCCGACAAAAAGGTTGACCATAATCAAGGAGGACCGCATTTGCAGACGATAGCTTGCTTGAGATAAGCTTGCCCGGTCAGCCGCCACAGCACCATACCTGATGCTTACCCTTTGTAAATATTGAAGAAATACTCTCCCGCTGCCCACATGAAAACCCTGAAGATCCTGAGTACCTTGCCTTTGTTTTGCGAACTCGACGGCAAGCAGCGGCACGCCCTGGCGCAGGCCGCGCGCACCAAGTATTTCGACAAGGGACAAACCCTGCTGCGCGCCGGCCAAACGCCCGAGGTGTTTTCCCACATCCTGGCCGGACAGCTGAAGCGCACGATGGCCCCGGGCAGCAGCAACGAGAAAGTGCTCGAACTCCTGTTTGCCGGGCAAAGCTTTGGCGAAGCCGAACTCCTTGCGCAGCGGCCCTGCATTTCCGACATCGTTGCAATCGAACCCGGTCTGCTGCTGTGCGTGGATGCCTGTGCACTGCATGAGCTCATCGACTCGAATCCGGCATTTACCGCCCGCCTGCTGAGTCGTCTGGCGCAGCGCCAGATCGACCTGGAAACCGACACCCTGGCCGACCGCTCGCTGAATGGCACCCAGCGCATTCTTGACTATCTCATGCTGCAAGCCGGCAGCCTGAGCGGCTCGCATGGCGAAACGCGGGTGCAACTGCCCACCAGCAAGCAGCTCATTGCCGCCCATCTGGGACTGACGCCGGAAACTTTTTCACGCAGCCTGCGCGAACTCGGTGACATCGGGCTGGTCATTGTCCAGGGACGCGACATCCTGCTGCAGAACGCGCGGATCATCCAGTTTCTTGAGCGCGGCAATCTGCACAAGCCAGGCAAGGATCTTGCCCGGCTGAATGACACCCATGACACCCATGACACCCACGGCACCCACTACGCCGATTACGCCAGGCTACGCCCCCGCATCCTGCAGAACGCCGTATTGCAGGATGATCTGCGCATACAACATGCTGCGCTGGAGAACACGCTGGGCAAAGTGGCCCGCCTGCGTATGCTGACCCAACGCATGGCCAAATCCTGGTTGATGCAAGGACGCGGCATCCTGCTGCAACGTGCACGCGCCACGTTGCGGCTGTCGATCAAGGAATTTGAACAACAACTCGACGAGCTGGCCAAACTGGCAGAGCACAAGGAAATACACGCTGCCCACAAGGCGGTGCGAAAACTCTGGACAGCCTACAAAACCCTGCTCGGCAGCCCGAGCATCACGCCGAACGTCCGCAAGCTGTTCCGGTTGAACGAAAAAATCCTGCTGACCACCCAGCAGCTGATGCATTCGTTTGAACACAGCACCCGCCCCACCGATACTGCCGGCGGTACCGGCAACCGCCTGCTCAGACTGGCCAGCGACAATCGTCTGCTGTCAGAGCGCATGGCAAAGCTTTACATGTTTCTTGAATGGGAAAAATCCGCACGCTCCGGCATCGACCGCCCGCAATGCCAGCAAGAACTGCAGGCCACGATGGCGGTATTTGAAGCCAATCTGCAGCTGCTGGCGGAAGAAGCCCGGGCGCATCCAAAGATCGGCAAGCAGGTCGGGCGGACGATGGCACAATGGCGGCTCATGCATGTGGCCCTGAACAACACAGATGGCCATCCGCCGGAGCTGTTGAGTGCAGACGTCTACACATCCAGCGAACGTCTGCTGAAGACGATGGATACGGCCATTGCCCTCTACGAGAGCAAGGCCGCTGTCTGATCAGGCCCCCTGCCCGATTCTGACCCGTCTGCCTGGTCGGCTCAGCGCCAGACTTCCTTGCATTTTTTTATTTCCTCATCCGACATGACCGGCTTGATGACGCACTGCAACTCACGCGTCTCACGCTGACGCTCGCGTTCGCTGACCTGATACGCTCGCATCCGTTTGCGCGCAGCAAGCTCTTCGGCGGCCAGTTTCGCCGCCACTTCAGAGGCAGCGCGGCGCCGGGCTTCGGCCTGTTGCAGTTCTTCCTCGGTCATTTCAGGCGCTGACGCAGCGTCTGCCGGCGCCGCCGTCTGGACAGCCTCAGGCGTGGTCTCTGCTGCAACCGGAGGGGGTGTCTGGGCGACAGCCGATAACGGCGCCAGCATGAATCCCAACAACAATGGTGCAGCCAATATTCGTTTCAATCTGAAAGCGATGGTATTCACTGTCGTTTTCCTTTCGTCATGCGCCTGTAAATAACGCTTCACGCTTCACGTTTCACGCTTCACACTTCACATTGCAACTGCACGCATCATAGTGTGCCGACCGGATCATGTCGATGATCGACAACAAAATCATGCCGGCAGCTTCTTGCCCGGCAACGGCGTCCCCTTGCGCGCACGTTGCCCCTGATATCTGGCAAGGTGTTCACCCTGCAAAGTCAGTGGAGCGAGCTTGTTGCGTTCGCGACAATTCAGCGTCAGCGTCAGACCATCGCTATAGCCGCAGGCAACCAATGTATTGCTCGCCTCCAGACTTTGCAGCATGACGCCCCGGCCCTTGGCCAGCACCTTGACCTCCGCCGCATCGAATACCAGCAAGCGCCCGCTGCTGCTGGCCGCCCAGATGTAACTGGGCGCATCGGCAAGCCCAGGCACAGGCACGGGTGGCAAGGGCAGTTCGCCCGCATCCAGACTCATGAACACCTTGCCTGCCTTGACGCGGCTGACCAGGTCACTCAGGCTGGCCACGAAACCATAGCCGCCGCTGTTGGCAAACAGGAACCGCGTTTCGGGTGAGGCCGACAGCGCCTGGGCGCGCTGGGCGCCATCCTGCAGATCGATCAGGGTCGCCAGAGGCACGCCATCACCCTTGCCACCGGGAATGGAGGAAACGGGCAGGCTGTAGGCCCGTCCCTTGCTGTCGATGATGACCAGAGGCCAGGTGGTGCGTGTTTCAAAAACGGCAAACGCCTCATCTCCCGTCTTGTAACTGATGCTCTCGCGCGCAATACCGTGCCCCTGCCGTGAACGCAGCCAGCCGGCCCGGGACAGGATCACGGTCACCGGCTCATCGGCCACATGGGTTTTCAGATCGCCACGATGGCTGCCCGTCGCGCTGTCCTCCTCGATCAAGGTGCGCCGCGCATCGCCGTGGGTCTTCGCATCCGTCTCGATTTCCTTGATGATGGCACGCGTCATGGCGCTGCGGTTGTCGAGCAGATTCTGCAAAGTGCTGCGCTCCAGATACAGCTCGCCCAGCTCCTTCTCGATCTTGATGCCTTCCAGACGGGCCAGCTGGCGCAGGCGGATTTCCAGAATGTCTTCGGCCTGGATATCACTGAGATTGAATTTGTGCATCAAATCCTGCTTGGGCGCATCGGCTTCGCGGATCACGCGAATCACCTCCTCGATGCGCAGAAAGGCGATCATCCGTCCCTGCAGGATGTGAATGCGGCGATCGACTTCATCCAGGCGGAAGCGCGTACGGCGCTCGACAGTGACATAGCGAAAATCCACCCATTCAGCAAGGATCTGCCGCAGACTTTTCTGTTGCGGATTGCCATCGCGGCCAATCATCGTCAGATTGACCGATACAGAGGTTTCCAAAGCCGTATTGGCCAGCAGCACGGCCATGAAATCGGCCACGGCGATGCGCGATGAACGCGGCTCGAGTATCAGCCGCACGGCTTCGACATCGCTGGATTCGTCGCGTGCCACGTCGAGCACGGCCAGCACGGCCGCCTTGAGATTTTTCTGTTCCTGGGAAATTTCCTTCTTGCCCGCTCGTGGCTGCGGATTGGAAATCGACTCGATTTCCGCCATGATCTGGGCGACCGAAACGCCATGCGGCAACTCATGGACGATCACGCGCCATTGACCACGCGCCATCTCCTCGACCCGCCAGCGCGCCCGCAGGCGCAAACTGCCACGGCCACTTTCATAGGCATCACGAATCGTCGCTGCGGCAGAGATGAGCTGTCCGCCACCGGGAAAATCCGGCCCCTGAACATGCTCAAGCAACTCCGCCACCGTCGCTTGCGGATGGCGAATCAAATGAATCGCCGCCCGCGCCACCTCATTGAGATTATGCGGTGGAATTTCCGTGGCCATGCCCACGGCAATGCCCGAAGCACCGTTGAGCAAGGTGAAAGGCAGGCGCGCCGGCAGCAAGACCGGTTCTTCAAAGCTGCCATCGTAATTGGGACGAAAATCCACCGTGCCACGATGGACTTCCGAGAGCAGCAGCTCGGCAATCGGCGTCAGACGGATTTCGGTATACCGCATGGCCGCCGCACCATCGCCATCGCGCGAACCGAAATTGCCCTGACCATCGGCCAGTGGATAGCGCAAGCTGAAATCCTGGGCGATCCGCACCATCGCGTCATACACCGAAGAATCGCCATGCGGATGCAGCTTGCCAAGCACATCCCCCACTACCCGCGCTGATTTCACATGCTTGGCGCCGGCGTGCAGGCGCATTTCATTCATCGCATACAAAATGCGCCGCTGCACCGGCTTCTGACCGTCTTCGACCTGCGGCAAGGCGCGGCTCTTGACCACCGACATGGCGTAGGCCAGATAAGCGCGCTCGGCAAACAGATCCAGCGGGGCGGCATCGTCAGGCAAGTCGGCCGGCGGTTCAGGCGGCAGCGGCGGCGGATTGTCCACGGTATCCGCGACATCCACGGTATCCACAGCCTCCGCAGCAATCCCGGGCGTAGCAAAAAGATCAGGTGTATCGTTATTCATCATCGTCCATAGCATGTGCTCGACAAACGGCCGCAAGCAATCCAGTCTTGCTGCTGCCTGGGCAGACGGCAAGTCTAAAGCCATCCGGATGAAGAAAAAAGCCCGGCTACAGCCAGGCGGCGGTGCCGGCGCCATGGTCAAAAAACAAAAACGGCCCGCAGATGAGGGCCGTTTTTGTTTTTATGCGTTGGCGGAGTGGACGGGACTCGAACCCGCGACCCCCGGCGTGACAGGCCGGTATTCTAACCAACTGAACTACCACTCCGCACCAAACTTGCACCCAATTGAACTCAATTGCATCCAATTGCATCCAATTGCATCCAATTGCGCACCAACTGGCGGGATCAAGGCGGATGCCATATGGCCTCTGCCTTGAACCCCAGAAAGCTGCCGCTGGCAACTTCCGGTGTTTGGCGACCCCACGGGGATTCGAACCCCGGTTCATACCGTGAAAGGGTATTGTCCTAGGCCTCTAGACGATGGGGTCAATACACTCTTGCTGCTGACTTGCCGAAACAGCAAAGACGCGCATTATATTGTCTTTACTGCCTTTTGCAAGACTTTTTACAACTTTTGGCAAAAATCACAAGACCAGGAAAAAATCCCTGGTGCCTGCTTTCCTGCACCATTTCTACCAGATTCTGGTAGGCGCGATTGGACTCGAACCAACGACCCCCACCATGTCAAGGTGGTGCTCTAACCAGCTGAGCTACGCGCCTGAAGAGCTGCGCATTCTAGCAACACATTCAGCAACACGCAACGATTTTGCACGGCTTTTTTCAATGGCTGGTATTTCCGGCAATCGCCGACGGATCAGGCCCAAGACATGCCGCTCGTCGGGGCCGTGGCAGGCGGCCTCTTGTCCTGCGCCATGCGTCGCGATGGATATAACGATTTGCTTAATATCAAAGATATACTCCGCAGCCCCCGCTAGAATCCGCCGGCCCGGATGTTTCTGCCATTTGCCTGCTACAACGCTGCACCTCACGTTACTTGCCCCCACCCTCCTCGTGAAAGCATACTCAGCATGAAAAGGAATTCGCCGGTTACCTCTGTTGAAACCCCTTTTGATATTGACGAATCCATCTATTCACGCACCGATCTGAAAGGACAGATCGAGGAAGTCAATGACAGTTTTGTGCGCATGTCAGGTTTTTCGCGTGACGAATTGATCGGCAAGGCACACAACATCGTGCGCCATCCCGATGTCCCGCCAGCGGCTTTTGCCGACCTGTGGGCCGATCTGCAACAAGGCCGGCCCTGGCGCAGCGTGGTAAAAAACTGGCGCAAGGACGGCGGTTATTACTGGGTCGTGGCAAACGCCTCGCCGGTGCGCAATGCCGAAGGCAAAACCATCGGTTATCAGTCCGTGCGCTTTGCCCCTTCGCGTGCAGAAATCCAGGCAGCCGAAGCGGCTTTCCAGCGCATCAATGCCGGCGACAAAAGCCTGTCGATGCGCCACGGCAAGGTCATCGAGCACAAGCCATTGCGCCAACTGCTCCACAAGGAAGGTTTTGCGCTGAGCATGATCGGTCTGCTGGCGATAGCTCCCTCCCTGGCCAGTCTGGCCGGACAGGGACAAACCTGGCTGGCGGCATTTTCCGTACTGGCCGTTCCCGGCGGGCTGGCCTGGTTTCAGCTGCGCAACCAGAATCTGCGCAATACCCTCATGAACTGGATGCGCGAGCTACTGCAAACAGGAGATCTGCGGCGAAACCTGCCAGACAACCTGTCAAAAAATCCGCAGATAGCTGAACTGGGAGATTGCATACATGATTTTGTCTGCGCCATGCGCGCCACGGTCAAGGGTGTCGAGGATATCGCCCAGCAGGTCGCCCAGGTGGCACGCGATGCGCAAATCAGTGTCGATGGGGTCTATACCGCCAGTCGCGTACAAAGCGAGGCCACCTCGGCTTCGGCTGCGGCAGTTGAGGAAGTCACGGCATCCATCAGCCAGATTGCGAGCCAGTCCGCCGATGGCCAGCAAAGCGCCGAAGAGGCCGGCAACCAGGCCCGTGAAGGGGTCACCGTCAGCCAACACGCCATGCACAGCATCCACACCCTGGCCGGCTTCATTCGCACCACCGCCCGGCAGGTCAATACGCTCGGGCTGCGCACCGATGAAATCAATCAAATCGTCGGCCTGATTCGTGAAATCGCCGAGCAGACCAATCTGCTGGCACTCAATGCCGCCATCGAGGCCGCCCGCGCCGGCGAGCAAGGGCGCGGTTTCGCCGTGGTCGCCGATGAAGTGCGCAAGCTGGCCGAACGAACCGCACAAGCCACGGCTGAAATCAGCCGCATGATCACCGGCATCCATGCGGAAGTCAGCGAAGCGGTCGGCACCATGAAAGAAGGTGAAACACAGATCGATGCCTGCGTGAATGTCGTCACCCAGGTTGGCAACACCCTGGAAAAGATCAGCACCGGTATGCACAGTGCCATTGCAAAATCGGCAGACATCGTTGCCACCACAACCGCGCAGAAAGATGTGATGCAGACGATGACGCAGCATGTCGAACGAGTCAATGCGATGACGCACAGCAATGTAGCGAATGCCGCACAGACCAAGGCACTGACCGATCAATTGCAGGCCATCGGCGCGCGTATGCTCGAATCCGCACGGCAATACCGGGTCTGAACCGTTTTCAGCAACCTCTGCGGCGGCACAGTTCAGGGGAAATCATGGTTACCCCCAGGACGAACCCGGAACCTGCCGGCGCAGCGCCCGTGCCTTGCCATTGACGCCGGATAGCTGCCCTGTCGCAGCCCACCGAAACGATCAACCACGGAATCTGCCCCTTGTTGTGGTGAAGCGAAGCATTTACAAGGTCCCGACTGCGTTATATAGTCGCCCGCTTGTTCGCCGGACGAATTCAATTCATTGCCCCGGCCATTCTGCCCTCCGTTACCGTTACCGTTACCGATACAAATACGCACACCGCAAATATTCTCTGTCATGCGTCGCTATCTTCCCGCCCTCTTTCTGGTTTTTTCCTGTCTGGCCATCTTCCCCTGCCAGGCTGACCAGGTCGACGAGGATTTCCGCAGCGTCCGTCTGCAGCTGACCGACGAACCCAGCCTGTTTCAGCGCACCACGAACCATGCCGAAAATGCCGCCGAACGTGCGCTGGCATTCATTGGCATCCGCTACCGGCGCGGCGGCAGCTCGCCGGAAACCGGCTTTGACTGCAGCGGTCTGGTCGGTCATGTCTTCAAAACCCTGGGCACCGTGCTGCCACGCACGGCACGCGAAATCAGCCACAAGGGGGAACTCGTCCACCAAGACGAACTGCAACCGGGCGATCTGGTCTTTTTCAACACCATGCGCCGGACGTTTTCCCATGTGGGCATTTATCTGGGCAACCAGCAGTTTGTGCACGCACCCGCCTCGGGTGGCCAGGTGCGCATCGACAACCTGCGTGAAAAATACTGGAGCAAGCGTTACAACGGTGCCAGGCGGCTGGGCAGTCTTTAAGGAAGCCCAGCTTGCCGTCACATGCCACACGTCACACGGCAGTTTGTTGAATGTTGAATGTTGAGTGCTGGGCGCTGGCCATCCTGGAAACACGGCATGATTCCCCTGCTGCTGCGTGATGAGCCCTTCCCGCCTGTTGCGCAGGCGTTGCGCGAACCCAACGGCCTGCTTTGCGCCGGCGCCGATCTTTCCGTCGCCCGCCTGCTGGCCGCCTACCAGCGCGGCATTTTTCCCTGGTATTCCGCTGGCGAGCCTCTGCTGTGGTGGAGTCCGGATCCGCGCATGGTGCTGTTTCCCGATGAATTCAAAATTTCACGTTCGCTGGCCAAGACCCTACGCAATGCACACTATGAAGTCCGGCTGGATACGCAATTTGCCCAGGTCATGAGCGAATGCGCCGCGCCCCGCAGGCAGCAGGCCGGCACCTGGATCAGCAGGGAAATGCAGACCGCCTATACGCAACTTCATGAACTTGGCCATGCCCATTCGGTAGAAGTCTGGATCGATGACAAACTGGCCGGCGGCTTGTATGGTGTGGCACTGGGCCGGGTCTTCTATGGCGAATCCATGTTTTCCCACCAACGCGACACCTCGAAGATCGCGCTCGCCCATCTGTGCCGTTTTCTCGAACAGCAAGGCTTTGTCATGATAGATTGCCAGATGAAGACCGCCCATCTGGCCTCACTGGGTGCGCGCGAAATTTCACGCAGTCAATTTCTTGCCCGGCTGGCCGAGGCCGTCAGCGGGAACTCTCTTGCCGACAGTGGTCGCTGGCCGCAAGCTGCGGCGCAGCCGCTCTACAGACAAACCGGCCATTTCCTGACAACCTGATTTCTCGAATCCGGCAGAACATGAGCACGCTCCAGGAACCCCTTTTCTCGCAGCTGCAGTTCTACACCACCGCACCCTATGGCTGCTCCTACCTGCCCCATCACGTTGCCCGCTCGCAAGTCGCCGTCCCCAATCACCTGATCGACCCGAGCGTCTATGGCGAACTGGTGCGCAAGGGATTTCGCCGCAGCGGCGCATTCACCTATCGCCCCTTGTGCGATGCCTGCCAGGCCTGCATTCCCGTACGTCTGCCGGTTGCCCGCTTCATCGCCACGCGCAGCCAGCGGCGTGCCCTGGCACGCAACAGCGCGCTGCAGGCCACCCAGCGCACACTGGGTTTTCGTGAAGAACACTACACCCTCTACCAGCGTTACCAGCAAAGTCGCCACAGCGGCAGCGGCATGGATCAGGACAGCCGCAACCAGTACGCACAGTTCCTGCTGCAAAGCCATGTCGACAGCCGGCTGATCGAATTTCGTGACAGCGCAGCACCCGGCCAGCCCTTGCGCATGGTCAGCATCATCGACCTGCTGCCAGACGGTTTTTCCTCGGTCTATACCTTCTACGACCCCGCACTGCCCCAGGCCAGCCTGGGGACTTACGGCATACTCTGGCAGATTGCCCAGTGCGCCCACAAGGGACTCCCCTATGTCTATCTGGGTTACTGGATCAAGGACAGCCCGAAAATGGCCTACAAATCCAGATTCCAGCCGCTGGAAATGCTGATTGACGGCCAATGGCAGGCACAGACGGCCACCCGCTAGGGAAGCGCTGCCCGGCCGCGATCAATGGGGCAGAAAAATTGACTTATAATGCGCGGTTTCACTCATGCCTGCCACCGTTTGGCTGGCGACACACAAACAAATGGCGAAACCGGAAGTGGCCCACTGGCACCGCTGCTCGCCATCTTGACAGACGAGGAATAGTTCATGGAACGCGATGTCATGGAATTTGATGTGCTGATCGTAGGTGGCGGCCCGGCCGGCCTGTCGGCAGCCATCCGCCTCAAACAACTGAATGCAGATCTCAACGTTTGCCTGATCGAAAAAGGCGCCGAAATTGGCGCCCACATCCTTTCTGGCGCCATCATGGACCCGCGCGCGCTGACCGAACTGCTTCCCGACTGGAAAAACCTGGGGGCGCCGCTGGAAACCGAAGTCACCGAAGACCGCTTTGTCTTCCTCTCGGCCAATGGCAGCTGGCAACTGCCCGGCTTCCTGCTGCCCGAATGCTTCCAGAACCATGGCAACTACATCATCAGCCTGGGCAACGTCTGCCGCTGGCTGGGCGAGCAGGCCGAAGCGCTGGGCGTGGAAATCTACCCCGGCTTTGCCGGTGCCGGCGTACTCTACAACGATGATGGCAGCGTCAAGGGCGTGGTCACCGGCGACATGGGCATAGGCAAGGACGGCCAGCCCGGCCCGGCCTTCCAGCCCGGCATGGAACTGCACGCCAAATACACCTTGTTTGCCGAAGGCTGCCGTGGTCATCTGGGCAAGCAACTTGAAGAAAAATTCACATTGCGCCAAGGCGCCGACCCCCAGGTCTATGGCATCGGCATCAAGGAACTCTGGGAAATCCCGCCCGAAAAGCATCAAAAGGGCATGGTCATGCACACCGCTGGCTGGCCACTTGAAAACGACACCTATGGCGGATCCTTCTGCTACCACTACGGCGAAAACCAGGTGGCCATCGGCTATGTCGTCGGTCTGGGCTACAGCAATCCCCACCTGTCGCCTTTCGAAGAATTCCAGCGCTACAAGACCCATCCAAAAATCCGCGCCACGCTCGAAGGCGGCAAGCGCATTTCCTACGGCGCCCGCGCCATCGCTGCCGGCGGCCTGCAATCCCTGCCCAAACTGATCTTCCCCGGTGGTGCCCTGCTCGGTGATGATGCCGGTTTCCTCAATACCTCACGCATCAAAGGCAGCCACGCCGCGCTCAAGAGCGGCATGATGGCCGCCGAAGCCGTCGCCGAAGCCATTGCTGCCGGCCGCGCCGCCGATGAACTATCCAGCTACCCACAGAAATTCCGCGAAAGCTGGCTCTATGACGAACTCTACAAGGCCCGCAACTTCAAGCCCTGGATGAGCAAGGGCCTGATCACCGGCACGCTGATGGTCGGCCTGGACCAGGTCGTGCTGCGCGGCAAGGCCCCATGGACCCTGCACCATACAGCCGATCACCTCAAGCTGAAAAAAGCCACCGAGTGCGCACCGATCAACTACCCCAAGCCCGATGGCCTCATCAGCTTCGACCGCCTGTCCTCGGTATTCCTCTCCAACACCAACCACGAGGAAGACCAACCCTGTCACCTACAACTGAAGGATGACACGGTGCCGATGAAAATCAATCTGGCGCTGTACGACGCCCCCGAGCAACGCTACTGCCCGGCCGGCGTGTATGAAGTCCTCAAAGACGATGCCGGCACCCCGCGCCTGCAGATCAACGCCCAGAACTGCCTGCACTGCAAGACATGCGACATCAAAGACCCGACCCAGAACATCAACTGGATGGTGCCGCAAGGTGGTGAAGGGCCGGTCTATCCGGGGATGTAACAGAACCAAACCCTCCTGCCACGGCTCTACGCCCGCAGGAAATATCCCTGAAAAGCGCCCCCGGGAAGCGGCACGAATCGTTTTGCCGCATCCCTCTGTGGCTTCTCTATGGCTTTGTCACGCAGCCGCGCAGCGTCTGCATGACGACGTTGCCCGGTTTCGACATGGCCCCGCCCTTGACGTCCACGTCCACCACCACGTCCACGTCCACCTCCACTTCGCGCCTGGCATCTCGCACCAAACCACAGCAGCGGCTGACCTACTGACCGGCTGACCGGCCCGAATCGGGCCGCGTAACGACGGTTCAACCCCTGCAGGCTTTGCCGTGATGCCGCATAGGCATTGATATGCTTGTCTGGATGCCACAAGGGGCGCCCATGTTGCCATGAGCGCCCCTTGCGGTTGCGACAGCCTTGCGTGGATAGTGCGGATGATGCAGGTGGCCGAAATTCGGACACCCGCCCACCGATCACCGATCGCCGATCAGAACGGAATTCTGATCTTCAGCGAAGCCGTCTGGTTGGTGTATTTGGAGCGACCTTCGACGTCATAGCGTGCCGTGACCTCATAGGATTTATC
>JAHRWT010000019.1 GCA_019105045.1 Sterolibacterium sp.
TTGTGCTTGTCGCGCACGTAGACGTCGGCGAATTCCTGCCACTGGTCGTCGCGCACGATTTCGCGCGCCACCGCCGTCCAGCCCCAGAAGTTGTTCACGCCGTCGAGCACCTGCAGGGTGCCGGCGTAGCCTTCCTTCATCAGGCCCTTGATGTAGCCGGGATGGAAGTTGCGCGTCGCCAGTTCCTTGGCGAGGAACTGCGCCGCCCCCTCGGCGCGCGGATTCTGCCCGCGCAGGTTGGAGATGTAGAGCTCCGGCGCCTTGCCGTCGAGCTGCCGCACCGCCAGGGCGATGCCGCCGAGGTACTGGAAGGGATCGTCGGTGGTCAGCATGCCGTAGGTGTTGGACGTGCGCGACAGCACCGCGCCTTCGGTGCCCTTGAGGTGTTCGGCGTAGAGGTTGAGCGTCGCGCCGCCGCTGCCGCCCTTGCCGGACAGTGCTTCGCCGGTCTTGCCCCAGTCTGCCTCGTCCGGGCCGTAGGCGAACTGCATGCGGTCGAGGTAGAGCTGGGCGAGCTTGCGGTCGCCTTCGGCCTTGCCCTTCCAGGTGTCGGTGGCCAGCGCGGCATCGTCGAGGCCGGTGCTGTAACGCCCGCTTTCCGACGAGAAGATGCGCGTCTGGCCGGCCTTGCGCGCGACCTCGGGCGCGACACCCTGCTTGATCAGGCGGGCGGCGATGCTGCGCGCGTTGGCGGCCAGCGGATTGTCGGGCTCCTCCGCTTCGCTCACTTCCGCCGCCAGCTGCACGGCGCGCGCGAGTTGCTTCATGGCGTTGGGAAAGTGGTCGCGGTAGAGGCCGGTGGCCGACAGCACCACGTCGACGCGCGGACGGCCGAGCGCGGCGCGCGGCACCCGCTTCACGTCGACGACGCGTCCGCCGACGTCCCAGACCGGCTCGATGCCCATCAGCCACAGCGCCTGCGCTTCGAGCATGCCCTGATGGCGCATGGTTTCGACCGACCACAGCGAGAAGGCGAGCTTCTTCGGCAGCGCCCCCTTGAGCCGGCGATGCTCGGCCAGCAGCTTCTCGGCGGCATCCTTGCCGGCCTCCCAGGCCTGCCTGGTCGGCACGCGCGAGGGGTCGAAGCCGTAGAGATTGCGGCCCGTCGGGTAGGCGTCGGGATTCTTGATCGGATCGCCGCCGTAGGACGTCGGCAGGTACTTGCCGTCGAGCACCGCGAGCAGCGCCGGATTCTCGTTGGCCGCGCCGATGTCGGCATGCCAGCGGCGCGCCTGTTCGAGTTGCTGCTGCAAGACCGGTGGCAGGCCGTCCAGCGCTTGCTGATCGATGACGTGGCGGCGCAGCAGATGGTAAGGCGCGGAGTCGATGAGCTTGTCGTAATCCGCGATCAGCGCTTCATTCCTGTCCTCGGGCTTGACGCCGGCCTGTTCGGCGGCGGCCTCCCAGTAATCCCGACCGAGCATCAGCATGACCGTGGCCAGGCGATGCTTTTCGTCGGGCGCGCGGCCGAAGGTATGCAGGCCGAGCGGCTGCGCCGTTTCGGCCAGCTCGTGCAGATGGTTGTGCAGCAGGTCGATGAAGGCGGGAAATTCGGCGGCGGCGCGTTCGGCGCTCCAGCCCATGTCGCGCTCGATGCGTTCCTTTTTCACGACGGCCAGCACGTCGGCCTTGAGCTTGTCCTTCACCGCGCCCTCGTCCTGGGCCAGCCAGGCGTGCAGCAGATCGTGGATGTTCGTCAGCGTCTGGTGCAGGCCGGCGGGGCGGAACGGCGGCGGCTGGTGGCTGACGATGATCGCGCGGCCGCGCCGCTTGGCCTGCTGCGCCTCGCCGATGTTGTCGGCGATGTAGGGATAGGCCACCGGCAGGTCGCCCAGGGCGAGCATCGGGTAGTCGTACACCGACAGCCCGCGCTCCTTGCCCGGCAGCCATTCCTGCGTGCCGTGAGTGCCGTAGTGCACGATGGCGTCGGCCTGGTGCTGCGCGCGCGCCCAGAGATAGACGGCATAGTAGAAATGCGAAGGCGGCGCCTTGGTCGAATGGTAGAGCGTCTTTTCCTTGTCTTCCCACTTCTCGCCGCGCGGCGGCTGCGGCAGGATCGCCAGGTTGCCGATGCGGTAGCGGGGGATGACGAAATGATCCTCGCCGTTGCGGCGGATCACCATCGCCGATTTCTCGGGCGGGCCGAACTTGGCGTTCATTTCCTCGCCGACGAAGGCCGGCAGGCCGGCCAGCCACTGGCGATAGACCTTCACCGGCAGCAGTTCGGCATTGCCGGTGCGCAGCAGTTCGTCGAGCGCGTCGTCGCGGTAGAACGGCCGCAGCAGTTGCTGCAGGTTGCCGATCAGCTCCGGCTCGGAAGGCGTCTCGGTGGTGTAGCCGGCGGCTTTCAGCGCGATCAAGGTGCTTTCCAGGCTGCGCGGCAGGTTCATGAACGAGGCGGAAAGATTCTTTTCGCCTGACGGATAGTTCCAGTAGAAGATGGTGATGCGCTTGTCGGCATTCGTCTTGCGTTGCAGGCGCGCGAGGTTCAGCGCCTTGCCCGCCACCGCCGCCGATTGCGCGGCGATGGGCAACTGAGCGTCGTCGGCCTGGCGGGTGGCGGCGGCGACCTGGATGTCGGTGATGCCGGTGTATTCCGGCTGCGCCATGTAGAACGGCACGTCCATCAGCGCGACACCCTGCGGATCGGCGCGCCATGCCGCCTCGTCGCCCTTGCGGTAGGCCATCGCCTGGATCACCGGCAAGCCGAGCGCTTCGAATTCCTTGCGCCGCCCCTCGGGGTTCAGCATGATCTGCGTGTTGATGATGACGTCGGCCACTTTCCGGCCGCCGGGCGCCACCATGTTGGTGATGTCGTCGGCTTCCATGACCGGGCTGTAGAACGGCAGCGCCAGCGCGCCGGCAGCCTCGATGCGCGCCACCAGGTCGTCGATGAAGGCAGTCTGCTCGTTGGCGATGTAGACCTGGTGCAGGGCGATGGCGATGACCGGCGGCCGTTGCGCCGGCAGGCTGGCCACCTCTGCCGCGACACCCTTCCATTTCAGGTAGGCCAGGGGATCGGCGAAGATCAGGTTCGGCGCCTGCGGATGGTAAATGGCCGATTTGGGGAAAACGATGGGATCGGCGATGCTGGTGCCGGCGCCGATGATCGGCCGGCCGGCGAAGTGCGCCGCCAGGGTGGCGAAAAAGCCGTCGAAGTTGCGCCGGCTGCCGTTGAGGTAATAGTCGTGGAGACGCTGGCCCAGCGGATCCGGCAGGCCGCTCCAGGTCGATTGGGTTTCGTTCAGCCAGAACGCGGGCTGGCGCAGCGCGGGCAGGATTGCGGCGAGACGGCCCTGCACCATGGCGCGCAGATGATCGCGCGGCGCGTCGAAGAACACCAGGTCGTGACCAGCGAACAGGCTCGCATCGACGGCGGGCGGCAGCTTCTCGACGTAACGCACGTCGATGGCGATGCCGTGCGGCCGCGCGATCTCGGCCAGCAGGCGGAACTTCGCCGGTTGCACCGGCGAAGTGGTGATGAACAGCACCGAATTGTCCTTGGCCCGCGCGACGCCGCTGAACAGCAGGCCGGCCAGCAGGACAAGCGACAGGGCGATGAACGCCAGCGCCCTGGCTCCACTTGCATGAAATGTCATCTTCAGAAATCCATCTGGAAAGCAACGCGAAGGTTGCGGCCGGGCTGCGAGTAGAAGTCGAGGCCGGGCTCGTTGAATTTCACGCCGATGTGACGAATGTCGCTCCACATCCAGTACTTCTTGTCGAGGACGTTGTTCAGCGACACGGTCACGCGCGTGTCGCGGCTCGGCTTGACCCAGGCGGCCAGATCGAACACGCCATAGCCCGGCGTGCGGTAGTAGACGACGGTGGCCGTGTCCTGGATGCGCGTTTTGCGTTTGGCGGCGCGCAGGCGGCTCTCGGCGCCCCAATCCCCGGTGTCGTAGCCGAGGCCGAAGCTGGCGCGCAGCGGCTCGACGCTGTTCAACGGCTGGCTGCGTTCCGTATTGGTGCCGTGCGCATAGGCGATGGCGCCGTCAAGCTGCCAGCCCGGCGCGAAGTCCCAGCTGCCGCGCACTTCCGCGCCATAGATGCGAACCCTGCTGAGGTTCTGGGACTGCAGGGTGCCCGTAGCAAGACCGGGGATGCAGGCGGGATCGGTCGGGCAATTGAGATAATCGCTTTCGATGAAATCCTTGTAGCGGTTATCGAACACCGCCACCTGGCCGCGCGTCTTCTCGCCCTTGGCGCGCAGGCCGAGTTCGAGGCCGACGCTGGTTTCCGGTTTCAGGTTCGGATTCGGGGCGACACCGTAGCCGAAGACCAGGTTGCGGAAACTGGCATTGACTTCGTTGTAGTTCGGCGCGCGAAAGCCGCTGGCGAGCTGGCCGAAGGTCGACACCGCCGGGGTGAATTTCCACTGCCAGCCCAGTTTCGGCGAGATGTGGCTGTGTTTCTGCGCGCTGGCCGAGCGGCCGATGGCGGCCAGCGTGGCGGCGGCCAGCGCGTCCACGTCCGGCTTGAGTTCGGTGCGGTCGTAGCGGATGCCGGGCGTCAGCGTCAGACGATCGTCGAGGAGGCTGATTTCATCCTGCACGAAGATGCCGAAGCTGTCCGTCGTGCCGTTCGGGAAATCGCGCAGCGGGTAGTCCTCCCCGGCGGAGTTCTTGGTGACCGTGCCGACGGGCGGCGGCGCCATCGTGTCGACGCCGACCGGCAGCGGCCAGTTGAGGGGGCCGGGAGGATCGAAGGCGGAGGCGGGGATGCCGGCAAGGGTGGCGGTGAGGATGACCGTCCCGTCGCGTCGCGTTTCCACTTTCTGGCGCATCAGGTCGGCGCCATAGCTGAGCAGGTGCGAAACGCCGGCGAGATTGAAGGCCGACTCCAGTTGCAGGTTGAATGCAATCTGCGTCTGCTCCAGTTGGAAGTTCTGCTGCATGTCGCAGGAGGCGTTGGCCCACCCGCGCGGGTCGAACGGCATCACAGCCGGCATGTACACCGGGCTGAACAAACCCGTTCCTTTTGCCGCGCAGCCCATGCCGTTGAAGTAATAGAGCGCCTGCTCACGCCGCTGGAAGTTGTCGTTCTCGGTTTCCGTGCGCTGATGCGACAGGCGCGCGGTCAGCCGGTCGTAGAAGGCGGCCGCCGGCTTGTGTTCGTATTCGAGACTGCCGCGCAGGCGCGTGGTTTCGTCGTCGCCGCGCATCAACCTGACGCTCGCATACTCCGTGCTTTGCCGCAGGATGTCCGCATCCACCTGCTGCTGGCGGCCATCCACGGTCGCCGTCAGGCGGTGGCCGGCGGCCGGCTTGAGGATCAGCTTGGCGATGCCGCCACGGTCGTCGATATTGGCGTTGTTGGCCTCGGTGCGGTTGGGGCCGAAACTGCCGTCCTTGCCCATGGTTTCGAGTTCGCTGCTGCGGATTTGCGACCAGCCGAGCAGCAGTTCGTAGGCATCGCTGCGCCAGGCGCCGATCACGGTGCCGGTGAACCCGTTGTTGGCGCCGGTATAGCTGCCCTTGATGCGTGCGCCGGCACAGGCGTCGCCGCGCAGGATGTCCTCGGGGTCCAGCGTGATATAGCCGACCACGCCGCCCAGCGCGTCCGAGCCGTAGAGGCTGGAGGACGGGCCGCGCACGATTTCGACCTGGCGCAGGAAGTCCGGCATCACGCCGAGCGGATTGCTCGTCACGTAGTTGGTCGGGCCGCTCTTGTCGAAGGGATCCGCCATGCGCACGCCGTCGACGCTCTGCACGATGCGGTTGTCCCCGATGCCACGGATGTTCACCGTCGTTGCGCCATGCCGGCGCAGGTCGCGGGCCATGACGATGTCCGGATCGTCGCGGAACAGGTCGGCCTCGTCCACCACCGGACGGCGGGCCATGTCTTCGCTGGTGACGGTGGTGATGGTGACCGGCAGGTCTTCGATGGCCGCTTCGCTGCGCGTGGCGGTGATCACCGTCTCCTTGAGGAAGGTGTCGGCGAGCGCGAGCACGGGCAGCGGCGTCAGGCTCAGCAGGACGGCGGCATGCATCAGCTTGCGCCGGGATGGGGATGAAGCAAACTCCATGAGACAGTCTCCTTTGAATGTGTGACTTACATTCGCTGGCTGGCTGCCTTGGCCCGTGGGCCTGGTTGCTTGCTGGCGTTGCGTGATTTACTGCTGGGTTTGGCTGGATACCGATCGAGTCGCCCCGCGCAAGCGGAGATCCCGAATGAACATTCCTTTTCAGTTGGCGAGCCGCGCGGCCGACGCGGTCTGGTGCGGCGATCCGGATCCATCGTCATCGGCGAGCGCGGCGAGGCCGCGAGCGAAACTGCCGACGCCGGGAGACTTGACGAACACGCAAGGCTTGTCGAGCTTCTTGCAGGCTTCCTTGAGCCGCCAGTAGGCGGCGTGCGAGACGCAGCCGGATTGGCAGATCACGGCATCGGCCGCGGCGACGGCGGTGTCGATGCGATGCAGGCTTTCTTCCAGCCCGCCGTCGTGATGCAGGAAACGCCCGCCCTGCGCTTCGACCAGGCGGCGATAGCCGTCGACCAGGTTGGCCCGGCCACCGATGCACAGCACGCAGCGATTGGTCAGACGCACTTCCGCCGGACAGGCGCGGCCGCAACCGCCATTTCCGGCGACGCCGGCGCAGCCTCCTTCTTCCATCCCCAGCGCCAGTTCGAGCGCGGCTTCGGCGGCGGCGAGGTTGTCGCGCATTTCGTTGAGTTCCTGCGCCAGGCGCTCGGCGCGCCGGGCGTTGGCGGCATTGCGCTCCTCGACGACTTCGACGCGGTGGGCGAGCATCTGCGCGCGGTCATACACCGTCGAATACGCGCGCGCGGCCTGACGCGCATCGGCCAGTTCGAGTTCCCGCACGCCGAGCAGCGCGGCGCGGCTTTCGGCACTGGACAGCTTGCGCCGGGTTGCTTCCAGCAGCCGGTCCTTTTCGCGCCGGGATTGCGCCGCATCGTTGCGCAGGGCGGCGAGTTCGCCCCGCAGACGCGCGTTTTCCTGCCGCAGTGCATCGATCTGGCGCAGATTCGCGCGGATGCCCGCACCGATCTGGTGCGACAGCATGTGGATGTCGCCGCATATCCTCGCGCCGGCATCCTCGCTCGTTGCGCCATGGCTCCAGGCGGCCCACAGCGCGCCGGCCGTTTCGCCCGCGTCGTACGCCGCGCGCCAGAGCGCGAGGATGGCCTCGTCGTCGTGCGCCTTGGCGAAACGCAGGATGTCGGCGGCGAAGCGTTCGTCGAGCAGACGCTGCGCCCGTTCGGAAAGCGCGTTGCGTTCGGCGCAGTTGCCGACGACGACGGTATGCAGCTCGTATTCGCTCATGTCCGCGCTGTCGACGCCGGCCTGACGCGCCAGGCGGCGCATGTCCCGTGGCGTGAGGCAGGTGCCGATCAGCGGGCAATGCCAGCGCACCGGCAGTTCCCACAGCTTCATGCGGCGGCGCGAGGCGGATAGGCGCGGGGCCGGCGCGGACAGGGAGACGGACGGAACGGGGACAGGGGCGGCCGCAGGGGCCGGCGCCTGGCCAGTGCCAAGCGCGGCGCCGAGCAGGCGGCCCAGTGTCCGGTTGATGGGTGGCGGCTTCACTTGGTCAGGATCAGCCGATTTTCACGCGTGATGCGCAGCACATAGCACTGCCCGCCATGCTCGATATGCAGCAGCCTGGCCTGACCGAACAGCTTGCGGCTGTCTATGCAGCACACCGCCGGCCCCGCTTCCGGCGCAGGCACTGCACCGCCCGCCTCCGGTATTTTGTCAACGGCGGTCGCCGGCGAGGTCGGGGTGTTCGACGGGGTTGATGCAGGCGGTGCGGGCAGCGTGGTCTTCATGCGCAGACTCCGCAAGTCCCGTCACGCCTGCCATCATCGCCAAGCACCCGATTTTGCCGCCACGGCCAGTCATTCGACATGTTCTTCGTTGTCACCAGATAAGTCATAAGTTATCCAAGCAGGGTCCGGATGACTGACTGGCTATGGCCGGGCTGCGCCGAAGGCAACAGCCTGGTTCCACTGGCTGGCTGGGTATCCAAGTTGATGGTAGCGTCTCGTTAATGAGAATTATTATCATTCAACTAATATGGGCTGTCAAGAAATCGAACCTTGCTTCTGGGCTACCTTAATCACCGGGCATGTATTCCCCACGCTCTGGTTTTGAGATAATGCCGTCTCGTTTCGATCCGGAACACGATGACAGACAACTCATGATGCGCTTATTCCGCAAAAACCAGACGACTGAACTAAACAGCGAAATCAATCAGTTACGCGCACAGCGCGATAATCTGACCAGCGAGCTTGAACATGCCCGCCAGGAAACTGCTGCCCTGCAGCGGGACATGCAGGCTTTGCAAGCACAAACCGGTTTTTACGGCCAGATGTTCGTGAGCATGAACAACCTCAACCGATCGCGCCAAAGCATCACCCGCTCGTTTTCCAAACTCAATGCGCTCCTGATCGCCCAGCGCGACACGGCCATCGCCACCGCCACTGAATCGGACCACAGCCGCCAGGCTTTCGAGACCATCACCGGCAATCTGCGCGGCATGTGTGCCCACATCAACCAGGCATCGGGCAGCGTGTCCGGCCTGAACCAGCAGGCCAGCCAGATCGGCGGCATCGTGCAGCTGATCAAGGAAATCGCCGATCAGACCAATCTGCTGGCGCTCAACGCGGCGATTGAAGCGGCGCGCGCCGGCGAGCAGGGGCGCGGCTTTGCGGTCGTCGCCGATGAAGTGCGCAAGCTGGCCGAGCGCACCGCCAAGGCCACGACGGAAATTTCCACGCTGGTAGGTGAAATTCAAGGCAACACCGGTCTAACCAAGGCAGTCATGGAACAGGGCGCGGCTGAGGCGCAACGCTACAGTGAAGACAGCGCGCAGGCCACCGCCGACATGGGACGGCTGTTCGATCTTTCCCAGCAACTGGAAACTTCTATCGTCCATGCTTCGCTGCTTTCCGAAGCGGAACTGGCCAACCTCGAGGAGGTCAACCTGAAATTCGCCGTCTACCAGGTCTTCATGGGGCTATCGGATCTCCAGCCTGAAGACCTGCCGGACTGGACGCAATGCGCCTTGGGCAAATGGTATTACGATGGCGACGGCATTGAGAAATTCTCCGGCAAACCCGGCTATCGCGACCTGGAAGCGCCGCACAAGGATGTGCATATCAATGCCCGCAAAGCCGTGGAGCTTTACCGTGCCGGCAATCTGGAAGCTGCCATCAAGGCGGCAGCCGCCATGGAAACCGACAACAACACCGTCATGTCGTACATGCATCAGATGCTCGATGCCTGAGTATTCCCCAAAGCTCTTGCAACCCCAGCCATGGCCTGAGACAGGCCTTAACAGAACCTTACGGACCAGTACAGGAACCCGACACACCGAACTGAACGGGTTACTCGCCGCATCCAAGTTACAATCGGCCGAATGAGTCTGGTTCTTATCGTTCTTCTGCCATTTCTGGGCAGCCTGTGTGCCGCAGGCCTGCCGGCCAATGCACGCAATGCCGAAGCCTGGCTGGCGGGCGCGGTTTGCGCGGCCGTGGGCTATCTGCTCATCGATCTCCACCCCCAGCTGACAAGCGCAGCTGTACTTTCCTGGCAATGGCACTGGATCCCTCAGCTGGGTCTGACGTTCAGCCTGCGGCTGGATGGCTTTGCCTGGCTGTTTGCCTTGCTGATCAGTCTCATGGGACTGCTGGTGGTGATTTATGCGCGCTATTACATGTCGCCCCAAGACCCGGTGCCGCGTTTTTTCGCCTTTTTCCTGGCTTTCATGGGGGCGATGCTGGGAGTCGTGCTCTCCGGCAACTTGATTCAGCTGGTGCTGTTCTGGGAAATCACCAGCCTGACATCCTTCATGCTCATCAGCTACTGGCATCACCGTTCCGAAGCGCGGCGCGGTGCGCGCATGGCGCTGGTGATCACCGGCCTGGGCGGCCTGAGCCTGCTGGCCGGCGTGCTGCTGCTGGGTCACATCGTTGGCAGCCATGAACTCGATCAAGTGCTGACTGCCCGGGAAACCGTGCAGAACCACCCCTGGTATCCCCTGATACTCATCCTGATTGCTCTGGGCGCACTCAGCAAAAGCGCGCAGTTTCCCTTTCATGTCTGGCTGCCCCAGGCCATGGCCGCGCCCACACCGGTTTCGGCCTATCTGCATTCAGCCACCATGGTCAAGGCCGGTGTTTTTCTGCTCGCCCGCCTGTGGCCGGTGCTGGCCGGCAGCGAGCTATGGTTCTGGCTGATTGCCGGTGCAGGACTGTGTTCGCTGCTGCTGGCCGCCTGGCTGGCCATGTTCCAGCAGGACATGAAAGGCGTGCTGGCCTATTCGACGATCAGCCATCTGGGCCTGATTACTCTGCTGCTGGGCCTGAACAGCGAGCTGGCACTGGTGGCCGCCGTCTTTCACATCCTCAACCATGCGACGTTCAAAGCCACCTTGTTCATGGCCGCCGGCATCGTCGATCACGAAACCGGCACTCGCGATCTGACACGGCTGTCCGGCCTGGCCCGAGCCATGCCGCTGACGGCCGCACTGGCCACGGTGGCCGCCGCTGCCATGGCCGGCGTGCCTTTGCTGAACGGTTTTCTGTCCAAGGAAATGTTCTTTGCCGAAACCGTCTTCATTCATCGTCCGCTGTGGCAGCAATGGCTACTGCCCTTGCTGGCCACGCTGGCGGCGATTTTCAGCGTCGCCTATTCCCTGCGCCTGATCGCCCAGGTGTTTTTTGGCCCGCCGCCGCCGGCCGATCTGCCGCATCAACCGCAGGAACCCACCCGCTGGATGCTGCTGCCCAGCCTGCTGCTGGTCGCTGCCTGCCTGCTGGTCGGCATTTTTCCGGAACAAAGCATCGGCCCATTGCTGCGTCAGGCCACTACGGCCATCCTGGGGGCGGCCACACCCAGCTATAGCCTGGCCCTGTGGCATGGTCTGAATGCACCACTGCTGATGAGCAGCATCGCCCTGCTCGGCGGTGGCCTGCTGTATGCCCATGCGCTGGCTGGCCAACGCTGGAAGGCGGGCCCCCAGCTCGATAGCCGCCAGCTCTTCGAAACCGGTCTGCGCCGTCTGACGGCCTGGGCCATGGTGATGCGGCTGAGACTCACTTCCAGCCGGCTGCAGACGCAGCTGCTGCTGATTTTCATCACGGCCCTGCTGGGCCTGTTCTGGTTTGCCGCCCCGCTGGATTTGCAACCGGGCAGCCGCGCCGGGCTGTCGCTGGAGCCGGCATTTGCCCTGCTCTGGCTGGTGGGCGGCAGCTGCGCCCTGGGGGTGGCCTGGCAGGCCAAGTATCACCGGCTGTCGGCCATCATACTCGCCGCCGGCGCGGGCCTATGTACGGCCTTGACTTTCGTCTGGCTCTCCGCCCCCGATCTGGCACTGACCCAGCTGGCTGTTGAAGCCGTCACTACCGTGCTGATTTTGCTGGGTCTGCGCTGGCTGCCACAGCGTGATGAAGATCTGGCGACGACGGCCAGCCTGAAAATCCGTCTGCGCCGGCTGCGCGACCTGAGCCTGGCGGCCGGCTGCGGCCTGGGACTGGCCATACTGAGCTATGTGGTCATGACCCTGCCGCCGGCCAGCGAGCTGAGCGATTTCTTCCTGAGCTCCGCCCAGCCGCTGGGCGGCGGCCGGAATGTGGTGAATGTGATCCTCGTCGATTTCCGCGGCTTCGATACACTGGGCGAAATCAGCGTGCTGGCGATCGTGGCTTTGACGGTCTATGCCCTTTTGAAGCGTTTCCGGCCGGCGGCGGCAAGCCTGCCTGCCGCGCTCGCCGACTCACCTCAGCGGCGCGGCGCAAACCTGGCACTGCCCGCCGTGCTGGCGCGTCTCGTCCTGCCGCTGGCCGTGCTGATTTCCTTTTATCTGCTGTTGCGCGGCCATGATGCTCCCGGTGGAGGCTTCGTCGGCGGTCTGGTGCTGGCGACCGCACTGATACTGCAGTATCTGGTTGCCGGCGCGCTCTGGCTGGAATCCCGCCTGCAGCTGCGTCCGCTCGCCTGGCTGGCCGGTGGCCTGCTGCTGGCGGCGGCGGCCGGGCTGACCGCCAGCCTGTACGGCCAGGCTTTTCTCAGCAGCCTGAGCCATACCGTCGAGCTGCCGCTCATGGGCAGCTTCCAACTCGGCAGCGTGCTGTTTTTCGATCTGGGCGTTTATGCCCTGGTTGTCGGCGCCACTTTGCTGATACTGGTGGCTCTGGCCCATCAATCCCTGCGCACGCCAGAGGGCCGGGCCGCCCAGGCCGCCTTTGCCCAGCTCACCCTGCAGGAGCATCGCCACGCCCCGCAAAGCAGCAGCGAGGCCGCATGGAACTGATCCTCGCCCTGGCCATAGGCCTGCTCGCCGCATCCGGCATCTATCTGCTGCTCAGGCCACGCAGCTTCCAGTTCATCATGGGCTTGTCGCTGCTCTCCTACGCGGTCAACCTGTTCATTTTCTCCATGGGACGCCTCAGCCGTGGAGCCGCCCCACTGGTCGGCAACAGCACGCAACCGGCCGCGCTGGCCGACCCCGTCCCGCAAGCCCTGGTCCTCACGGCCATCGTGATCGGCTTTGCCCTCACCGCACTGTTTCTGGTGGTGCTGCTGAGCCTGCGCGGGCTGAGCGATACCGATCACGTCGATGGGCGCGAGCCGGAGCGTGAAGAATGACCGCCATGACCCCCTGGCTGCCACTTTTGCCCATACTCCTGCCTTTGCTGGCCGGCAGCCTATCCTTGCTGTTGCCCGACAACCGGCCACGCTGGCGGCAAGGGCTGGGACTCTTCAGCTGTATGGCGCAATGGCTGGTTGCCCTGCAACTGCTGCAGACCCTGGACCAGCCAGCCACAGCCGCGCTGGTGCATGAGCTGGGAGGCTGGGCTGCGCCTTACGGCATCGTACTCGTCGCCGATCCGCTGGCCGCGCTGATGCTGCTCCTCACGGCCACTCTGGGGCTGACCAGCCTGGTCTATGCGCTGGCGCACTGGGAACGGGCCGGCAGCCATTTCCTGACACTGTTCCAGTTCCAGTTGCTGGGCTTGAACGGTGCTTTTCTCACGGGGGATCTGTTCAATCTTTTCGTCTTCTTCGAAATCCTGCTGGCCGCCTCCTACGGGCTGCTGCTGCATGGTTCGGGGCTGGCACGGGCAAAAGCCGGCCTGCACTACATCGCCGTGAATCTCATTGCCTCCCTGCTGTTCCTGATCGCAGCCGCACTCATCTACGGCAGTTGCGGCACGCTCAATCTGGCCGCACTGGCCGTGGCACTGCCGCAGTTGCAAGGCCAGCCGGCCCTGCTGTTCGACATCGCGGCCTGGCTGCTGGGCCTGGTCTTTCTCATCAAGGCGGCGGCCTGGCCGCTCAATTTCTGGCTGCCGGCCACCTATGCGGCGGCCGCCCCGCCGGTGGCCGGACTATTCGTCATCCTCAGCAAAGTCGGTATTTACGCGCTGCTGCGCGGCTATCTGCTGTTCGGCGCAGAAGCTGCACCGGCCCCTTTCAATGGAGACGGGCTGTTTTACTGCGGCCTGGCCACCCTCGCTGTCGGCACTCTGGGCGTGCTCGCCGCGCAGCAGTTGAAGCAGCTGGCCGGCCAGCTGCTGATAGTTTCTGCCGGTACCCTGCTGGCTGCGCTCGGCTTCAGTGGCACGGCCCTCACGGCACCCGCCCTGTATTACCTGACCAGCTCCATCCTGGCGGCAAGCGCTTTTTACATGCTGATCGAACTGGCCGAACGCAACCGCCAGCAGCACGCCGACTTTCTGTCCGTCAGCTTCGAGGCTTTGGGACTGGAAGACCGCCAGGCGAGCGATCACCCCGAAGATACCGCCGGTGTGGCCATACCCGCTTCCATGGCTTTCCTCGGGCTGGCCTTCTATTCTTCAGCGCTCATCCTGAGCGGCCTGCCACCGCTGTCGGGCTTCATCGCCAAGTTTGCCCTGCTGCAGCAATTGCTGGCGCAGCCGGCTGATGCCGGCCACTTGCAAGTCGGGCTGTATTTTGCGCTCTTGCTGCTTTCCGGCCTGGCCGGATTGATCGCCATGTCCAGGCTGGGCATCCGCGTTTTCTGGGACGTGCCGCGTAAGGCTCCTCGCCTGCAATGGCTGGAAGCCCTGCCCATCGTGGTCCTGCTGGGACTCTGTGCCTTGCTGGTGATCAGCGCCGGCCCCGCCCTGGATTATTTCAGTCGCATTGCCGACAGCCTGCATCAACCTGCCCGCTATATCGATGCCGTACTGCCTGCCGTGGGGCGACCATGAATACGCGCCTCTCCTTGCTGGTCCTGGGTGGAAGCTGGTTGCTGCTCCATACCAGCCTCTCCCCAGGATCATGGCTGCTGGCCGGCGCACTGGCCTTGCTCATCCCCTGGGCCATCCGCCATCTGCAGCCGCTGCCTTTCAGACCGCAGCGTCCAGGGCTGATCATGCGACTGATCGTGCATGTGTTCATCGACATCCTGCGTTCGAACCTGGCCGTCGCCCGGCTCGTCCTGGGGCTGGAAGGACGCCCACCCAAAGTGGGTTTCATCGACATTCCGCTGCCGCTCACCGATCCGCATGGTCTGGCGATGCTGGCCATCATCATCACCGCCACACCGGGCACCGTCTGGGCAGGACATGAACCTCTTGCCCCAGGCCAGACCCTGCTGCACCTGCACGTGCTCGACCTGCAGGACGAGGCCTACTGGATACGTACCGTACAGCAGCGTTATGCCCAGCCCTTGCAGGAGATCTTTGCATGAACCCGGCAACCTTCCTGACCCTGGGCGCTCATTTCACCCTGATCTGCCTGGCTCTGGCGATGCTGTGCAGCCTGCTGCGCCTGTGGCGCGGCCCTGCAGTTGAAGACCGGGTACTGGCACTGGACGGCCTCACCAATCAGGTGCTGCTGACCATACTCAGCCTGGGCATCCTCTGGCTGACGACGGATTATTTTGAAATGGCCCTGTTGCTGGCGCTGTTCGGCTTTCTCGGCTCAGCGGCGCTGGCCAGATTCCTGCTGCGCGGCGAGGTGATCGAACCATGAACGAACTTGCCCAGCATCTGCCCTGGTGGCTGAGCTTGCCGGCCAGCCTGCTGCTTGCGGGCGGCGGCCTGCTGACTCTCATCGGCGCTTTGGGCGTGCTGCGTTTCGACAACTTTTTTGCCCGCATGCACGCCGCGACTCTGGGGACCACCCTGGGCGCGGGCGGCATATTGCTCGCCTACATCCTGGTAATGAGTGGCCTGGCCCATGGACTGCGTCTACAGGGCGGCTTGATCGCCGTGCTGATGCTGCTCACCGCCCCGATCAGCGCCATCCTGCTGATGCAAGCCGGTATGCAGCGCAGCGCCCGGCAAAAACCAGCCCAGGCCGCAAACACGCCTCAAGCCTCGGCCGCTGTCGCATCCAGCAAAGGCACCAGCAGCAAATCACCCCGGGATTCCTGCACCAGATGAGTGGCCACGCTGCCAAACAGGGTGGCACTCAGGCCTGACTGGCGATTGGAGCCCAGCACCAGCAGATCGGCATTGATTTCCGCCGAATATTGATTCACCAGCGCGGGCGCATAGCCATGGCGCACGCGGCCGATGAAACGTTCGGGCTCATCCAGGGAACGGATGAACTCATCCATCTGCCTGCGCGCTTCCTGCTGCCCCAGACGGCGGTAATCCTCGATCACATGATCATCGCTGCCGGCATAGTGCAGTTCGCGCTCGAACGGCGCTTCAAAAACATGAAACAGATGCATGTCGGCCTGCGGCAGCAAGCGAGCTGCAAAATTGCTTGCATGCCGCGATGTCACTGAAAAATCCGTGGCGATCAGCACCCGTTCGTATTCAAACAGCGGGGTCTGCTTCACCACCAGCACCGGCTGTTCAAGCAGACGCAGCAGTTTCAGGGCCGTCGAACCGATGAACAGATCCAGCAAGCGATGCTCGCCGTGCGCTCCCAGCACCACCAGTGCCGCATTCACGGCGGCGGCATGTGCGACGATGGCCGTGGTCGGTTTGCCTGTGAGCAACTGCCCTGTCGCCGTGATTTCATGATGGATGTTAAGATCGGCCACCGCGCCCTGCAAGCGCCGCTCCGCGCGCGCAGCCAGCTCGGCTTCCGACAGTCCCTGACCTTCGATCAACTGGCGGAAAACCGCCGTCAAGGGCGCCGGGCTCAAGCTATGCACCACTTCCAGTGCAGCGCCATGGGCTTTGGCCAACAAAGCGGCACGATGCACGGCCGCCTCGGCCGGCCGGGAAAAATCACTGGCAGCCAATATGGGGGTGAATGTCATGAAGCGCTCCTCCGTAACCAGGGACAAACGCAAGCATAGCCGGTATTGCCAGTCTGCGGCTGGCTATACGCCCATGAAAACGGAAGGCATTAAGCCATTTGGCCTATTGGACTAACTTGATCCATTCGTCCACCCGTAGCACAATGCGATTTATCAAAAGTCATAACGCGCGGCCCGTTTCCCGCTCAGGCGCGTAGGCTGCAAAAATCAGAGGTTCCTCATGTTGGCTGCTGCAATCACACCGCAGAAACAACCGTCAAAAGCATATTCCGGCAAACGGATTTTCATCGCCCTGTTCCCTGTCCTGTTTGGCAGTGCCCATGTGCAGGCGGCACAGGCGGTGAATCGGGCGGCTGACGCAACCTTGCAACCCTGGACTGCGCCTGCCAGCGATGCAGACCGTGCCGGACTTGAAGAAATCGTCATCACGGCGCAAATGCGCCGCGAGTTGCTGCAACAGACGCCGATCGCCATCACCGCACTGCTGTCCCGCGAACTGGAAACACGCCAGATCAATAACGTGCTCGACCTGGCCAGCCAGCTGCCTTCCGTCAGCATGGTGCCTTTTGTCGGCAATCGCGCCGCCCCCAATCTTTCCATCCGCGGTGCGGGCAACATCGACTCGCAGACCACCAAGGACAACTCCATGGGTTTTTACATCGATGGCATCCCGGTCGGTCGCAGCGTCGGTCTGGCGTCCGATGTCGCCGATCTGGAGCGCGTGGAGCTGCTGCGCGGCCCGCAAGGCACGCTGTATGGCCGCAATACCACGGGGGGAGCAATCAATTTCATCACGGCCAAGCCGGAGCGCGAGCTGTCCTTCCAGCAGATGCTGACCCTGGGCAGCGACAGCCTTTATGCCAGCAAAACCCGGCTCAATCTGCCGCTTTCCGACAGTCTGTTCACCCGCTTCACCTACATGCGCTCCAAGGATAAAGGCTGGGTGGCCAACCGCAACACCACGCAGGCCAGGCAAATCGATTTCAACGAGGATGACAAGGAAGCCGCGCGCTGGGCCTTGCGTCTGCTGGCTGGCGACAATTTCACGCTGGACTTCAGCCTGGATCATTCCAAAATGACTTACGGCAATGTCTTCTTCCAGCGCATCACCGGGCCCAATGCCGTCGCCGGCCGCCAGGAAAGCGTGTATCCGGTCAAAGGCCTCACACCCAGCCTCACCTCCATCGATGGACAAAGCCTCACGCTCAGCTGGCGCTTGAACGGGGTGGAACTGAAGTCCATCACCGGCCATCGCAAAGTGAGCAACCGGGTGAATCAGAACTACATAGACCTTTTCACCCAGAATGGCGACCAGACCCAGGATCAAACTTCGCAGGAATTCCAACTCATCGGCGACGCCTATGACCAGCGCCTGCAATATGTCGCCGGCCTGTTCCACTTCAAGGAAAACGGCGATGAGCGGATGGTGTCCGAATATGGCAACAACCTGGTCGACCTGTGGCGCGTGCAAGGTCATTCAAAATCCTCTGCGCTGTATGCTCAGGCCACCTGGACCCCGCCTGTCATCGATGACCGGTTGCACCTGACCCTGGGCCTGCGCCAGACTGAAGACCGGCGCGCAGCCACCAAGCATTTCATCAGCAGCGACTTGTATCCGGCGGCCTATGGGCAAGTCGTGCCGGGGGAGAAGAAATTCCGCAAATTCACTCCCAGCTACACGGCGGACTTCGACTTGACGCAAAACATCAACGTCTATGCCAAAGTCGCGCTCGGCTATCGTGCAGGAGGCTTCAATACACGCAGCACCTTGGCGGGCTTTGGCCAGGGTTTCGATCAGGAAGATCTGGTTTCGCGCGAAGTCGGCTTGAAAAGCGATCTGCTCGATCGCAGGCTGCGTCTCAATCTGGCCGCTTTCGACAACAAATTCACCAACCTGCAAGTCGATCAGGTGCGCATACCAGCCATTTTCACCGACACCCTGAATGCCGGACGGGCGCGCATCCAGGGTCTGGAAATGGAGCTCACGGCGCTGCTCAGCCGCGAACTGACGGTCAATGTCTTCTACACCCACCTCGATGCGAAATACGCTTCCTACATCGACAACGGCGTGGAACTGGCCGCCGTCAAGCATCTGCCCAATGCCCCCAGGCATCAGGGAGGCGTGAATCTGCGCTATAGAGGCGGCCTGCTCGGACCCGGGCGGTTTGCCGCCGATCTCGATTACCATTGGCAAAGCACGGTTTATGCCAATCCCAACCCTATCCCCACGGCCGGCTACGGCGTCTGGAACGCCCGCCTGCAGCTGACCAACATTCGCCTGCCTCGAGGTGAGCTGCGCCTGGCCCTGTGGGGACGCAACCTGGCGGACAGGAAATATGCCATCGCCACCAGCAACCTTGGCGGCGGCGGCCTGAGCGCCCAGTTCGGCCAGCCGCGTACGCTGGGCATCGATGCCATATTCGAGTATTAAACTCAACCATGACCCGATATTGATGAACGATGGGGCTGCGGCCCCATCCTTTTTGGAGTGGGCAAGATGCAGGCTGGCAAACGCCGGCGCAAGCTGGGTATCGTGCTGGGCAGTGGCTCGGCACGCGGCTGGGCGCATATCGGCGTCCTGCGCGCATTGAGCGAGCTGGGCATAGAACCCGATCTGATTTGCGGCAGTTCCATCGGGGCTCTGGTGGGGGCTGCACGCGCGGCCAATGAGCTGGATCGCCTCGAAGACTGGGTGCGCACGCTCAGCGTCGGCGACATGCTGCGGCTGCTCGATCTGCGCCTGGGTACCGGGCTGATCAAGGGCGAGCGCCTGACGAATTATCTGCGCGAGAATTTCAGCCAGCACCGGGTCGAAAACCTGGAACTGCCTTTTGCTGCCGTAGCCACCGCCCTGGGCAGCGGTATGGAAGTCTGGCTGCGCTCGGGTTCGACGGTGGACGCCGTGCGCGCATCGATCGCCCTGCCCGGCATATTCACGCCGGTGCTGCATGAGGATGACTGGCTGGTCGATGGCGGACTGGTCAATCCCGTGCCGGTTTCACTGGCACGGGCAATGGGCGCCGAAGTGGTGATTGCCGTCGATCTCAACACCGACATGCTGGGGCGTCACCTGCAAAAACCGGCAGCGGAGCCTGCTGCGGCAGAAAGTGGCGGGGGGTTCAGGCAACGCTGGCAGGAACGCTGGAGTGGTTTCTGGCCTGGCCGCGAGGCAGACAACACGCTGCAGGCACACCCTGAAGCAACAATCGATGAGCCAGAGCAAGCCGCCATGCCATCGATGTTTTCCGTGCTCAGCTCCAGCCTCAACATCATGCAGGTACGCATTTCGCGCAGCCGCATGGCAGGAGACCCGGCAGACGTGCTGATTGCGCCCCGCCTGGCCCGGCTCTCCCTGTTCGATTTCCAACGTGGCGAGGAAGCCATCGCGGAAGGCCGTCGGGCCGTGACGGCCGCTTTGCCACAACTTGAGGCACTGGGGTTGCTGGCGACTTAAGGTTCATGTACAGACATCTGACGCCCTATCGCATGAAAGCACGCCAGGGAGTGTGCCCCTCCCCTGGCCCGACTGCTTTCACACTAACCAGCCCGCCTTCTCGGACAGTGCGCTGGCGACGACAGCGGGTTCTCCAGTCCGGGTGCCATGGCGCAGCGGCTCTCCGCAAGGTAGTCACCTGGCCACCCGCGGCGATCGGCACAGCATGACCAGCCAGACTGCGGGATAATCCTGCCTTTAATTCACGCAGCCCAAAGTCGCTGTCATGCGCCTGACCCCTGTGCAACGACTCGAAGCCGATGAATTCATCGAAGTGCATATGGCCACACCCTGACCCTTGGCCGCAGCTGCAGAGTGCCATCCCAAGAGCCTCCACAGGAAAGCCCGCCGCGGCGAACTGAAAGATTTCACCGGCATCGATTCAGCTTACACTCCCCCGAACAACCGGAACTGCGCATCGATGCCACGCAATGCACACCGGATGCAGCGGCCGATCAGCTGATCAACCAACGGATGGAGCTGGGGGTCATTGCCCATCCGGGCTGAAGCAACCGTTATACTTCGCCAATTTTCCAGGATCACGCACTGACATGAGCATCAAAGCCGACAAATGGATACGCCGCATGGCGGCAAGCCATCGCATGATCGAGCCTTTTGCACCTGAACTGGTGCGTGAAGTCGATGGTCAGAAAATCGTCTCCTACGGCACGTCCAGCTATGGCTACGATATTCGCTGTGCGGACGAATTCCGGGTATTCACCAATATCAATTCGACCATCGTCGATCCCAAGAACTTCGATCCGAATTCCTTCGTCGAAGTCTCCGGCAAAGGCTATTGCGTGATTCCGCCGAACTCCTTCGCGCTGGCCCGCACCGTCGAATATTTCCGCATCCCACGCAATGTGCTCACCGTTTGCCTCGGCAAAAGCACTTATGCGCGCTGCGGCATCATCGTCAATGTCACGCCTTTCGAGCCGGAATGGGAAGGCTATGTGACGCTGGAGTTTTCCAATACCACGCCGCTGCCCGCCAAGATCTACGCCGGCGAAGGCTGCGCTCAAGTGCTGTTTTTTGAATCCGACGAAGTTTGCGAAACCTCTTATCGCGATCGCGGCGGCAAATACCAGGGCCAAGTAGGCGTGACCCTGCCCAAGATCTGATCCATCCAGTAAAGCGTGAGGAGTGAGGAGAAGCGCGTTGCCTGCAGGCAGCAGCCTCTCCTCACTCTTTACTCCCTGCATCTCACGGAGTAACCCATGAAATTCCGCTTTCCCGTCGTCATCATCGACGAAGATTTCCGTTCCGAAAATGCGTCCGGCCTGGGCATCCGGGCGCTGGCCAAAGCCATCGAGGAAGAAGGCATGGAAGTGCTGGGAGTGACCAGCTATGGCGATCTGAGCTCCTTTGCCCAGCAGCAAAGCCGCGCCTCGGCTTTCATCCTCTCGATCGATGACGAGGAGCTGGTGCTGGAAGAGGAAGAGACGATCGCCGAACTGCGCGCCTTCGTCCACGAAATCCGCGCCAAGAACGCCGAAATTCCGCTCTTTCTGCACGGCGAGACGCGCACCTCGCGGCATATTCCCAATGACATCCTGCGCGAGTTGCACGGCTTCATCCACATGTATGAAGACACGCCGGAATTCATCGCCCGCAGCATCAAGCGCGAAGTCAAGGATTACCTGGACTCCCTGCCGCCGCCCTTCTTCCGCGCGCTGGTGAATTACGCCGGCGATGGCTCCTATTCCTGGCATTGCCCGGGCCACTCCGGGGGCGTGGCTTTCCTGAAAAGCCCGGTCGGCCAGATGTT
>JAHRWT010000026.1 GCA_019105045.1 Sterolibacterium sp.
GTGCAGCTGATGACCGTGCATGCCGCCAAAGGACTGGAATTCAATGCGGTATTCCTCAGCGGCCTGGAAGAAGGCTTGTTTCCCCACGAAAACGCGATGCTGGAAACCCGCGGACTGGAAGAGGAGCGGCGGCTGATGTACGTGGCAGTGACCCGCGCCCGTCAGCGACTGTATCTGTCACACGCCCAGACGCGCATGCTGCACGGCCAGACCCGTTACAACATCCCTTCGCGTTTTCTCGACGAAATTCCAGAACCTTTGCTGAAACGGCTCAATCCGCCCGCGACTGCGCGCTCCTCAGGCAGCAGCCTCCGGACGGCAACGGCCACCGGCAGCGCACTGCCCGGCCATCCACGCCCGCTGGCTGCGCGCAATCCATCCGGCCTGTCCATAGGCCAGAACATAGAGCATGCAAAATTCGGCCGTGGCATCATCACCAATGCCGAAGGCGCAGGCACGGATGCCCGCGTGCAAGTCAAGTTTGACGACTGCGGCAGCAAATGGCTGGCTTTGTCCGTCGCCAAACTGACGCCGCTCTGACCCCCGCCTTTGCTTGCCGATGAAGAAACCGTGAATTCACCCATCCGCCTCCAACCATCATTGGCAACCGGCACGGTGGCCAGGCAACGACGCGGGGCGCCCTCAAGAGCAAGGCGACCGCACTGAGCCTGTCTGCCTGTCTGTTAGCCTCAGCTTTTTTTGATTCTTGTTGTTACACCTCCCTTGGCAACACGCGCCGCAAACAGGAAAGAACCATGACAAAAATTCAAGCTACCGCTCTGGTAACCGGCGCTTTCGGGCGTCTTGGGCAAATGGTTATACAAGAACTCAAGCAACGCGGCTATCGCGTGCTGGCCATGGATCTGGACAATCCGCTCAATCGCACGCTGGCCGAACGCCTCAAGGCCAGCTACGACGAAGTGCATTGGGCCGATCTCAGAAAAGCCGATCTCGCGCCTTTGCTGCCGGGCTTGAATGCCGTGGTGCATCTGGGGGCCATACTGCCGCCGCTGACCGAGTCAGCGCCAGCGCTGGCCGAAGAAGTGAATGTCACAGCCACCTTGCGCCTGATCCAGGCCATCGAAGCTTTGCCGGCTGAAGCCAGACCGCTCATGATCTATCCGTCTTCGGTCACCGTCTTCGGCTATCCGGAGCCGATGACACGCTTGATGCAAGCGACGGATTCCGTGCAGGCCACGGATAATTACACCCGCCACAAAGTCGCCATCGAAGCCGCCCTGGCCGCCAGCAGCATCCCCTGGTGCGTATTGCGCGTCGGCGTTTCCGTGGATGCGCGCACACTGGCCGCCGATCTGGTGACTTTGCGCCAGCTGTTCAATGTGCGCCCGGACAATCCGCTGGAATATGTGCATCCCGTGGATGTGGCCACCGCCATTGCCAACAGTCTCGACAACCCACGCGCTGTCGGTCGTGTTTTCCTGCTGGGCGGCGGCCATGATTGCCAGGTCACACAACAGGAGTTCATGAGCACGGCCTTCAAAGCCCTGGGCATTGCACTGCCCGCCTCCATGTTCGGTCAGGCCAGGTTCTACACCTCCTGGATGGACACCCGGGAAAGCCAGGAAATCCTGCAGTTCCAGCAACATCGCTTCAGCGATTATCAGGCGGAAATGCAGGCCCGCCTGGGCGCATACCGCTGGCTGACCGCCCCACTGGCACCTTTGGTGCGCTTCATCCTGCGCCGTTTGCTGAAAAGCTGACCCCAGCGATCCTGGACCGTGGTTCCGGGTCAGCGTGAAAGAACCCACTGATGCCGGGTCAGGAACGATGAGCGCACGAATGTTGCGAGCCGACGGGCAGCCCGGGGCGGGGTCAGGGGCGGGAGAACTCACCCCTGGCGTTCTTCATGCGAAGGGATGTCAGACTTCTGCATATGAACGTTAAGCCGCCATGCCCGAACCCATGCCTTGCCATTTGCCGGCCTCATGCCAAAAAACACGCACTGATTGCAACATTACGCTTGTAGCCTATCCGGCTTTTGCCCTAGGCTGGGGGCTGTCTCATTCGCGGCCCCAGCCAGCCAGGCTTGTAGGCGCTGCCTACCGGGCCTCATAGAAACGGATCTCGCAGGAGAGCAGATCATGGACGTTGCCAGTCTGGCCGCTGTAGCCACCAACCTGCAGCAAGTTGAACTCGACAATGCCGTGCAGGTGGCCCTGTTCGAGAAAGCCATGGACATCCAGTCGCAAGGCGCGCTGGAACTGCTGCAGGCGGCCAGTCAGGCCATGACAGCCGCAATCAACAACCCGCCCAACCTCGGCAATGTCATCGACAGTTACGCCTAGGGAAGCGCGCCCGGTTGCAGCCCCTTTCCTGAAACCTGTCGCGCAGTCACCACAAATAGGGAATGAGAACTTTACGCTCAGCAGGATAAGCGGCGAACTGCGCCCGGTACCACTGATGGCTGGCCCAGGCCCGGGGTACCAGATTGGCCAGGGTGAACAGCACGAACACCAGTCCGGCCCAGCTCAGGCTCATCAGCGCCCAGCCACTCCACAGCAGGATTTCGCCGAAATAATTGGCCGCAGAAACCTGGCGGAACAAACCGCCCTGCGGAATCCTGTAACCGGTAGAGCCATCACTGCGCAGGGCGATGAGGCGATTGTCGGCATCGAAATTGATCCACCAGCCCACACCGGCCACCAGCAGGCCGATGATGAACCAGGGCGTGGCAAACCAGTCGTTGCCCGTCAAATGCGCGGCATGGCTGACGGCATAGCCATTGGCGTAGCCGTTGAGCAGATTGAACAGAAAGCCGAAGATCACGTTCAGCAGCGGAAAGCGCTTGCCCCGATCGCGGCGGCGCAGCGGATAGATCAGGCCGCGATACAGGTAATGCGCCTGCCACAGCGCGAACAGCACCAGGGCCGGCACCGCATGCCCGTCGGCCAGCAGCCAGAAAGTCAGCGCAAAGGCAAACAGCTGCGGACTCTCGAACAGCAGCCAGGCCACTGAGGAAGGCAGCGTCAGTTCCCGACCCTGCGTCTGCGATGCCTTGTGCGACGGGCGCAGTCGGCCATAGGGACTCAGGTTCTTCAGCGCACCATACAGCGTGAACATGCCCAGCAGGACGATGGCCAGCAAAGCCGCGCAATACGCCTGATCCGTCGCCATATAGCTCACTTCCTTCTCCCTGTCTGACACAGCCGCTGGCAGACGGCCTGTGCCGAAACGATTACAATAACCCGCTTTGCGTCCGCCCTGGAAGCTTGTATCGAGACGAACAGCCATGAGTGTCAGCCCGATCAAAGAGATTATCGCCGACATCCGCGCCGGCAGGATGGTGGTCCTCGTCGATGAGGAAGATCGCGAGAACGAAGGCGATCTGGTCATTGCCGCCGAATACGTCACTCCCGAAGTCATCAATTTCATGGCGCGCTATGGTCGCGGCCTGATCTGCCTGACGCTGACCGAAGAACGCTGCCAGCAGCTGGGTTTGAACCCGATGGCGCGCGATAACCGCAGCCAGTTCTCGACCGCCTTTACCGTTTCCATCGAGGCCGCCGAAGGGGTCACCACCGGCATCTCGGCGCATGACCGTGCCCGTACGGTGCAGGCTGCGGTAGCCAAGACTGCCCGCGCGGCCGACATCGTTCAGCCCGGCCATATCTTCCCCATCATGGCCAAGCCCGGCGGCGTGCTGGTGCGTGCCGGACATACCGAGGCCGGCTGCGACCTGGCCCAGATCGCCGGCTGCGAACCGGCGGCGGTGATTTGCGAAATCCTCAAGGAGGATGGCAGCATGGCCCGGCTGCCCGATCTGATCGAGTTCGCAAAAGAGCATGACCTCAAAATCGGCACCATTGCCGACCTGATCCATTACCGCAGCGAAACCGAACGCCTGATCGAGCGCGTCGCCGAAAAGGAAGTGCATAACCAGCACGGTCGCTTCCAGCTCACCGCCTTTGAGGACAAGACCACAGGAGATGTGCATCTGGCACTGACCCTGGGCACTATCCAGCGCGATCAGGAAACCCTGGTGCGGGTACAGGAGGCCGCCTCGCTGCTGGATTTTCTCGACAGCCAGACGCCGCAAGGCGGCTTCAATGTGGATCAGGCGCTGCAACGCATCGCGGCCAATGGCGGCGGGGTCATCGTGCTGTTGCATCGCCGCCAGGACGGCGGCCAGGAGCTGCTTGCCGCGCTGCAGGCCCGCACGGACAACGCCCGCCCGACCGGCAAGTGGGACCCGCGCATCTATGGCATCGGCGCCCAGATTCTGCTCGACCTGGGGGTAGGCAAAATGCGGCTCATGTCCAGCCCACGCAAAATGCCCAGCATGACCGGCTTTGGTCTGGAGGTCTGCGGCTATCTGGCGGCGGACGGCACGCGCAGCTGACGCTGCATTGATGCGAAACCAATCAATTCAGGAACCCTCATGTCATCCACGCAGCAAATCAACGAAATCAACAAAATCGCTCCCGATCTGGCCGGTGTGGGCCTGTGCGTCGGCATCGTCGTCAGTCGCTTCAATCCGGAAATCGGCGAAGGTCTGCGCCAGGCATGTGTTACCGAACTGATCCGCCTCGGCGTGGACGCCCGCAATATCACCCTGGCCAGCGTGCCCGGCGCGCTGGAGCTGCCGCTGGTGCTGCAGACCATGGCGCAGAGCAGCCGTTTTCATGCTCTGGTCGCCATGGGCTGCGTGATTCGTGGCGAGACGTATCACTTTGAAGTGGTTTCCAACGAATCGGCCCGTGGCATCCTGAATGTCCAGCTGAATACCGGCATCCCCATTGCCAATGCCGTATTGACGACCGAAGACGACGACCAGGCACTGGTGCGCATGACGGTAAAAGGCACGGAAGCCGCCCAGGCCGCCGTCGAAATGGCCAACCTGCTGCGTGCGGTCAAGTAAATGGCTGCCAAACAACCCCGCCGCCGCGCCCGTGAATTCATCCTGCAAGGCCTGTATCAATATCTGGTCGGTGGTCAGGATCAGGCCGCCATCGAAGGCTATGCCATGGGCGTCACCAATTTCGACAAGGCCGACCTGACGCTCTATCGCACTCTGCTCAGTCAGACGCTGGATCATGCGGACAGCCTGCAGGCTGCTCTGGCACCGCATATCGACCGTGCCTGGGATGAAGTCTCGCCCATCGAACGCGGCATCCTGCTGATGGCCGCCTGTGAATTCGCCCATTTCCCGGAAACTCCCTATCGCGTCATCCTCAACGAAGCCATCGACCTGGCCAAGGATTACGGCGGTACTGACGGCCATAAATTCATCAATGGCGTACTCGACAAACTCGCCGCCGAATTGCGGCCACATGAAACCCGGCGGGCGCAAGACAACTGAACGGCTCAAGCGGGCCACCCCCTGAATTCAATCAAGGTCGCCCATGCCCTCAGAATTCGCCCTGATCGACCGTCACTTCAAGCGCCCACCCCGGCACAGCATACTGGGCGTAGGTGATGATGCCGCCATCGTGCGCCCGGCACCCGGCATGGACATCGTGATGACCACCGACATGCTGATCGCCGGCACACATTTTCTGCCAGACGACATGCCGTTCAATCTGGGCTGGAAAACGCTGGCGGTCAATGTGTCCGACCTGGCGGCGATGGGCGCACAACCGCGTTGGGCGCTGCTTGGTCTGGCCCTGCCGACGGAAAAGGCGCTCGACGACCCCTGGCTGGCGGCCTATGCCGAGGGACTGTTTGACTGTGCCGAGGCGTTCGGCATCGACCTGATCGGCGGCGATACCACGCGCGGACCGCTGACGTTCAGCATCACCCTGTTTGGCGAGATTTCCACCAACCGAGCCTTGCTGCGTTCCAACGCACAGCCAGATGATGACGTATGGATTTCCGGCAATCCCGGTCTGGCCGCACTGGGGCTGGCGCAACGCCAGGGCCGCTGCCAGTTGCCGCCTGCGCTGCATGACCGCTGCCTGGACGCGCTCGACCGCCCTCAACCGCGTCTGGCGCTGGGTCAAGCACTCAGCCAGCAGGCGCTGGCCCATGCCGCCATCGACGTCTCCGATGGCCTGCTGGCCGATCTGGGCCACATACTCGAACAATCGCAACTGGCCGCCACACTGCATTTCGATCGGCTCCCGGCCGCCGCGCTGGCGACGGATATTGACCGCCAACTGGCCGCGAACTGCCTGCTGGCTGGCGGTGATGACTATGAGCTGTTATTCACCGCCTCCCGGACGCATCATGAGAAAATTCTGGCTTTGAGCAAACAGCTGCAACTGCCGCTGCACTGCATCGGCACAGTACATACCATGCTCGACAGCCCGGCCAGGCAGATTCGCGTGCTTGACGCTGACGGCCAGGAAATACAGTGCTTGCGCCATGGCCATGACCACTTTGCCGATGCCCACCTGCCGGCAGACGATGAAACTGACAGATGAAAATCAAGAAAAACCCGCCCCCACCCTGGTCCTTTCTGTTTCGCTCGCCGCATCATTTTTTCGCCTGCGGGCTGGGCAGTGGTCTGTCGCCCTGGGCCTCCGGCACGATCGGCACTTTGTTTGCCTGGCTGAGCTACCCCCTGCTGCGCGAGGTGATGCCGGACAGCACGCTGTTCGCACTGTTTCTCGCCTTGGCGCTGGGCTACGGGGTCTGGGCCTGCGAACAGACTGGCAAGGCGCTGGGTGTGGCCGATCATGGCGCCATCGTCTGGGATGAAATCGTGCCGTTCTGGTGCGTGCTGTTGCTCACGCCCACAGGATTTTTCTGGCAACTGGCCGCGTTTCTGCTGTTTCGTTTCTTCGACATCGTCAAATTGCCGCCGGCCAACTGGTTTGACCAGAACATGAAAAACGGTTTCGGCGTGATGATGGACGATGTGGCCGCCGCCGCCCATACGCTGGTAGTCGTCCTGCTGGCCAAGGTTCTGCTGGCCAAGATCATGCTGGCCTGACCCGCCCCCATCCTCCGCTGCCCCATGTCCATGAACCTCGACATCGACCCGCTGGCTGCGGCTGTTGGCGCAGCGCTCAGCGCCCGCCAGTGGCAACTGACTTGCGCCGAGTCCTGCACGGGCGGGCTGCTGGCCGCCGCCATCACCGCCATTGCCGGCAGCTCAAGCTGGTTTGAACGCGGTTTCATCCCCTATTCGAATGCCGCCAAGCAGGACATGCTGGGGGTCCCGGCCTCACTGCTTGCACAACATGGCGCGGTCAGCGAGGCGACCGTGCAGGCCATGGCGCAAGGCGCCCTCCAACATGCCCATGCCCAGGTGGCCGTGGCAATCAGCGGCATCGCCGGCCCGACCGGTGCAGTAGTCGGCAAGCCCGTCGGCACAGTCTGCTTTGCCTGGGCGCTGCCCGATCCGGCAAACAGCGACGCCCGCCTGATAACGGTACAAACAAGGCACTTTTCCGGCGACCGCACCGATGTGCGCAAGCAGGCCACTCACCATGCCCTGCGCGGTCTGCTGACGCGGCTGGAAGCCTTGGAACTGTGCCATAATCCAAGACAGACTTTGACGAGGAAAAATGACAATGGCAATTGACGAAAACAAGAGCAAAGCCCTGCAAGCCGCCTTGGCGCAGATCGAAAAACAGTTTGGCAAGGGCTCGATCATGAAAATGGGCGATTCGCAGATCGAAAACGATCTGCAAACCGTCTCCACCGGCTCGCTGGGCCTCGATCTGGCGCTGGGCGTGGGCGGTCTGCCGCGCGGCCGGGTGGTCGAAATCTACGGTCCGGAATCTTCCGGCAAGACCACGCTCTGTCTGCACGTCGTCGCCGAAATCCAGAAAGCCGGCGGCACCGCAGCCTATATCGACGCCGAAAATGCCCTTGACCCGGTGTATGCCGGCAAGCTCGGTGTGAATGTCGGCGACATGCTGATTTCCCAGCCGGATACCGGCGAACAGGCGCTGGAAATCGCCGACATGCTGGTGCGCTCGGGCGGTGTCGATATCGTCGTCATCGACTCGGTGGCCGCGCTCGTGCCGCGCGCCGAAATCGAAGGTGAAATGGGCGACCAGCTGCCCGGCCTGCAGGCCCGTCTGATGAGCCAGGCGCTGCGCAAGCTGACCGGCAACATCAAGCGCACCAATACGCTGGTGATCTTCATCAACCAGATCCGCATGAAGATTGGCGTGATGTTCGGCAGCCCGGAAACCACCACCGGCGGCAACGCGCTCAAGTTCTACGCCTCTGTGCGTCTGGATATTCGCCGCACGGGTGCGATCAAAAAGGCTGACGAAGTCATCGGCAACGAAACCCGCGTCAAGGTAGTGAAGAACAAGGTCGCCCCGCCGTTTCGCGAGGCCCACTTCGATATTCTTTACGGCGAAGGCATTTCGCGTGTCGGCGAAATCATTGATCTGGGCGTGGAACACAAGATCATTGAAAAATCTGGCGCCTGGTATTCCTACAAGGGCGAAAAAATCGGCCAGGGCAAGGACAACGCACGCGAATACCTCAAGGAACGCGGTGAAATCGCCCGTGAAATCGAAAACCGCGTGCGTGAAGCCGTCGGCGTGAGCGCCCTCGCGCTGGCCGCCGGTCAAACGAGCGCGGATGACAAGAGCGATCAGGACTGAACGGCCATGCACCGGTACCGGTAGGTGGCACATGCGATTCAGCACAACCTGCCGGGCTGGTTCAACCATCAGCTCATGAAAACATGAAAGCGCCAGCACAAAGCCCACAGTCAGTGCTGCGGGTCCTGGCGATCAAACTGCTCGCCCAACGCGAGCACAGTCGCGCTGAACTGGCCAAAAAACTGGCGGCAAAACTCAACCGCTTGCAGCGGGCGGATGCAGCCGCCAGCGACGCACACAACCGCGCAGACACGGACAATGCCTGCCCCGTCAGACTGCCGTCCATCGAGGATATCGACAAGGTGCTCGACCAGCTCGAACAAAAAGGTCTGCTTTCCGATGAGCGTGCGGCCCAGGCCTATGCCCGTAGCCACGCCAACCGCTTTGGCACCGCCCGGCTGACGTACAACCTGCGTCAACGCGGAATCGCCGACGAACTCATCAGCAGCAGTCTGGCGCAGGAAGAAATCGCCGACGAATATTCGCGCGCGCACGCAATCTGGCGCAGCCGGTTTGCCCAGGCACCGCGTGATGCCCGTGAGTGGGCGCGCCAGGCGCGCTTCCTGCAAGGGCGCGGTTTTGCGGTTGATCTGATTCGCAAACTGCTCAAAAACATTGAAAAATCTGATGATCCATCTGCAGACATCGCCGCTGGACAGGACATGGAGGGACAGGAATGACCCGGCTGGTCATGGAAGGACTGCGCAAGCAATACAAATCACGCAATGTCGTCAAGGATGTTTCATTTGATGTCGGCAGCGGCGAAGTGATCGGTCTGCTGGGACCCAATGGTGCCGGCAAGACCACCTGTTTCTACATGATTGTCGGCCTGGTGGCGGCCGATGGCGGCAACATCCGCATTATGGACAATGCCGGCATACAGGACAGCGTCACGCTCACCCACATGCCCATCCACCGCCGCGCGCAGCTTGGCCTGTCCTATCTGCCGCAGGAAAACTCGGTCTTTCGCAAGCTCAATGTGGCCGACAACATCCGCGCCGTGCTTGAACTGCAAAAACTGCCCAAGGATGAAATCGAAAATCGTCTGGATGCCCTGCTGCAGGAACTGCACATCACTCACCTGCGCAACAATCCGGCCATTTCCCTGTCAGGCGGGGAGCGCCGCCGCGTCGAAATCGCCCGTGCCCTGGCCTGCAATCCACGTTTTATCCTGCTTGACGAACCTTTTGCCGGCGTCGATCCGATTGCCGTCATCGACATCCAGAAAATCATCCGCTTTCTCAAGGAACGCGGCATCGGTGTGCTGATTACCGACCACAATGTGCGCGAGACTCTGGGTATCTGCGACCGGGCCACCATCATCAATGCCGGCGAGGTGCTGGTTTCGGGCCGGCCGGATGAGATCATCTATAATGAAAGCGTTCGCAAGATCTACCTCGGCGAAAGTTTTCGCATGTAATTTTCGCCAGGCCGAGCGGTTGCCTGAGTTGCCTGATCATGAAACAGACGCTCCAGCTCAAACTTTCCCAACATCTTGCACTGACTCCGCAACTGCAACAGTCGATTCGTCTGCTGCAACTGTCAACGCTGGAGTTGACGCAGGAAATTGGCCAGATGCTGCAGGACAACCCCCTGCTCGAACTCGCCGAGCCACACGAAAACAGCTTCACGCCGGCCCGCGACACATTCGAGGCGCCACACGGCCGTCACGAAACGGACACTGCGCCTGATGGTGACAATGCACCCGGCGACTTCAGCGAACCACCTGCCACCTATGACGGCGCAGACTATGCAGCCGACAGTGATGGCTGGTCTGCCGAGCTGCGCACCCGCCAGCCGCGTGATGCCAATGACGACAACGGCGACCATGAAGAATTCCTGCAGGCCGAAATTTCCTTGCGCGAACATCTCGGCGCCCAGCTTGGATTGATGCAGCTGGCTGACCATGAGCGCAATCTGGTCGGCTTTTTGATTGAAGCGCTGGACGAGGATGGCTATCTCGAACAGACCATGACAGAACTCGTCGATATGCTGCTTGGCGGCCTGCCCGAAGATGCGGCAGAACGCCAGGACGATAGCCGTGAAGAGCTGCTCGAAGCGCTGAATATCGCCCTGCGCCGCCTGCAAAGTCTCGACCCACCCGGCATCGCTGCCCGCAGCCCCCAGGAATGCCTGGCGCTGCAACTGGAAAACCAGCCGGCCTCACCGACCCGCAATCTGGCATTGACCCTGGTGCATGACCATCTTGAATTGCTGGCTGCCCGCGACTTCGCCAGACTCAAACGCGCCCTGCGCTGCAATGACGACGCCCTGCGCGCCGCCCATGAGCTGATCCGCTCACTCAATCCCCGCCCGGGAGCGCAGTACGCGCCGCTGGATACCCGCTACATCATTCCGGACGTTGTCGTCCGCAAACAGCGCAATCAATGGCTGGTCAGCCTCAACCAGGCGGCGATGCCGCAGCTGCGCATCAACCGCCTGTACGCCAACATCCTCCAACAGCAACGAGGCAACGGTAGTGCCCATGCCGGACTCGCCAGCCAGCTGCAGGAAGCCCGCTGGTTGATCAAGAATATAAAACAGCGCTTCGACACCATCCTGCGCGTCTCGCAAGCCATCGTCGAGCGCCAGCAGGCTTTTCTCGAACACGGTGAAATCGCCATGCGGCCGCTGGTCTTGCGCGAAATTGCCGATGCGCTGAACCTGCATGAATCAACCATCTCGCGCGTGACCACGCAGAAATTCATGGCCACACCACGCGGCATTTTCGAACTCAAGTATTTTTTCGGCAGCCACGTCGCCACCGATACGGGGGGCGCGGCCTCATCAACGGCAATACGCGCTCTCATCAAGCAACTGATCAGCGAGGAAAACAGACGCAAACCGCTGTCCGATGCGAAGATTGCCGAACTCCTTGGCGCGCAGGGCATTGTCGTTGCCCGACGAACCATTGCAAAATACCGCGAAGGCCTCAATATACCTCCTGTCAGCCTGCGCAAATCGCTGTAAATTCACCGGGTGGCCGCTTGCCTGTTCCTGAGGACTACCCGTTTCTTCAACCCTTTACCCCAGCCCCGACAATCCAAGGAGCCTCCATGAATATCAATATCACCGGCCGCAACGTTGACGTCACCCCCGCTATCGACAGCTATGTAAAAACCAAGCTGGAACGGATCATCCGCCATTTCGACAACGTCACCAGCATCAACGTCATACTTTCCGTTGACAAGCTCCAGCAAAAGGCTGAAATCACCCTGCATCTCAAAGGCAAGGACATCCACGCCGACAGCGTCGAAGCCGATCTGTATGCCGCCATCGACACGTTGATCGACAAACTGGATCGCCAGGTTCTCAAGCACAAGGAAAAGCTCTCCAATCACGCACACGAAAGTCAGAAACGCCAGATCGTCGATTGACGCAATCCAGCCAACCTTCAGACAACGGTCACAACCTCGTCGGTCATTCGGGGATATACTTCGTGTCCCTCGACCGACGATGGTTTATTTTCGTCACCGATGAATCAGATCGCCAGACTCCTGCCTCCAGAAAACATCCTGCTCGACCTTGAAGCGGGCAGCAAGAAACGAGTTTTCGAACAGGCCGGAATACTATTTGAAAACCTCCACGGACTTGCACGCAGCACGGTGTATGACGCCTTGTTCGCGCGCGAAAAGCTCGGCTCAACCGGCCTGGGGCAGGGCATCGCCATTCCGCATGGCCGCATCAATGGCCTCAAGGATGCGCTGGGCGGCTTTCTGCGCCTGAGCACGCCGGTGCAGTTCGACTCGCCGGACGGCAAGCCAGTTTCCCTGCTGTTTGTCCTGCTGGTACCTGAAACAGCAACCGAACGTCATTTGCAGCTGCTCTCCGAACTGGCCCAGATTTTTTCAGATCGGCAGATTCGCGAACAACTGGCCACGGCAGCAGATGCCCAGACCGTACATGATTTGTTCCTGAACTGGCAGGCCGATGCCCCAGCTGATCGTCAATCAGCTGTTTGAGCTGAACCGGGAGCGGTTGCATCTCGAATGGATCTGCGGCTCCATGAACGAGGCCATCAGCGTCAGACAGCTGGACGCTTCCCCCGCCGATCTGGTCGGCCACCTCAATCTCATCCATCCCGGACGCATCCAGGTATTTGGCACCTCGGAAATTCGCTGGTCCCAGGGCCGCCAGGCCGACAAGGTCAATCACTACATGGTCGAGATCGTCGCAGCCCGCCCCCCTGCAATGATCGTCGCCGACGGCTGCGAGATTCCGGAAATGCTGCGAGAACTATGCGAACGCGGCGACATTCCCCTGTTTGCCACCCCACTTTCCTCGGCCACCGTCATTGATTCATTGCGCCTGTATCTGGCGCGGCAGCTTGCCGAAACGGCCTCCTTGCACGGGGTTTTCATGGACGTGCTCGGCATGGGCGTGCTGATTACCGGCGAATCGGGGGTGGGCAAGAGCGAGCTGGGCCTGGAGCTGATCTCGCGCGGTCACGGTCTGGTGGCTGACGACGTTGTTGAAGTCTCCCGCCTGGGGCCGGACACCCTGGAGGGCCGCTGCCCGGAGCTGTTGCGCGATTTTCTTGAAGTACGCGGCCTGGGCCTGCTCAACATCCGCACCATTTTTGGTGAAGCTGCCAGCCGACGCAAGATGAAGCTCAAGCTCATCGTGCACATGCAGAAACTGCAACCCGGCGTGCCCGAAGCCACCCGCCTGCCGCTGGATGCGCAGACCGAAACCATTCTCGGCGTGCCCGTGCGCAAGGTTGTCATCCCCGTCGCGGCGGGACGCAACCTGGCCGTCTTGCTGGAAGCCGCCGTGCGCTCGACCATTCTGCAATTCCGTGGCATCGACAACATGCAGGAATTTCTCGACCGCCAGCAACAGGCCTTGAACGGCGATACGCTGGACTGACACCACCCGGCATTGCCCGAATGACCGGGCGCATGATGACTGCACTCGCAGTCATTGCAAGGATTGCAATGACTGCAACCATCACAATCCCGGATCTGTCCGCTGGTCGCCCTGCAAGGCGGCCTGTACCAGCTCCCGGTTCAAGTGCGGGGCAAACAGTTCGATGAACACATGGGCGTATTCACGCAGCCAGGCATTGCGCCGGATGCCGATGCGAGTCATGCTCGATTCGAACAGATGCGCCGCATCGATTGCCCGCAAGCCGGTATCCGTGGCCGCATCGTAGGCCATGGCGGCGACGATGCCAATGCCCAGCCCCAGGCTGACATAGGTCTTGATGATGTCCGCATCGATGGCGGTAAGCACCACATTGGGCCGCAGGTTGCGCGCGGCGAATGCCTTGTTGATCTGGCTGCGCCCGGAAAACGCGCTGTCATAGGTCACCACCGGATAGCGGGCAATCGCCTCCAGAGTCAATGGCTGCTCGCTCAGAATGGGATGATCGGGCGGCGCCACGACACAACGATTCCACTGCTGGCAGGGCAGCATCACCAGCTCATGCTGCTCGGCAATGGCCTCGGTGGCGATGGCCAGATCGGCCTTGCCGGCGATCACCCAGTCGCAGATCTGCGTCGGGCTGCCCTGGTGCAATTCGAGCCGCACCCCCGGATAACGCGCCATGAAGGCGCGGATGACCGGCGGCAGGGCGTAGCGCGCCTGGGTGTGCGTGGTGGCAATGGTCAGCGTGCCGCTGTCGGCCTGGCTGAACTCTTCACCCACTTTCTTGAGATTGGCCAGACTGCCCAGCACCTGCTCGATGATGTCAAGAATCTGCCGGCCGGGCACCGTGATGTCGGTCAGTCGCCGCCCCTGGCGCACGAAGATATCAACGCCCAGCTCCTCTTCCAGCAAGCGGAGCTGCTTGCTCACCCCCGGTTGCGACGTATATAGCGCCGCTGCTGCCTCGGTGACGTTCAGGCCGCGCTTGGCGACTTCATGGGCATAACGCAGTTGTTGCAGATTCATGCCATGATTTATAACTCAGAATTATTTATTTGTGCAAACAAAGTATTTAATGTTTTAAGACGTTCTGTTTAAGATGCAGCTCTTCCTGCGGGATGGGTTTTCGCGAGTACCCGCCCATCTCGCCGCCTCTGCCCAATTGCTTGATCACCTGATTGCACGCATCATGGATTTTTCCTACAGCCTGGCCGGATTTGTCGTTGGCGCCATCGTCGGCCTGACCGGCATTGGCGGCGGCTCGCTGATGACACCGTTGCTGGTACTGCTGTTCGGTATCCATCCAGCCACTGCCGTGGGGACCGATCTGCTCTACGCCGCCATCACCAAATCCGGCGGCAGCATCGTGCATGCCCGTCGGGGTTCGGTGGACTGGCGCATCGTCAAACGACTGACAGCCGGCAGCGTGCCGGCATCGTTGCTCACCCTGATCCTGACGCACAACCTGGCTCCGGAAGGTCTGGGAGGCGCAACTCGACTGATTTCTGTCACGCTGGGCATTGCACTGCTGCTGACGGCCCTGTCGCTGATTTTTCGCCGCCAGTTGCAAGCCTACGCCCAGCAAACGCTGCCTGCGACGGCCTCACCCCAGCATCAGACACGTACGGCGCTGCTGACGGTGGTGGCCGGCGCATTTCTTGGCATCCTGGTGACGATTTCCTCGGTCGGCGCAGGGGCGCTTGGCACCATGGCACTGCTGTTTCTCTACCCTCGGCTCTCTGCCCTGCGCATTGTCGGCAGCGAACTGGCCCACGCCGTACCGCTGACCCTGGTGGCCGGCCTGGGACACTGGTGGCTGGGCAGCGTCGACTGGACTCTGCTGGGCAGCCTGCTGTTGGGTTCCCTGCCGGGTATTTACCTGGGCAGCCATCTTGCTGCCCGCGTACCGGAGCGCATCCTGCGCTCGACGCTGGCCACCATGCTGATCCTGGTGGGCAGCAAGCTGGTTTCCCAATAAATCTTCCGCCTCGCTTCCTCCGGAGATTTCCATGTACCAATACGATGAATTCGACCAGGCCATGATCGACCAGCGTGTCGCTCAGTTCACCGACCAGATGCAGCGCCATTTTGCCGGCGAGCTGAGTGTAGACGACCTGCGACCGCTGCGTCTGCAAAACGGCCTCTACATCCAGCGCCATGCGCCGATGTTCCGTATCGCCGTGCCTTACGGCATGCTCAACAGCAAGCAGATGCGCAAGCTGGCTGATATCGCCCGCCGCTACGATCGCAGCTATGTGCATTTCACCACTCGTCACAACTGCCAATACAACTGGATTCCGCTGGAAGACACGCCCGCCGTACTGGCAGAACTGGCCACTGTACAGATGCATTCCATCCAGACTTCCGGCAACGATGTGCGTAACACCACCACGGATCAATTTGCTGGTGTCGCAGCCGATGAAATCGCTGATCCGCGTCCCTGGTGCGAAATCATTCGCCAGTGGTCGACCTTCAATCCGGAGTTCGCTTACCTGCCGCGCAAATTCAAGATTGCGGTGAATGGCGCGGCGACAGATCGCACGGTAATACAGGTCAACGACATCGGCCTGGACATGAAGCTCGATGAAAACGGCGAGGTAGGTTTTCGTGTGCTGGTCGGTGGTGGCCTGGGCCGCACGCCGATTATTGGCAGCCTGATTCGCGAGTTTTTGCCCTGGCAGCATTTGATCACCTATCTGGAATCCATTCTGCGCGTCTATAACCGTTATGGCCGCCGCGACAACTCCTTCAAGGCCCGCATCAAGATACTGGTCAAAGCCCTGGGTCCCGAGGAGTTCGCCCGTCAGGTGGAAGAAGAATGGCAGCATGTCAAAGATGGCCCCGCCACGCTGACCGCAGAGGAAGTTGCCCGTATCAGCCGCCACTTCACACCGCCTGCGTATGCAACGCTGAGCGATGATGTGCCTGAGCTGGAAGCGCAGCGCCAGCAACATAAAGCCTTTGCCCGCTGGCTGGAGCGCAATACCCATCCACACAAAGTACCCGGCTATGCGGCTGTCACCGTTTCACTGAAAGCCTATGATCAGGCCACGGGTAATGTCAGCTCGGACCAACTGGAATTGCTGGCTGATCTGGCCGACCGCTACAGCTTCGGTGAAGCCCGTGTCTCGCACGAGCAGAACCTGATTCTGGCGGATGTCCCAAAACAAGCGCTCTACAACCTGTGGCAGATTTTGCGCAGTCACAAGCTGGCCACATCCACTGTGGGCTTGCTGACCGACATCATCTGCTGCCCCGGTGGCGATGTCTGCGCCTTGGCCAACGCCAAGTCCACGCCGATTTCCATGGCCATCCAGCAGCGTTTGGGTGATCTCGATTACCTGCACGACATCGGAGATGTTTCGCTCAACATCTCCGGCTGCATGAACGCCTGCGGCCATCACCACATCGGCAACATCGGCGTGCTCGGTGTCGATAAGAAAGGTGAGGAGTGGTACCAGGTTTCAATTGGTGGCCGCCAGGGCAACGATACCCGCCTGGGCAAAATCCTGGGCCCATCTTTTGCGGCCGACGACGTGCCACGCGTAGTCGAACAACTGATCGACGTCTATCTGGAGAACCGTCTGGACGGCGAACGCTTCATCGACACCTTCGACCGCCTGGGCATCGAACCCTACAAAGAGCGCGTCTACGGCACGCCGCACACGAACAACCCGACACAACTGCAACAGAGAAAGGTCGCCAATGGCTAAGATCATCAAGCATGACCGGGTTATCGAAGACGATTGGCAGGTCGTTCGCCCAGGCGATGACGGCGCCCCGGCAAACGTGGTGATTCCCGCCGGGCCGGTGCTGTTGCCCATGCCATTGTGGCTGGCCGGCCGCGAGGAATTCATCGCCCGTCAGGCCACCGGAGAAAAACTTGGCGTCTGGCTCTCGCCAACCGACGAACCCGCCGATATTGCTGCGGATATCAATCATTTCAGCGTGATTGCCATCGATTTCCCCAGGTTTGTCGATGGCCGTGGCTATTCCAGCGCCCGCCTGTTGCGCAGTCGCTACGACTACCGGGGCGAGTTGCGGGCCATCGGCGATGTGCAGCGCGACCAGCTGTTCTACCTGCGCCGTGTCGGTTTCGATGCCTTTGCCATCCGTCCGGATCACGACATCCATGCCGCACTGCAAAGCCTGCGGGATTTCAGCGGCGCCTATCAGTTTTCCAGCGATATCGGCCTGTCCCTGCGGCGGCCAAACCAGTCACCTGCAGCCGGAATGACTGCCGCATGACCATGAATACACCCTATCGTCCCTATCCTGCCGACCATCCGGCGCTCCGCGATACCGACTTGCTGGCTCGCCTGGAACAGCGCATTGCGGATGCACGCCGCTTGCTGGCCCGGATTGCCAGCGACCACGCCCCGGCCGCCTTTGCCAACAGCCTGGGCGCCGAAGACATGGTGCTGACCGATCTGATCCAGCAAGACAGCCTGTCCATCGAGATTTTCTCACTCGACACGGGTCGCCTGCCCACGGAAACCTATGATCTGATGGCCCGCCTGCAACAGCACTATGGCCTGAAGCTCAAGCTGTATTACCCGCGCCACGAGCTGATCGAAGCCTACACCTCGGAAAAGGGCATCAACGCCTTCTACGAGTCCGTCGCCCTGCGCAAGGAATGCTGCTTCATTCGCAAGGTGGAACCGCTGAGCCGTGCGCTGGCCGGCAAGCAAGCCTGGATCACCGGCCAGCGTGCCCAGCAGGCCAGCACGCGCGCCGACCTGCCGCTGCAACAGTACGATGCCGATCATCAACAGGAAAAATTCAATCCGCTGGCCGAATGGTCGGATGTGGAAATCTGGGCCTACCTCCACGGTCGCCAGGTGCCTTACAACGCCCTGCACGACAAGCACTATCCCAGCATCGGCTGTGCGCCCTGCACGCGCCCGGTCAGCATCGGCGAGGACATTCGCGCCGGGCGCTGGTGGTGGGAACAAGCCGACAGCAAGGAATGCGGCCTGCACGTGAAAATCACAACCGCTGCCAGCACGCAGTGAATCCGTGGCCGCACGTCAATGCCGCCACACCACAATGCAACCACGCAACCACGCAACCATGCGTTACGACACCCGAAGAATTCGCCATGTCCGTTTTGATCCCCTCTGACACCCAGCGCCGCCTCTCCCATCTGGACTGGCTGGAAGCCGAAGCCATCCACATCCTGCGCGAAGTCGCCGGTCAGTGCAGCAACCCGGTACTGCTGTTTTCCGGCGGCAAGGATTCCGTCTGCCTGCTGCGTCTGGCCGAGAAGGCGTTCAGACCGGGACGTTTTCCCTTTCCGCTGATGCACATCGACACCGGTCACAATTATCCCGAAGTGATCGCCTTTCGCGATCGGCGTGCCCAAGAATTGGGCGAGCGCCTGATCGTGCGTCGCGTTGAGGATTCCATGCAACGCGGCAGCGTCGTCTTGAAGTCTGCCGATGAATCGCGCAACCGTCACCAAGCCGTGACACTGCTCGAAGCCATCGCCGAATTCGGTTTCGATGCCTGTATCGGTGGCGCCCGCCGTGATGAAGAAAAAGCCCGCGCCAAGGAACGCATTTTTTCCTTCCGCGATGAATTCGGTGGCTGGGATCCGAAGAACCAGCGCCCGGAACTGTGGAATCTCTACAACGCGCGCACCCACAAGGGCGAAAACATCCGTGTTTTCCCGATTTCCAACTGGACCGAACTGGACGTCTGGCAATATATCGCCCGCGAAAATCTGGTGCTGCCCTCCATCTACTTTGCCCATCAACGCGCCATCGTGCGACGCCAAGGCCAGCTGGTACCAGTGACCGAGCTGACACCAGCCAAGGAAAACGAGCAAATCGAGCAATTATCCGTGCGCTTCCGCACTGTGGGCGACATCCCTTGCACGGCGCCGGTCGAATCACATGCCGACACGGTGGACAAGATCATCGCCGAAACCGCCACCACCACCGTGACCGAACGCGGCGCGACCCGCCTGGATGACCAGGCCTCGGAAGCCGCCATGGAACAACGCAAGAAGGAAGGATATTTCTGAATGTCTGCACTGGAACAACTGCCCGACATCGATAACGGCCTGCTGCGCTTTCTGACCTGCGGCAACGTCGATGATGGCAAGAGCACCCTGATCGGCCGCCTGCTGCATGACAGCAAATCCATACTCAGCGATACCTACAGCCACATCAGCCAGACCTCGGCACGGCGCGGCCTGACTGCGGTCGATCTGTCGCTGCTGACCGACGGCCTGCAGGCCGAGCGCGAGCAGGGCATCACCATCGACGTGGCCTATCGTTACTTTTCCACGGGACGGCGCAAATACATCGTCGCCGATGCACCGGGTCATGAGCAATACACGCGCAACATGGTCACCGCTGCGTCCACCGCCGACCTGGCCATCATCCTGATCGATGCGCGCAAGGGTGTGCAGACGCAGACGCGCCGCCATGCCTATATCGCCCACCTGCTCGGCATTTCGCAACTGGTGGTCGCAGTCAACAAAATGGATCTGCTCGGCCACGATGCCGCCCGGTTTGCAAGCATCAAGGCAGAGTTTCAGGAATTTGCCGAACGTCTGGGCATCGCTGGCGTGCAGTTCATCCCCATCTCGGCGCTGCACGGCGACATGATCGTCGAGCGGGGCACGCAGATGGACTGGTACCCTGGGCCGACCTTGTTTGAAATACTGGAATCCGCGCCGGCCGCCCACCGCCTGCCTGATGAGCCGCTGCGTTTTCCCGTGCAGTATGTCTGCCGCCCACAAACCGAGGCGTTCCACGATTTTCGCGGCTACATGGGGCGTATCGAATCCGGTGAAATTGCCGTGGGTGATGCCGTCACCATCTTGCCGAGCGGATTGCGCTCTACCGTCAGGGAAATACGCCTGCTTCAGCAATCCCTGCCATGCGCGCGGGCCGAACAATCCATCACCCTGCTGCTGGCAGACGAGATCGATGTTTCGCGGGGCGACATGATCGTCAAATCCGACCAGCTGCCCAGTGTCCAAAAACAATTCTCAGCCATGCTCTGCTGGCTGGCTGAAGCGCCCCTTGAGCCGAACCGCACGTACCTGCTGCGCCATACCACCCGTGAAAGCAAAATGAAACTGACGGACATCAGCTATCGTCTGGACGTCAATACCCTTGCGCAGCAGACTGCCGAACGGCTTGTCTGCAATGATCTGGCGCGCGTGTCGATCAAGGTGGCCCAACCGCTGTGCATCGACAGCTATGTGGATAACCGCGCCAGCGGTGCGTTCATCATCATCGACGAGTCCAACAACAACACCGTGGGAGCCGGCATGATCCTCTGCTAAGATGCAAGGCCGCTGACTTTCCAGCGGTCTGCCAGGGCGCTTCAATGCCATGCGCCCCGCGCCCTGTTGTACTGTTGACCTGTTCATCATCTGCCGCCATGTCCATGCTGCCCCGCCTGCTTCATTCGCTGCGCTTTCCTTACTTCATGTTCCTGCTGATTGGCGGTAGCCTGTTTGGTGGCGCGGTCTATCTGGGCAACGCGCTTGGCTTGGCTGCCTGTCCGCTATGCATCCTGCAGCGGATGGCAGCACTGGGGCTGGTGTTTGCCGCTGGCATCGGTCTGCTGCTGGCCGGCAGTCTGCCCGGCCGGCGTCTGGCCAACCTGCTGATCCTGCTGGTCAGCCTGACCGGCGCCACTGTTGCAGCCTACCAAAGCTACATACAACGCGTGGCAACCGATGTGCAATGCAGCGGCGAAGCGGCCTGGTGGGAGCTGTTTGTCGATTGGGCAGGCGAACAGGCACCGTTGCTGTTCCAGGCCAGCGGCCTGTGCTCCGATCCAGCCTGGAAACTGTTCGGCCTTTCGCTGGCCGAATATTCTCTGCTGATCTTTGCCGCCCTGGCGCTATACGCGGGCCATCTGCTGTACCGACAATTGCGCAAGCGCTGAAGCTTGACGGCCTCGGCAGGCAGCGGCGCAGACAACCCAGACAAAAACATGGACACAAAAAACCGGAGGCAAGCTCCGGCTTTTTGTGTCCATGACGCCACGCGTATCAGCTGCTTACTCGGCAACCTGGGCTTCTTCACCTTGCTCAGGCTGATCGAGCAGCTGTACCAAGGCCATGGGTGCGTTGTCACCAACGCGGAAACCGGTCTTCAGAATGCGCAAGTAGCCACCGTTACGATTGGCGAAACGCGGGCCGAGTTCGTCAAACAGCTTGACGACCATTTCGCGATCACGCAGACGGTCAAAGGCCAGGCGGCGATTGGCCAGACTGGGCTTCTTGCCCAGGGTGATCATGGGCTCGACCACACGCCGCAGCTCCTTGGCCTTGGGCAGCGTGGTCTGGATGGTTTCGTGACGCAACAGTGAGTTGGTCATGTTGCGCAGCATCGCCAGGCGATGTGCAGAAGTGCGATTTAGCTTTCGCAAGCCGTTACCGTGACGCATGATACTTCCTCGTATTTGTGCGACTGCTGCATCATGCTGGCAGTCGGTTGATCGTTATCGAGAGGTTGATGAAATGATATGAAACAAGCGACAAAGATCAGGAAATCTTCTCGATTCCCAGCCCCTGGGGCGGCCAGTTTTCGAGCCTCATGCCCAGCGCCAGACCGCGTGAGGCCAGCACTTCCTTGATTTCGTTGAGCGACTTGCGACCGAGATTAGGGGTCTTGAGCAGTTCTGGCTCGGTACGCTGGATCAGATCGCCAATATAGTAAATGTTCTCAGCCTTCAGACAGTTTGCCGAACGCACGGTCAGTTCAAGATCATCCACCGAACGCAGCAGCAGGGGATCAACCGCAGTCTGCTTCGGCGTTTCGGCAGAAACCGGCGTACCTTCGAGATCGGCGAAGATCGACAACTGATCCATCAACACACGAGCGGCATAGCGTACGGCCTCTTCCGGATCGATGGCACCATTGGTTTCAATGTCCATGACCAGTTTGTCAAGGTCGGTGCGCTGTTCAACACGCGCCGCTTCAACGGCATAGCTGACACGACGGATCGGGCTGAACGAAGCATCCAGCATGATGCTGCCAATGGCGCGTGATTCCTTGTCGCTCGGACGCATGGTTGCCGGCACATAACCACGGCCTTTCTCAACCTTGATCTGCATGTCCAGCTTGCCACCCGGGGCAACATGCGCAATCACGTGATCCGGATTGATGATTTCGACATCGTGGGAAACTTCGATATCGGCCGCCGTCACGACGCCTTCACCTTTTTTGGAGAGGCTCAATGTGGCTTCATTGCGATTGTGCAGCTTGAGCACCACTCCCTTGAGATTGAGCAGGATATCGACCACGTCCTCGCGCACCCCATCAAGGGTGGAGTACTCGTGGAGCACGCCTTCAATGCTTGCTGCCGTCGGGGCATAGCCATCCATCGACGAGAGCAGAATACGACGCAGGGCATTTCCCAGTGTATGGCCGTAGCCACGCTCGAAGGGCTCCATGACAACACGTGCATGCACCGGCGAGAGCGTTTGTACATCAATATGGCGCGGTTTCAGAAGAGCGCTAGTTTGCATCTGCATCCCTTTTTATGAGCATCCCAACACGCAGGCGCAAGTACTGGCATGTACTTGCCGGCCTGCCATTCATCGAGAAACGCTATCAACGCGAATAAAGTTCGACGATCAAACCTTCGTGGATGGTTGCCGGCAGCTCACTGCGCTGCGGGTAAGCCTTGAAGACGCCCTTGCCCGTCTTGATATCCATTTCGACCCACTCCGGAAAGCCGCGCGACTCGGCAGCTTCCAGCGCAGCCTTGGTGCGCAGCTGAACGCGGGCAGCATCCGTCAGTTGCACGATATCGCCGGGGCGCAGGGTATAGGAAGGAATATTGACGCGACGGCCATTCACCAGCACGCCGTTATGACGCACGACCTGGCGCGCTTCGGCACGCGAGCCACCAAAACCCATGCGGTAGGCGACAGCGTCCAGACGCCCTTCGAGCAGTTGCAGCAGGTTCTCGCCCGTCTGCCCCTTGCGCCGGTTGGCTTCGGCAAAGGACTTGCGAAACTGGCGCTCAAGCACACCGTAGATACGACGCACCTTCTGCTTTTCACGCAGCTGGGTGCCGTAGCCGGAAAGACGCTGACCGGATTTTTGCCCATGCTGACCGGGCGCATAGGCGCGGCGCTCGACAGGACATTTGTCGGTAAAGCATTTTTCTGCCTTCAGAAACAGTTTCTCGCCTTCGCGGCGGCACTGGCGGCACTTTGGATCAAGATTGCGGGCCACTATTTTGACTCCTTGAGTTCTTGTTGATCGTCGGTAAAACCGACAGGTCAGATACGGCGACGCTTCGGCGGCCGGCAACCATTGTGGGGGATCGGGGTAATATCGGTAATGCTGGAAATCTTGATGCCCAGCGCATTCAAGGCACGCACGGCCGACTCACGCCCGGGGCCTGGCCCTTTGATGCGGACTTCCAGATTCTTGATGCCACACTCCTGAGCCACCTTGCCGGCAGCTTCCGCCGCCACCTGAGCGGCAAACGGCGTGCTTTTGCGCGAACCCTTGAAGCCAGCACCACCGGAAGTCGCCCACGACAGGGCATTGCCCTGACGATCGGTAATGGTGATGATGGTGTTGTTGAACGATGCATGCACGTGGGCAATGCCCTCGGCAACATTCTTCTTGATCTTCTTGCGAACCTTGGTTGCGGTCTTTGCCATGTCAGTTCCCTAATTGCAACTTACTTCTTGGCGCCGGCAATTGCCTTGCGCGGGCCCTTGCGAGTGCGAGCATTGGTACGGGTACGCTGACCACGCACGGGCAAGCCGCGGCGATGACGCAGACCACGATAGCAACCAAGGTCCATCAGACGCTTGACGCTCATCGTGACTTCGCGGCGCAGATCACCTTCTACCGCAAACTTGCCAACTTCTTCGCGCAGACGCTCCATTTCCGCGTCACTCAGGTCCTTGACCTTGGTCGACGGGGCGATATTCGCCACCTCACAGATTTTCCTGGCGCGAGTATTGCCAATACCATAGATTGCCGTCAGGGCAATTACGGTATGTTGATGATTTGGAATGTTTATTCCTGCGATACGGGCCATAGGCTCACCCTAGAATTTACGTCTCTCAAAAAGAGGAAACGGAAGATTATAAACGAACTACCCAGCAATATCAAGTATCAACCCTGACGTTGCTTGTGACGCGGATCCTTGCAGATGACGCGCACAACGCGATTGCGGCGGATGATCTTGCAATTGCGGCAGATGCATTTGACCGAAGCCATAACTTTCATGATGCTACTCCGAACGATATCTATCGATAAATGTGAATCACTTGGCACGGAAGACAATACGACCTTTGGTCAGATCGTACGGTGTCAGCTGTACCGTTACCTTGTCACCGGGCAGGATGCGGATGTAGTGCATGCGCATTTTTCCGGAAATATGCCCGAGTACAACGTGACCGTTCTCGAGCTTGACTCTGAATGTTGCATTGGGAAGGTTTTCCTGCACCTCACCCTGCATTTCAATCATGTCTTCCTTCGACATTCTTCTTACCTTGCCGGAAATCCGGCACCTTTGAAATTGGCTTTTTTCAGCAGACTTTCATACTGATGCGACATGATGTAAGCCTGCACCTGCGACATGAAATCCATGGTGACCACAACGATAATCAGCAGGGACGTGCCACCAAAATAGAAGGGCACATTCCACTTGAGGATCAGAAACTCGGGGAGCAGGCAGACCAACGTGACATAGATTGCGCCGACCAGCGTCAGACGCATGAGAATTTTTTCGATATAGCGCGAAGTCTGCTCACCTGGCCGGATACCGGGAACAAACGCACCACTTTTCTTCAGGTTGTCAGCCGTTTCGCGCGCATTGAAAACCAGCGCCGTATAGAAAAAGCAGAAAAAGATGATTGCCACCGCATAGAGAATGACATACGGCGGCTGTCCGGGAGAAAGTGTTGCCGCAATATCCTTGAGCCAGCTCATTCCTTCACTGGCTCCAAACCAGCCCGCCACCGTGGCCGGAAAAAGAATGATGCTGGATGCAAAGATGGGGGGAATCACACCTGACATGTTGAGCTTGAGCGGCAGATGCGAGCTCTGCCCGCCATAAATCTTGTTACCCACCTGACGCTTGGCGTAATTGACCAGAATCTTGCGCTGCCCACGTTCGACAAAAACCACAAAACCAGTCACCAGAATCACCAGTGCAAAGATGAACAGGGCAGTAATGGGGTGCATGCTACCCGTACTGACCAGGGAAAACAGACCACCCAAGGCATTCGGCAAACCAGCGACAATCCCGGCAAAGATGATGATGGAAATTCCGTTACCCAGACCACGCTCGGTAATCTGCTCGCCCAACCACATCAGAAACATGGTGCCAGTCAGCAGGGTCGTCACAGCAGTCAGGCGAAAGGCAAACCCCGGATCCAGCACCAGACCGGGCTGGGATTCGAGGGCGATGGCAATACCAATCCCCTGAAACAGGGCAAGACCCACTGTGCCATAGCGAGTGTATTGCGTGATCTTGCGCCGTCCGGCTTCACCTTCCTTCTTCAACGCCTCCAGATGCGGCGAAGCGATGGTCACCAGCTGCATGATGATCGACGCCGAAATGTAGGGCATGATACCGAGGGCAAAAATCGTGAATCGCGACAGTGCCCCCCCGGAAAACAGGTTGAACACACCGAGTATCCCGCCTTTTTGTCCCTCGAACAACTGGGCCAGGGCGACCGGGTCGATTCCTGGAACAGGAATATGTGCCCCGATGCGATAAACCACAATGGCCCCCAGCAGAAAGCCAAGGCGACGCCACAGGTCACCGAACTTGGCGGTACCAGCGGACTTGCCTGCAGCAGTTGAAGTGGATGTAGCCAAGGGGAATCCCGACAGAAACTAGGTTCAATAGATCAATGATCGATACTCAGGCAGCAGCAACGCTGCCACCTGCGGCTTCGATGGCCGCCTTCGCACCCTTGGTGGCAGCAACACCATTCAAGGCAATCTTGCGGGTCAGCTCACCGGACAGGATTACTTTGGCAGACAGGGCATCTGCCGCAACAATTCCCGCCTGCTTCAAGGCCAGCAGATCAATTTCCGTCAGCGGCAACTTTTCCAGTTCGGACAGACGGACTTCGGCGTTGCGCGCACGTGTCAACGAAACGAAACCGCGCTTGGGCAGACGACGCTGCAAGGGCATCTGACCGCCCTCGAAACCCACCTTGTGAAAGCCACCGGCACGTGATTTCTGACCTTTGTGGCCGCGACCTGCCGTCTTGCCCAGGCCACTGCCGATACCTCGGCCAACGCGACGCCGCGCCTTGACTGAGCCTTCGGCCGGTTTGATGTCATTCAGTTGCATCGTTCAACCCTCGCACTTCACCAGATAGGCGACTTTGTTGATCATGCCGCGCACGCACGGCGTATCTTCAAGCACTGCGCTGCTGTTGAGACGACGCAGGCCCAGGCCACGCACCGTGGCACGATGATCGGCCTTGGTGCCAATCAGACTCTTGACCAGAGTCACCTTGATTTTCTTTTCAGCCATGTTGCTTACCCCATGATTTCCTGCACGCTCTTGCCCCGTTTGGCGGCAATCTCGGCAGGCGTGTTCATCGACTGCAGACCATTGATGGTGGCACGCACGACGTTGTACGGATTGGCCGAACCATAGATCTTGGCAACCACGTCGGTCACGCCGGCCACTTCAAATACCGCGCGCATCGGGCCACCGGCAATGATGCCGGTACCCGCACCAGCCGGCTGCATCAGGACGCGGCAGGCGCCATGACGACCAATCACGGTGTGCTGCAAGGTACCATCCTTGAGATTGACACGCGACAACTTGCGGCGCGCTTCTTCCATGGCTTTTTGAACGGCAACGGGAACTTCACGCGACTTGCCCTTGCCCATGCCAACACCACCATCACCATCACCCACGACGGTAAGTGCGGCGAAACCAAGAATCCGGCCCCCTTTTACAACCTTGGTCACCCGATTGATGGCGACCATTTTCTCGCGCAGGCCGTCATCAATCTTCTCCGGACCTTGCTGCTGCTTTCTGGTTTGCGGTTTAGCCATTGTATCTCTCGCTTATTAGCTGATTCCGAATGTAAGCTCGCGCCACATCAGAACTTCAGACCACCTTCACGCGCGGCTTCTGCCAGCGCCTTGATGCGGCCGTGGTAATGGAAACCAGAACGGTCGAAAGAAACACTTTCCACCCCCTGGGCCTTGGCGCGCTCGGCAATCAGTTTGCCAACAAGCTCGGCAGCCTTGATATTTCCGCCATTGGGCACCTTACCGCGAATCTCGGCTTCCACCGTTGAAGCAGAAGCCAGCACGTGGGTACCGCAACTGGAAAATACCTGTGCATAAATGTGCAGATTGGTGCGATGCACACTCAGACGAACCGCCTTCTGCTCGGCAATCCTGGCGCGAGTCTTGCGCGCTCTGCGCAAACGTGTCGTTTTCTTGTCCATGATCATCCGCCTTTATTTCTTCTTCGTTTCCTTGATGACCACATGCTCGTCGGCATAGCGCACACCCTTGCCCTTGTAAGGCTCCGGCTCGCGATAGGCGCGGATTTCCGCAGCCACCTGGCCAACTTGCTGACGATCGATACCCTTGATGATGATTTCGGTCTGAGTCGGTGTTTCGCACTTCACACCCGTGGGCATTTCATGCACGACCGGATGCGAAAAGCCCAACGAAAGATTGAGCTTGTCACCCTGAGCCTGGGCACGAAAACCCACACCCACCAGGGTCAGCTTCTTCTCGAAGCCTTTGGTCACACCCGTCACCATGTTGTTCAACAAGGCGCGCATGGTGCCTGACATCGCGCCAGCATTGGGCTGACCGGCTACAGCCTTGCACAGCAACTTGTCGCCATCGCGCTCAATGGTGACTGCCGGCAGCATGAACTGGGTCAACGACCCCAGCGGGCCCTTGACGCTGATTTCCCCAGTACCCAGCGTCACTTCGACGCCCTTTGGCACCTCAACAGGATATTTTGCAATACGTGACATTCTGGCCCCTTAAGCAACGATACAGAGGACTTCGCCACCGACATTTGCGGCGCGCGCACTGCGATCAGTCATCACACCCTTGGGTGTCGAAACAATCGCAACACCCAGGCCGTTCATTACCTGTGGCAGCTCATCCTTGCCGCGATACACACGCAGACCCGGCTTGGAAACACGCTCGATACGCTCAATGACCGCGCGACCGGCGTAATACTTCAGCGCGATATCCAGCAACGGCTTGCCAGCATTTTCGCGGACCGCAAATTCATCAATATAGCCCTCATCCTTCAGCACATTGGCAATTGCCACCTTCAGCTTGGAGGCGGGCATGACAACTGCTTCCTTGCGGGCCGTTTGCGCATTGCGAATGCGGGTCAGCATATCGGCGATAGGATCGCTCATACTCATGTGATCTCTCCTTTTACCAGCTGGCCTTGGTTACGCCGGGAACCTCGCCACGCATCACGACATCGCGCAGCTTGTTACGACACAAACCAAATTTACGGAAAACACCACGCGGACGACCCGTGACTTCACAGCGATTGCGCTGGCGCGACGGTGAGGCATTGCGGGGCAGCTGTTGAAATTTCAATCGTGCTGCCATGCGCTCTTCAGCCGGCAGGTTGACATTGCTGTAGATCGCAACCAACTCAGCACGCTTGGCGGCATATTTGGCCACGGTACGCGCACGCTTCAGTTCGCGATTGATCATAGATTTCTTGGCCATGTGTCCCTCAGTTCTTGAAAGGGAATTTGAATGCAGCAAGAAGCGCCTTGGCTTCGGCATCGGTGTTAGCTGTCGTCGTGATGCTGATATTCATCCCGCGCAACGCATCGATCTTGTCGTACTCGATTTCGGAGAAAATGATCTGCTCCTTGACCCCGACATTGTAGTTTCCACGACCATCGAAGCCCTTGCCACTCACTCCACGAAAGTCACGAATACGCGGCATTGCAATCGTGATCAGACGATCGAGAAACTCGTACATGCGCTCGCCACGCAAGGTCACCATGCAACCAATCGGATAGCCCTCGCGGATCTTGAAACCCGCAATCGCCCTGCGTGCCTTGGTGACAACCGGCTTCTGACCGGCAATCTTGGTCATGTCACCCACCGCATGTTCGAGCACCTTCTTGTCGGCAACCGCCTCACCAACACCCATGTTCAGGGTGATCTTGGTGATACGCGGCACTTCCATGATCGAACGATAACCGAACTTGCTCTTCAGATCGGCCACCACCGTGTTCTTGTAATATTCCTGTAAGCGCGCCATGCTTTTCCTCACGCATCCACAACTTCGCCGTTCGACTTGAACACCCGAACCTTGCGACCATCGTCGAGAGACTTGATCCCGACCCGATCGGCCTTCTGGGTAGCCGGATTGAACAGCGCAACGTTGGAAACCTGAATGGGCATCTCCTTCTCGACGATACCCCCCTGCTGGCCCTTCATGGGATTGGGCTTCGCATGCTTCTTGACGCGATTGACCCCTTCGACGAGCACTCGCTGCTCATCGACACGGGCAACCACAACACCACGCTTACCCTTATCCTTGCCAGCAATGACAACAACGTTGTCGCCTTTGCGAATCTTGTTCATGGCAATCCTCAGAGAACTTCGGGCGCCAGCGAGACGATCTTCATGAAGCGCTCGGTCCGCAATTCACGCGTGACCGGCCCGAAGATGCGCGTGCCGATCGGCTCGAGCTTGTTGTTCAGCAAAACCGCCGCATTTTCGTCGAACTTGACCAGCGAGCCATCGGCGCGGCGTACGCCCTTGGCGGTACGAACCACCACGGCCGTAAACA
>JAHRWT010000030.1 GCA_019105045.1 Sterolibacterium sp.
CTGCTGCTGGGCGCCAACAAGATTTCCCAGTTGAGCCAGAAATACCTGATGGATGCGTCCACCTGTCTGTGGTGTGGCCGCTGTCATGAAGTCTGTCCGGCGGCGCAGACCGGCAAGGCGCTCTCGCCCAAATCCATCATGGCTACCGTGGCGGAATATGTCGCGGCGGATAAATTCGACGACGAATCACTGATAGAGACCATCGGCAAGGAAGCGGTGTTCAACTGCACCACTTGTGCTGCCTGTATCGAGGAATGCCCGGTGAGCAATGCGCCAGCGGAAATCGTGCTGGAGCTGCGGCGCAATTTCGTCATGGAGCAGTCCGACATGCCCGACACCATGGCGGCAGCCAATGCCAACATGGAAAAACGCGGCCATCCTTTCGTTGGCACTTCGTCCAACGTCGATGACTGGAAGCAAGGGCTGCCGTTTGAAGTGCCACTGTTTGAGCCGGGCAAGACGGAATACCTGTTCTGGCTGGGTTGTGCGGTGACTTACGAAGAGCGCGCCCAGGCCATCGCCCGCGCCATGGCCCATCTGCTGGAAGCGGCGGGAATTTCCTGGGGGGTGATGGAAGGCGCGCACTGCACAGGGGATGCGGCCAAGATGATGGGCAATGAAATGCAGTATGTCGAAACCGCCCAAGGCACCATCGAGGAACTGCAGGAGCTCAAGGTGAACAAGGTGGTGACCACCTGCGCCCACGGCTACAACAATTTCAGCCGCTACTATCCAGAGCTGGGTGGCAACTGGGAAACCATCCACCATTCAGTGTTCATCGATCAACTGCTGAAGGATGGCAAGCTGAAAGTGCGCCAGGATGACGAGAAAATCACTTTCCATGACCCCTGTTATCTGGCTCGCCACAACGACATCTTCGATGAAACACGCAATGTGGTGTCATCCGTGGGCAAGCTGGTGGAAATGCCGCGTAACGGCAAGAACAGCTTCTGCTGCGGCGCCGGGGGCGGCAACTATTGGGGCGGCCAGGGCGGCACGGCGCGCATCAACGACGTGCGGGCGGAAGAAGCCTTCGCCACCGGCGCTGATAAAATTGCCACTTCCTGTCCGTTCTGCAATCTGATGCTGACCTCCAGCGCAGCCAAGCATACGGAAGAGCGCAAGGTCTTCGACATTGCCGAGCTGATTCTGGACAAGCTGGAAAACCGTCCGGCCGCCTGGACTGCAGCGCAGACCCATTGACCATTGAGTACCCATGCGGCCTGCCTGATCGCCGCAAGACCTGATTCCGGGCTCTCTGACGACCATGGGCCTGACTGCTGCAACATTCATGACAACCATCATCAAAAGGATTTTCGATGAGCCGCGCACTTGACGACGTCATCGTAGTGGATCTGAGCCGGCAATTCTGCACGGCACTGAGTGGCGCATTTCTCGCCGACTTCGGCGCTCGTGTCATCCGCCTCGATCTGCTGCCTGCCACGGATCAGGCGACATCCGTTCCTGCTGACCCGACGGGTCAGTGGAACCATGAAGCCGATCTGATTCACCGCAACAAGGAAAGTCTGGCCATCAACCCGCATACGGCGGAAGGCCAGGCACTGCTGCAGGAAGTGGTGGCCCAGGCCGATGTGCTGATCACCGACTGGCAGCGCGACGAGCTGGCCGCTCTGGGTCTGGATTACGCCGCCGTCAGCGGCCGCCGCGCCGACATCATCTATGGCCGCCTGTCCGGTTTCGGCCCACTCGGCCCGGATGCCGATCTGCCACCGATCGACGAGCTGGCCGCCGCCCGTACCGGCATGATGCCCATCCTGCCCCAGCCCGGCCAGCCGCCGGTATATAGCGGCTCAGGCGCCATGCATGCCGGCGTGATGCTGGCGTTCGGTGTGGTCACGGCACTCGTGCATCGCGTCGATAGCAACGAGGGTCAGGAGGTTGATGTCTCGCTTTTCGGCGCCAACATGTACGGTGCGGCACTCGACATTCAGGCCTTCCTGGCGATCGGCAAGGGCGACCGGCTGCTGAACCCCATTTCGCGGCTGGATGTCTCCAACCCCATGTCGGGCTCGCTCTATCCCAGTGCCGATGGCCGCTGGGTGACGCTGACCATGCCCGACACCGACCGCTGGTGGCCGACGTTCTCCACGCTGGTCGGCATTGCCACCGATGATCCGCGTTTCGATACGCACGAAAAACGCACCAATGACAACCGCCTGGAGCTGATCCACGCGCTTGAAGCCGCCTTCCAGAAGCAGCCGGGCACCCATTGGCGTGCCATGTTCCAGCAACACCAACTCTCGGCCGACGTGATCGAGCAGTTCGACTACCCGGCCAATGATCCGCAAGTGGCGGCCAACCGTTACATCATGGAACTCGACCATCCCAGCCATGGCAAGGTGCAAAGCCTGGGCTTCCCGATCTACATGAGCGAGAGCACGGCCCGCCTCGACAAACTGGCTCCCACAGTCGGCCAGCACAGTCGCGCCGTGTTGCGTGATCTGCTGGCGGTTTCCGAAGATCGTTTCCAACAACTCCACGCCGCGGGCGCCGTGGCTTGAACCGGGCGAGGACGAAAACATGAAAAAAGCACTCGAAGGTCTGCGTGTCGTCGATCTGACCGTCTGGTTCCAAGGCCCGGTGGCCGCACAATACCTGGCCGATTTCGGCGCCGACGTGATCAAGGTCGAACGCCCCAACGGCGGCGACCAGGCGCGTGGCGTGCGTTCCATCAAGTCGCTGGAAATCGGCGACTGGAACCAGTATTTCCTGGTCATCAACCGCAACAAAAAAAGCATCGCCATCGATCTGAAAAAACCGGCTGGGCAGAAAATTCTCTATCGCCTGATCGAAAAATCCGATGTCTTTCTCTCCAACCTGGCGCCCGAACAGCTGGCCGCCTGGACTCTCTCCTACGAACAGCTCGCGGCCATCAACCCCAAGCTGATCTACGCCACCAACACCGGCTATGGCCGCTATGGCGGCGTGTCCAAGCCGTCCTTCGACATGACCGTGCAAGCGCTGACCGGCGTCATGGCCCGACTGGGCGAGCCGGGCCAGCCGCCGATCTACATCGGCATGGGCTCGGGCGATGCCTACGGCGGCATCATGTCGGCGCTGGGCATCATGATGGCCATCTACCAGCGCAAACGCACCGGTCGTGGCCAGGCCCTGGATGCCTCGCTCTATGGTGCGCAGCTGTATCTGGCCGCCCCCCATCTGCAAGCCTTCCTCGCTGGCGACAAATCCGCTGCCCTGCAGAAATCGCGCAAGCAAGTCGACAATCCACTGTGGAACCTCTACCCGACCCAGGGCAAGTGGGTCTATGTCTGTGAAACCAACGATGATGCGCGCTTTGCCGCACTGAGCCAGGCATTGGGCGATGCGGCCTTGACTCAGGATGCCCGTTTCAAGACGGCCGAGCTGCGCGGGCAGCACAACGAAGCCTTGATCGAAGTGATCGAGGCACACACGCTGAAGTTCGATCATGTCGCGCTGCTGGCCGGCTTCAAGCAGGCCGGTATTGTTGCCCAGCCGATCAACAATCTGGCCGATGTGATCCGTGACGAGCAAGCCTGGCAGAACAATTACTTCATGAAAGCCTACTGCGAGGAAGTGCAGCGCGAAGTCGACGTGCGCGGCCTGCCGGTGGGGCTATCGAAAACGCCGGGTGAAATCAACAGCCTGGGCCCGCAACTGGGTCAGGACACCGAGCTGTTGATGATGGATCTGCTCGGCTACGAATGGGAAGAAATCGAGGCGCTGAAGGCCGAAGGCGCGATTCCATAAGTCCATAGTCATTCGGGCCGAGTCTGTCGCCGCCCGTATTCCATGCGCACATCCGCTCTTCGACAGACTCAGGGCGTGCGGAACAAAAGAAGGAACGAAGATGAGTTTTAGCGACTGGCGCATCGTCGAAGGCGACGGCCTCAACGATTTCAAGGAAATCGTCTACGAGAAAAAACATCACAGCGTGCTGAGTGGCGGCATTGCCCGCATCAGTCTCAACAAGCCGGATCGCATGAACACCCTGACCATCTCCACGGTCGATGAGATGTTCCGCGCCTTTTATGATGCCAACCACGATCCGTCCATCGGTGTCATCGTCGTGGCGGGCAAGGGCAAGCATTTCGGCGCCGGCGGCGATGTCGAGTGGGAACGCTGGGGTCTGCGCGAAGCTTTCTACAACCGCTATCCGCACAACCGTCTGATGCGCATGTCGCGCAAGCCCATCATCGCCCAGGTGCAAGGTTACTGCATCGCCGGCCACAACCACATGGCCTATTGCTGCGATTTCACCATCGCCGCCGACAATGCCGTCTTCGGCCAGGCCGGTGCGCGCGTCTCCTCGCCGGCGGATGGTTTCTTCGTGCCTTACCTGACCAAGGTCATCGGCACCAAGAAGGCCCGCGAAATGTGGATGCTGTGCCGTAAGTACAAGGCCGAGGACGCCCTCGCCATGGGCCTGGTGAACACCGTGGTGCCGCTGGATCAACTCGAGGCCGAGGTCGATAAGTGGGCCGAGGAAATGCTCGAAAAGAGCCCGGGCTGCCTGGAAGTGCTGAAGGCCGCCTTCGATCAGGAAATGGATGGCTACAAGGAATCCTGCGTGATTTCCGCCAACATGTATCCGGACTGGTTCGACAGCCCCGAAGGCAAGGAAGGGGGCGCGGCCTTCATCGAGAAGCGCAAGACCGAATTCTGGCCGATCCGTAGCCGCGAAGCCGAAATGCGCGAGCAACTGTTGCAGGAATATGAAGCGATCCAGGCCAGTCGCAAAGCCGGATAAGCCGCATCTGGATGATCTGAGACACGGCCGCCATCACCCTGCGGCCGTTGTGCGTTGAATCAGTCACGTTTTTAATCAGGGGAGTTGCACATGTTGAAGGACCAGGCCTGTATCGTCGGCATCGGGGAAACCGATTATTGCCGCAAGCCCGGTTCGGGCATGTCGGAAATGGCATTGCAATTGAAAGCATCGATTGCCGCCATCGAAGACGCCGGACTGAAAGCCAAACAAATCGACGGCATACTGCCGTTTCCTAATCTGGGCAAATCGGAGGCTTTCGCCGCCAGTCTGGGCTGCGCAGATCTGCGCTTCGCCGCCACGCTGCACATGGGCGGCGCCTCACCTGTGGCCGGCCTGCGCGCTGCTGCGCTGGCCGTTACCCAGGGCGCAGCCGATTACGTGCTGGTACCCGGCGGCTGGAACGGTTTTTCCGGCGCCCGCGTACGCGAAACCACCACCCAGGATGTCGATTCCATCCCCGGTGGCGCCATCGCCCGCGATTTCTACATTCCCTACGGCTTTACCGCGCCGCCACAGTGGTATGCACTGATGGCCCGCCGCCACATGCACGATTACGGCACCACGCAAGAACAGCTGGGCGCTGTGGCGATTGCCATGCGCAAGCACGCCAATCTCAACCCGGCTGCGCTGATGCATGGCAAACCGCTGACCATGGACGACTACCTGTCATCCATGATGATTGCCGACCCCTACAAGCTGCTCGACTGCTGCCTGGAAACCGATGGCGGCGGGGCCTTCATCGTCACCAGTGTGGAGCGCGCGCGCGACCTCAAGCAAACGCCGATTTACCTGATGGGGGCCAGTGCCGGCCAGCCTTATCCGGCCGACGACATTCCCAATCGCGCCGACATGCACAAGATCGGCCTGACCAATGCCGCGCCGGAAGCCTTCCGCATGGCGGGCGTCAAACCGGCCGATGTGGATTTTGCCCAGATTTATGACTGCTTCACCTTTGAAGTGATCCAGCAGATCGAAGAATGCGGTTTCTGCGCCCGTGGCGAAGGCGGCCGTTTCGTTGAAAACGGCGGTATCGAACTGGGTGGTCACTTGCCGGTGAACACCCACGGCGGCCTGCTTTCACACGCCCACTCGCTGGGTATCGGTCACCTCATCGAAGCCGTGCGCCAGCTGCGTGGCGCTTGCGGCGAGCGCCAGGTCAAGGATGCCGAAATCGGCGTCGTGACCGGCTGGGGCGATTTCGGTGATGGCAGCATCGCCATCCTGCGGCGTTGATCTGGGGGAAAACATGACGGCTTACAACAAACCGCTGCCCTTGCTGGAAGGGCTGACCAAGGAATTCTACGATTACTGCCGACAAGGCGAGCTGCGCTTCCAGCGTTGCACCGACTGCGGCAGCTGGCGCCATGTGCCACGTGAAATCTGCGCTGTATGCAGTTCCTTCAGCTGGGAATGGGCGCTTTCCAGCGGCCAGGGTACGGTCTATACCTGGACGGTGGTGGGCCGCGCCCTGCATCCGGCTTTTGGTGCAGATGCGCCCTATGCGCCCGTGGTGGTCGAGCTGGAAGGCGGCGTGCGCCTGCTCACCCAGCTGACCGATGTGGCCCCCGAGGAACTCAAGATCGGCATGCCGGTCAGCGTTGATTTCAAGGCGGTGACGCCGGAAATCAGCTTGCCGTATTTCAAACGCGCCTGAAAACCACTCTTCATTTTTAAAAAGGATCGCTTCATGGCTTTGAATCTGCCCGCCACCTTTACTTACGAAAAACGGGGCCGCATCGCCCTGATGACCATCAACCGTCCCGATGCCTACAACTCTTTCACCCGCGAAATGCTGGTGGGCATGGATGCCGCTTTTGACGATTTCAATGCCGATCCCGATCTGTGGGTGGCGGTGATCACCGGTGCCGGTGACAAGGCGTTCTGCACCGGCATGGATATCAAGGATGCGCTGCCGGCCATCGCGGCGGGCGACCAGATGGGGTATGACGACCCGGCCAAACGGCCGTTCCAGCACATTTTCAAGCCCATCATCGCGGCGGTGAATGGTTTCTGCATCGCCGGTGGTCTGGAATTTCTGCAAGGCATGGACATCCGCATCGCTTCGGAACATGCACAGTTCGGTCTGGGCGAAGTCAAGTGGGGCGTGATTCCCGCCGGCGGCTCGCATATCCGTCTGCCCCAGCAAATTCCCTGGGCGGTGGCCATGGAGCTCTTGCTCACCGGCCAGAACATCGACGCCAAGCGCGCTTACGATATCGGTCTGATCAACAAGATCGTGCCGGCGGACAAGGTGCTCGAAGAAGCGCTGGCCTGGGCCGAACGCATCTGCCAGCTGGGCCCGCTGGCCGTGCGCACCGCCAAGGAAATCGCCGTGCGGGCACTCAACAACGAGCCCAAGTTCGTACTGGAAAAAACCATGGCCCCACGCGTATTCAACTCCGAAGACGCCAAGGAAGGCCCGCGTGCCTTTGCCGAAAAACGCAAACCCAATTTTACCGGCCGTTGATACGGCACCATCTCACAGGAATTCATCATGAGCGAACAACTTCCCGTCATTGCCATTCTCGGCGGCACCGGCGATCTGGGCACGGGTCTGGCCCGCCGCTGGGCGCAGGCCGGCTATCAGGTCATCATCGGCTCGCGCACGCAGGACAAGGCCGAAGCCGCGGCCGCTGATCTGAAAAAAATCATGGCTGAGCGCGGCATCAGCAATATCAACGTGCGGGCTGCCGACAACCTCGCCGCCGCCCAGGCCGCCGACATCGTCGCCATGACCGTGCCCTTCAGCCATCAGAGCAGCACCCTGGAATCGGTCCGTGACGCACTGCAAGGCAAGATCCTGATCGATGTCACCGTGCCCCTGGTGCCGCCCAAGGTCGCCCGCGTGCAACTGCCCGCCGAAGGCTCGGCCGGTCAGATCGCCCAGACCTTGCTGGGCGAAAACGTCAAGGTCGTCTCGGCCGTCCAGAACGTGGCCGCCCATCATTTGCAAGAAGGCCAGGGCCTCGATTGCGACGTGCTGGTCTGCGGTGACAGCAAGGACGCCCGTGCCGAAGTCATCAAGCTGGTCGAAGCGGCCGGCATGCGCGGCTTCCACGCCGGCAGCATTGCCAACGCCGCCGCGGTCGAAGCCATGACCTCGGTGCTGATTTTCATCAACAAGCAATACAACTGCCACGCCGGCATCCGCGTGACGGGGTTGGAATAAGAGCGCATCGGGAGTTTGGGGAGTTCGTCGTGATACAACGGGCAGGAGGCCATATTTCGTCATGAACGGATGGACCTTCAAAAGGGCTTCCCGACTCGACGCCAAAGCCGTCGAGACGCACGCACAAACAGCCGATCTGCGCAGCCGCAAGTCCGCATCGGCAGCGGCCGTTGTTACAGCGCTCGATCGTGCCGGCGATCTGGTGGGTTGTTTCGAGGGCGGGCCGCATGACCTGGCCTCCAACCCGGAACATCTGGCGGGCTTGGGGTGTCGATGAAACTGCAGGTGAGTGTGCCATGAATGACAGAGCTCCTTTTGCTGCCGACGAGCTGCGGCATTCCTGGCTGGCGGCCCAACCCCTCGATCGAACGGCTGCGTTGGCACTGGCCGAGGTGAGCGACACCGCCGCGCTGATGAGTGCCGCGGCCCATCTGCGCGACCAGGGTTTCCGTGACCTTGTCACCTATTCGCGCAAGGTGTTCCTGCCGCTCACCAAGCTGTGCCGCGATGTCTGCCATTACTGCACCTTCGCCAGCACACCGCGCGAGCTTGGACTCGGCAACGCCTACATGTCGCTGGATGAAGTGCTGGCGAGCGCGCGCCAGGCTGCGGCGATGGGCTGCAAGGAAGCCCTGCTGACCCTGGGCGAGCGTCCCGAGTTGCGCTATCGGGCGGCGCGCGATGCGCTGGCGCAGATGGGCTTTGCGACGACGCTGGAGTACGTCGCCCATGTCGCCGGCGAGATCTTCAGGCAGACCGGCCTCTTGCCGCACGTTAATCCCGGCTGCATGGATGCGGCCGAACTCGCCATGCTGCGCAAGGTTTCGCCCTCGATGGGGCTGATGCTCGAATCCGCCTCTCCACGTCTGTGCGAAAAAGGCATGCCGCATTACGGCTCGCCCGACAAAGTGCCGGCGCGGCGTCTGGAAACCCTGCGCCTGGCGGGCGAAGCGAAAATTCCGTTCACTTCGGGCATCCTCATCGGCATCGGCGAGACGCGGCTGGAACGCATCGAGTCCCTGCTGGCCCTGCGCGAACTGCACCAGCGCTACGGCCACATCCAGGAAATCATCGTCCAGAACTTCCGCGCCAAGCCCGACACCCTGATGGCCGAGGCGCCGGAACCCGATCTCGATGAGCTGCTGTGGACCATCGCCGTGGCGCGGCTGATCTTCGGCCCGCAGATGAGCATCCAGGTGCCGCCCAACCTCAATCCCGGCGTGCTGGCGCAGCTGGTGGCCGCCGGCATCAACGACTGGGGCGGCGTCTCGCCGCTCACCCCCGATTTCGTCAACCCCGAAGCGCCCTGGCCGCATCTGGATCAACTGAGCGATGAAACGGCCGCCGCCGGAAAATATCTGCAGGAACGCCTGACCATCTATCCGCAGTACGCGCTGGACAGCGCCCAGTGGGTGGATGCCGGGCTGCGCACCGCTCTTTTGCAGCTGATCGATGGCGAAGGTTTGCCGCGCACGGATGACTGGGTGGCCGGGCAGACGCAGCCCATCCCGGCAGAAGAACGGCGCTGGTTGCAAATGAGCGTGGATGGCGCGGTGGACGAAAACCGCATCGCCGCCGACCTGCGCCGTATCGTCGCCCGCGCCGCTGCCGCCGAAGAACTGACGGAAGCCGAAATCGTCCGCCTGTTCCGCGCTCGCGGTCCGGAGTTCGCCTATGTCTGCCAGGCCGCCGACCGCCTGCGCCGCCAGGTGAATCAGGATGTCGTCAGCTACGTGGTGACGCGCAACATCAACTACACCAACGTCTGCTATTTCAAGTGCCAGTTCTGCGCCTTCTCCAAGGGCAAGCTGTCGGAAAACCTGCGCGGCCAGCCCTACGACCTGGAAGAAGCCGAGATCGCCCGCCGCTGCAACGAAGCCTGGGCGCGCGGCGCCACCGAAGTCTGCCTGCAGGGCGGCATCCATCCCGATTACACCGGCCAGACCTATTTCGACATCCTGGGCATTGTCCGCCAGGCCACGCCCGGGATGCACATCCACGCCTATTCGCCGCTGGAAGTCTGGCAGGGCGCTTTGACGCTGGAGATGCCCATCGAAGACTACCTGCGCGAGCTGAAGGCACGCGGCCTCGGCACGCTGCCGGGGACGGCCGCCGAAGTGCTCGACGACGAAGTCCGCGCCGTGCTCTGCCCCGACAAGATCAACACCCGCCAGTGGATGCAGGTGATCGAAACCGCGCATGTCGTCGGCCTGAAGACCACCGCCACCATCATGTTCGGCCACGTCGACCGCTATCATCACTGGGCGCGCCACCTGCGCCGGGTGCGCGACATCCAGGTCGGCACCCGGGGCTTCACCGAATTCGTGCCGCTGCCTTTCGTGCCCATGGAAGCGCCGCTTTATCTCAAGGGCCGGGCGCGCAAGGGGCCGACCTTCCGCGAGGTGCTGCTGATGCACGCCGTGGCCCGCCTGGCGCTGCATGGCCAGATCGACAACATCCAGACTTCCTGGGTGAAGATGGGCGACGAGGGCGTGGCGCTGGCCTTGAACGCCGGCTGCAACGATCTGGGTGGCACGCTGATGAACGAAACCATCACCCGCTCGGCGGGCGCTGCGCATGGCGAGGGCAAGAGCCCGCAGGAGCTCGAGGCCCTGATCCAGCGTCTTGGCCGCCAGCCGCGTTGCCGCACGACGACGTATGACGATGCCCCCTGCGAGCGCCAGCAAGCCGCCCGCGCCGCGCCGCCGCTGGCGCCGGTGGTGAATAATTTCGAGCCGAAGCGCGGCATCGGCAAGCAGCGCCATCGTCTGGTGCGCTTTGCCGTGGAAACGCCGGCAGCCACGGATGACGGCGCGGCATCCGGCTGCAACTGAAGGAGACGCGCGATGACGCAGCCGCAGTCGCAGCCAGATCACGGCCTGACCCTGGTGATCGGCGGCAGCGGCGGCATGGGCAGCGTGATCTGCCGCCACTTTGCCGAACGGGGCTGCGACATTGCCCTGACCTATCGCCACAACCGCGCCCGCGCCGAGGAAGTCGCCGCCGAAGTGCGCAGCCTCGGCTGCCAGGCCGGCATCCACGGCATGGATCTGGCCGACGAGTCCGGCGTCGCCGCCGCCATCCGCGAAATCACTGCCATTCGGCGCATACGCACCATCGTCATCGCCAGCGGTTCGGATATCGACCAGCGCCGCATCGCCGATCTGACGCCGGCGCTCTGGCGCAGCGTGATCGATGCCGACAGCAACGGCTTCTTCAATCTCGCGCATCACACCCTGCCGCACCTGCGCGCCAACGGCGGCGGTTGCTACATTCATCTATCCACCTGCGGCATGCAGCGCTGGCCCGATGGCGATGCCTTGTCCGTCGCGCCCAAGGCCTGCAACGATGCCCTCTTGCGCGGCATCGCCCGCGAGGAAGGCCGCCACGGCATCCGCGCCAATTCGATTGCCGTCGGCGTGATCGAGAGCGGCATCTTCCTGCGCCTGAAGGAACAGGGTCACTTCGACGAGCGCTGGCACCAGGCCGTGCAGCGCAATCTTTGCATCAAACGCTACGGCCGCCCCGAAGAAGTCGCCGAAGCCGCCTGGTATCTGGCCAACGCCGGCTACGTCACCGGCCAGACGATTGCGGTGTCGGGCGGCTATGGGATCTGAAGAAAGGCCGGCGCCGCACTGGCATGCCCTGAGCTGCGCGGAGGTTGCCGGCCAGTTGCAGGCCGATCTCCATGGCCTGAGCGCGGCAGAAGCGCAACGGCGCATCGACCAGTACGGCAGGAACCAGCTCGCGCCGCCGCCGCGCCGGGGGCCCTTGCTGCGCTTCATCCTGCAATTCCATGATGTTCTGCTCTACGTGGTGCTGGCTGCCTCGGTCATCACGGCGCT
>JAHRWT010000120.1 GCA_019105045.1 Sterolibacterium sp.
GGATCAGCATGGCGGTTTCCGGCAGCAGGCGGGCGAAATAGAAACGCGCCGTGGCGAGCTTGGCCGAATAGAACGCATCGCCCGTCGCCTGCTTTTCCAGGGCGATCTTCGCCATGCGCGCGAACAGCCAGGCATACACCAGATGCCCGGCAACGCGCAGATAGGGCACGGCGGCAGCACCCACCTCATCGGGGTTCTGCATCGCCTTCATGCCCAGTTCCATGGTCAGCTTGGTGAGCTTGTCACCCAGGTCAGCCAACGGTTCGATGAACGCCTTCATCGCCTCGTTGCCTTCATTCTCGGTGATGAAGGCCTGCACCCGCGCGCCGAATTTCTGCAGTCTGGCGCCGCCATCCATCAATACCTTGCGCGCCAGCAGGTCGAGCGACTGAATGGTGTTGGTGCCTTCGTAAATCATGTTGATACGCGCATCACGCACGTACTGCTCCATGCCATTCTCGGCGATGTAACCATGACCGCCGAACACCTGCAGCGCCTCGGAAGTAGCCACCCAGCCGTTATCGGTGAGAAAGGCCTTGACGATGGGCGTCAGAAGGGCCAGCAGATCAGCCGCTTCCTCGCGTACCGCCGCATCGGGGTGCTTGGTTTCAAGATCGGCCTGCAGGGCGACGAACGTGGTGAATGCGCGCCCGCCTTCGGCATAGGCGCGCGCTGTCAGCAACATGCGGCGTACGTCGGGATGGACGATGATCGGATCGGCCGCCTGCTCCGGCGCCTTGGTCCCTGACAGGCTGCGCATCTGGATGCGCTCGCGGGCGTAGACGACGGCGTTCTGGTAGGCAACTTCGGTCAAACCCAGTGATTGCAGGCCCACGCCCAGACGCGCTTCGTTCATCATCACGAACATCGCATTCAGGCCCTTGTGCGGCTCGCCGATGAGCCAGCCGGTCGCGCCATCGAGATTCATCTGGCAGGTGGCATTGCCGTGAATCCCCATTTTTTCCTCGATCGCCCCGCAAAAAATCGCGTTGCGCGCACCTGGATTGCCACTGGTATCCGGCAGGAACTTGGGCACCAGAAACAACGAAATGCCGCGCGTGCCGGCGGGCGCATCAGGCAGCCGCGCCAGCACCAGATGCACGATATTGGCTGCCATGTCGTGCTCGCCGGCGGAAATGAAAATTTTCGCGCCACTGATCTTGTACGAGCCATCCGTCTGCGGCTCGGCCTTGCTGCGCAGCAGGCCCAGATCTGTGCCGCAATGCGGCTCGGTCAGGCACATCGTGCCCATCCATTCACCACTCACCAGCCTGGGCAGATAAAACGCCTGCTGCTCGGGCGTGCCGTGCGCCCGCAGGCAGGCATAGGCCCCATGCGACAAGCCCGGATACATGGCCCAGGCCTGGTTGGCTGAATTGAGCATTTCCAGCATCACGCTGCTCATGACATGCGGCAAGCCCTGGCCACCAAAGGCCGGATCGCAAGCCAACGATGGCCAGCCGGCTTCGACATATTGCTGGTAGGCTTCCTGGTAGCCTTTGGGCGTGCGCACCTGCTGGGTGGCTGGATCAAAATGGCAGCCTTCGCGGTCGCCGCTGTGATTCAACGGAAACAGTACCTTGCTGCAGAACTTGCCCATTTCTTCGACCACCTGGTCGATGGTTGCCGCATCGATCTCCGCGTGCGGCGGCAGCGTACGCAGCACTGTTTCGACAGTCAGCAATTCATGCATGACGAACTGTATGTCACGCAAAGGGGCGTTGTATTGAGCCATGGTCACCTCCTCAAGAACAATTTGCCGTCAATGATCAGCCTGCCGGCCGGGCTGCTGTGTCTCCAGCCTTTCGTCACTTGCCAGCCGGTCGCTGCCCTCTGCAGGGCAGTTGTGCCAGGGGCGCGCGCAAGCCGCCGATGAGAAAAGCCATCAAACGCGCGTGCAGGGCCTCGCTGTCGCTGTCATCCAGCCCGCCGAGCACATTCAGGGCATCTGCACCGGAAGTGGCATAGGACATGGCGCCCAGCATGAAATGAAAACGCCAGAGAATCTCCTCCGCCGGCACATCGGGCAGCGCACTGAACAGCGCTTGTTTGAAGCGCGGCACGGCCACTGCATATTCGCGCACCAGAAAATCCCGGATGGCCGGCGCAGGCGCGGTATAGGTGCGACCAAGCAGTCGCATGAAGTTGTTGCCGCCTTCAGCCTTGTCCGCCGCCAAGCGTAACGAGACGCCAAAAAACGCTTCAAGAATCTGGTGCGCGCGCAACGGCTCACCATCGCTGGCCGCTTCGAGCCGGTCGAGTTCTGCCAGACATTGTTCGTTCAGCCAACCCAGACGTTGATGGAAAATTTCTTCGATGAGCTGATCCTTGGAACCGAAATGATAGTTTACCGCCGCCAGATTCACACCCGCCTGGGTCGTGATCTGCCGCAATGTGGTGGCCTCGAAACCACGCTCAATGAACAGCAGCTCGGCTGCACGGAGGATACGGTTGCGGGTATCGGCCTCGGACATGAATATCAAACAATCGTTTTAAACGGTTTTTGATTTAAACAAAACCAGACCGGCAGGTCAAGCCGGCTGCCGGAGTCGGCAAGGCAAGCCGTTGCCCGCGCCGTGCCACATCCATCTACTGCCGCCACGGCCAGAAATCTTGATTCCTGAACGACAACCGTATTCAGACGTGACAGACGATGCCCTGCCATAGACGGCCACCCAGATCGCCGGCATTGAACAGACCATACGCACCGAATCCCAGCACCAGCGCACCGGAGAGCACGCGTATCCATCTGTTCTGACTGAAAGCCCGCAAACGCTGCAGCAGCAGTCCGGCCAGCAACAGATTGGGTAGCGTGCCCAGACCGAAGGCCAGCATCAGCCCGGCGCCGCGCCAGGCGCTGCCCGACATCAGCGCGGTGGTCAGGGCGCTGTAGACCATGCCGCAGGGCAGGAAGCCCCAAAGCATACCCAGTGGCAACGCCTGACTGACTCGTCGGGCGGGCAGAAAACGGCGCGACAATGGCTGGATTTTCAGCCAGATGCGCTGCCCGGCACGTTCAAGGAACTGCAGGGATTGGCTCAAACCGAGCAGATACAGCCCCAGGGCGATCAGCATCAGGTTGGCCAGCACATACAGTGTCATCTGCACCGGCAGCAGGTTGTCGAACAGCAACCCCAGACTGCCGACCGCCCCCAGTGCCGCGCCGGCCAGGGTGTAACTGCTGATGCGTCCCAGGTTGTAAGCCAGCTGCAAAGGCAAGCTCGTCAGCAGGCCGCCCCGCTTGCGCAGCTCGATCTGGCCCGGTGGCTGCATGCTCAAGGCGCTGACGATGCCGCCGCACATGGCCATGCAGTGCGTTCCGCCCAGCAGGCCGATCAGAAACAGCGCGATGAAGCCGGTATCAGGCATGGATTTCTCTGCAAAATTCTCTGCAAACCCGTGGCATCCGGCCCAGGGCAGCGGCTCAGATCACCTTGGAGTAGCGCGCACCTTCCTGCGGGCGACGCAGATAACGGTCGAAGGCCATGGCGATCACGCGCACCAGCATGCGCCCGGCAATATGCACCTGCAGGCGAGCTTCGTCGATGGACAGCAAGCCGGCGGCCTGCATTTCAGCCAGCGCGGCCAGCTCCTCGGCAAAGTAGGTTTTGAAGTCGATCCGGTGCGCCTGTTCGATGGCCGCAATATCCAGCGCAAAATGACACATCAGCTGCTGGATGATGGCACGGCGCAGCAGGTCATCGGCGTTCAGTTCGATGCCACGCATCACCGGCAGGATGCCCTGATCGAGCAGATCGTAATACTCGTCCAGCGTCTTCACGTTCTGCCCATAGCTGGGGCCGCACTTGCTGATCGCCGAAATACCGAACGCCAGCAGGTCGGCTTCGGCATGAGTGGAATAACCCTGGAAGTTGCGGTGCAGCCGGCCCTGATTCTGGGCAATGGTCAGCTCGTCATCCGGCTTGGCGAAGTGATCCATGCCGATGAACACATAGCCGGCCTCGGCCAGGCGGCGGATGGCCAGTTGCAGGATTTCCAGCTTGGCATCGGGGCTGGGCAGGTCGGCCTCGTGGATGCGCCGCTGCGGTTTCACCAGATGCGGCAGATGGGCGTAGTTGTAGATCGACAGGCGATCGGGATCCAGGCCGATCACCTCGTCCAGCGTGCGGTTGAAACTTTCCACGCTCTGAAAAGGCAGGCCATAGATCAGATCCACGCTGATCGACTTGAAATGATTGCGTCGCGCCGCCTCGATGACCAGGCGGGTTTCCTCCAGCGTCTGGATGCGGTTGACCGCCTTCTGCACCACCGGATCGAAATCCTGCACGCCCAGACTCATGCGATTGAAACCGAGTTCGCCGAGCAGGTGCACGGTGGCCTCATCAACCTTGCGCGGATCGACTTCGATGGAATATTCACCATCCGCCACCAAGGTGAAATGCTCGCGCGTCATGTCCATCAGCAGACGCATTTCCTCGTGCGAGAGAAAAGTCGGCGTGCCACCACCCCAGTGCAGCTGTACCACCTCACGCGCACCTTCCAGCAAGGAGGCCTGCAGGGCGAGCTCCTTGCCGAGATACTTCAGATATTTGGCTGAGCGACCATGATCCTTGGTGATGATCTTGTTGCAGGCGCAGTAATAGCAGATGGTGTTGCAGAAAGGAATGTGAAAATACAGCGAAAGCGGCTTGCCAAGGCCATCCGCCATGCGTCCGGCCAGCCATTTCCCGTAGTTTTCCGGGCCAAAATCGTTGGTAAATCGATCCGCCGTCGGATAAGAGGTATAGCGCGGGCCGCTGACATCGAAACGCTTGATGATCTGTTCGTCAAAAATGGCCAGCGCCTCGGCGCGCTCAGTGTGCCCTGCACTCATCGTTTGCATCCATCAAAGTATGGCAGTGCCGTTGCGGAACTGCCGATTTCAAAACTGCCTAGCCTACCATAGCTGCCATGACGACAGCCGGGCAGCGTCACGAACTTTCAGGCTGAAAAAGTCGTGAAAAACCACATGGCATCCCGCGTCATGCCCACACCAACGATATAACCAAAGGTCAGCAGGGCCAGCAGCCAACTGGTCACGCGCAGGCGCTTGCTGCGGCCAGCCTTCAGCGCCAGGGAACCGAGCATGATGTAAGCAATCAGGCCAAACACCTTGGCCGTCAACCAGGGTTCTACCAGGGGATACTGCTCGCTCATCACCGCCAGCACGATGGCGGCGGTCAGCAGCAGAGTGTCATTGATGTGCGGCACGATACGCAACCAGCGCACCTGCAGCCAGGCTGAATCGCGCAACATCAGCAGGCCGCGCAGGAAAAACCCCAGCCCACTGAGGACAACACAAAAAAAGTGCAGATGCTTGAAAGCGATATACATGTCCTGATTCCTTCAGCGTCCTTCTGCATTCATTGCATCCTTGCCGGGCGATTCCAGGCGCCAGACGGACAATTCATGCTATGGTTTCGCCTCCCGGAAAGCCTCCTATGCCCAACGAAAAAATCGAAACCCTGGATATTACGCAGATCCTTGCGCGACTGCCGCTTTTTGTCGAGCTTGCCGCCGAGCAGATCAGCCACATTGCAACGCACACCCGCGAAAAGCGCCTGCAAAAAGGCGAAATGCTTTTTCAGAAAGGCGATATGCCGCGCGGTTTCTACCTGGTCGTTTTTGGTCAGATGAAACTGGCTTTCCCCTCCAGCCAGGGCAACGAAAAAGTCATCAACATTCTCGGCCCACACCAAAGCTTTGGTGAAGCGGCGATGTTCATGGACCGACCCTATCCCGTCTTTGCCGAAGCCCTCGCCGACACGCTCCTGCTGCACATTGCCCGCCACGCGATGATCGATCTGCTTGAACAGGACACGACTTTCGCCCGTCGCATGCTGGCCGGGCTGTCGATGCGGCTGCATGCCCTGGTGCAGGATGTCGAATCCTATTCGCTGCGCTCGACCACCCAGCGCGTGATCGGTTTCTTGCTGCAACACGGCAAGGAAGAAGCCCAGGGAGGAAAACATGATGAAATCGAAGAAATCACCATCGCCCTGCCCACTTCCAAGCAGGTCATCGCCTCGCGCCTCAGTCTGACACCGGAGACGCTCTCCCGCATTTTTCACGATCTGGCGAATTCCGGTCTGATCACCGTACAGGGCAAGCAGATTACCATCCACAATCTGCAACGCCTGCGTCTGTTCGAGCCTTGATGGGCCGCTTTCATGGTAGCGGAACCGGACTGGCGGCTGATTCACTGCAGCTGAACCGCCTCATGCCGGCGACAGAAGTCCACATATAGCCACAACGCCTGCAACAGATTCCACGCCAGCCAGGCAAAGGACAGCAGCAGTGCTGCGCCCGCCAGACGGGTCAACAACGGCCAGACCACAGCCAGCAGCAGCAGCGCCAGCGCCGCCAGATGCGCCAGCCACTGCCCGCGTATCTGGCGCTCGGCAATCATCTGTTTGATATTGGGCGGCAGAACGGTCTTGCTGTTGAACTTCTGCAAATGCAGCCAGATCATGAAAGGCACGATCTTGTACAACATGCCGCTGATCACGGCCACAAAAACCCCCTGAAAAACCAGCGCCCCCAGCCACAGCACACTACGTGGCTGCTGACGCAATTCCGGCACGGCCAGCAGCAGCAGCCAGGACAGCAGTATCGCCAGCACGGACAGCATGGCGCTGCGCCAGAACAGAAATGTCGGATCGACCAGACGCCGCCGCCGCTTTTTCTGCAGCCACAGGGTCATCAGCGCATACGCCGCCGCGCAGGCCAGCCCCAGCAGCACAATGGCTGCGGACAGCCCCGCAGGAATCGACATCCCACCTGCCAGCTGCAACACCGACCAGGCCAGCAGCACCAGCAACAACAGTTGCGGCAGACGACGACTGGCCTGCAGCGGATAGGCCGGGGTGAGCAGAAACATCGGCACCACCATGTAGGAGACCGCCATCACCAGCAGCAAGGCCCAGCCACCCAGCCCCCAGGCCACATGCACATCAACCAGACGAGGCAAGGCAATACCGATCGACGCGGCAAAATGTCCCTGCCAGCCCAGCATGGCCACCAGCAGCAGACCGAGCAGCAGCGTCACCGTCAGCCCGAACAGGGAAAGGCGCAGGGTTTTCACCGTCGCGCTGCTCGCAGGCGTGCGCAGCAGCGCCTGGCCGACCACGACGATGAACAGCCCCAAGCCGAGGGCAAACAACAGACCAGCCAGTGGAAAAAGCCAGGATGCCGCCGTCAGGAAACCTGCCACCAGAACGACGCTGGCCAATGCCAGCAAAGGCTGCGCCAGCGCAGCAAGCAGCCGGGGACGCCAGACATTGCCACCCGCAGCAACCGGAACGAATTGCAGCAGGGCGCCACACATGGCCTGCAGCATGAAACCCACGGAAAACAGATGGGTCACCGCCAGCACAGCAGGACTCCAACGTGACGACAGCGCATCCCCTCCCTGCACAAGCAGCAGCAGGCCGGCAGCCATGCCAAACAAGGGCGCCAACAGGAAGAAACGAAAAGGAACCGAAATCGGTGGCGCTTGTTCAAAGGACAGATTTGCACTCATGTCAGGCCGTTTCCACCTTTCAAGCCACGGACTGCAAGCCGCCATCAATTCCGGGGCTCAACCCCGCTGTCTCAGGCTTTGCTGATGCGGATCTCGTTGTCACCGTTCGCCTTGAATTCGGCCACATAACGATAGCCATTGCGCTTGAGCACGGCATACAGCGGATGGGGCTCGCAGTGCAGCAAAAGCACCAGTTCCTGCCCCGACTGCAGGCGATCCAACGCTTCCAGGGTCAATTCCAACGGTTCGGGCGGCTGCAGATAGCGGCCGTCGATGAACAGGGGCTCCAATGACATGGGCTATCCGCCAGCCGCGCTCAAGCCACCGCAGCCAAACGCTGCTGCAACTCTGCCGCCAGGGTTTCGACCTGTCCGGCCAGCGCTTGATCACACATGGGATAGAGTATGTTTTCCTCTTTCATGTTGTGCTGCTGCATCAGGATCAGCAAGGTCTCGGCCGCCCCGGCAAACGTCTCGGCATCCTGCGCAGTCGCAGCCTGATTCATCTGCTCGGTCAGGCCACGCATCTGCTCATGCTCCATGCGCATCACCCGGGTTGGCCCCTGGGTCATGCCGGTAGCCTCCTCAAAGGCCGGAAAAAGCAGGGCTTCCTCGGCATCCAGATGGGCCAGCAGTTCAGCCGCAAAACGCGTCTGGGCGGCCACGCAGGCGGCCCAGTCACCTTGCTGGGCCGCTGCTTCGGCAGCAGAAAAAAGCTCATCGCAATGCTTGTGATGCGGTGGAAGAACTTCACGGATATCCAGCATGATGCCCCCAGGAATTTGGCGATTCAGCACATCAGTGTGTCAGCAACTCGACACGCTGACACACGAACCGCTACAAGGAATGGTTGACCATTCTAAATCGCCCTTGCCAGCCTGCCTTGATTGCCATCAAGCCCCACTCGAGAGCGACCCGGTCCCATGCGGCACATGCGAAAAATCCTGAAACTCAGCTTTCCAGAACATATTCACCGGGCGCATCGCCCAATGCCGGATAGTCGCGCGTCGTTGTCGGGCCGGCCTTGACCAGCTTGCCAGCCTGCGGCTTGAGCCAGTCCATCCAGTCCTCCCACCACGAACCCTGGCGATGCTCGGCACGCTCGCGCCAGCTTTCCGGCGTATCGTGACGCTCTGCCGCCCCCACCCAGAATTCGCGCTTGGGCGGATTGACCGGCGGATTGACGATGCCCAGGATATGTCCGGAACTGGACAGCACATTGCGTTTTGGACCACAGACAAAATTATTGACGCGAAAGGTCTGTCGCCAGGGGGCGATATGGTCGTCGGCCGCGCCAACGGAGTAGATCGGCTGGCTGATCCGCTCAAGATCAATAGCCTCGCCGGCAATCGTCAGGGCATCTTTCTTGATGAGGTTATTGCCAAGATAGAACTCGCGCAGGTACCACTCATGCATGGTCGCCGGCATGCGCGTGGTATCCATGTTCCAGTAGAGCACATCAAACGGCGGCGGCATTTCACCATAGAGATAGCCATGCACCACGTAATGCCAGATCAGGCTGTTGGAACGCAGCAGGCGAAACGCCGTGGCCATTTCGTTGCCTTCCAGCACGCCCTTGGCCTGCATGTTTCTCGACAGCCACTGAACAGTGCTCTCATCAAGGAAGATTTCGATGTCGCCCGGCTTGTGGTAATCCACCAGCGCCGTCAGCAAGGTCAGGCTGGAAACCGGTATTTCACGCGCCTTGTAGCGGCGATTGGCCCAGGCCATATAGGTGGTCAGCGCCGCGCCGCCGATGCAGTAGCCGACGGCATTGACCTGCCTGGCACCGCTGATGTCACGCGCCACGTTGATGATCTTGTCGATGCCTTCGGTCAGGTAATCATCGAAGCTGACATCACTCATCGAACGATCCGGGTTCTTCCAGCTGGTGATGAAGACACTGAAGCCCTGATCGAGCAGATATTTCACCATGCTCTTGGCCGGCGTCATGTCGAGAATGTAATGCTTGTTGATCCAGGCGGTGACGATGACCACCGGTTTTTCGTAATTCTTCTCGACCGTCGGCGTATAGTGAATCACTTCCAGCAGGCGATTGCGAAACACCACTTTGCCAGGTGTTGTCGCCAGATTCTTGCCCACGGTGAAATGATCCGGATCGGTCATGCGTACCGTACCGGCCTTGAAATCATCGATCATGATATCCAGGCCGCGTGCCAGCGATTGACCATTGCTTTCAATGGCCTTGCGCTGCGCCACCGGATTGGACCAGAAGAAATTGGTCGGCGCCATGGCGTTCAGCCATTCACGCCACCAGAATACGGCCTTGCGCCGCTCCCGGCTCGACAGCCCCGGGGTTTCATGCAACATGTCGAGCGTCTGCCGCGTGAAAAGCAGATACCACTGCTTGGCCAGACTCCAGGTTGCGATGTCCTTCCACTCTGACTCACTGAAACGCGCATCGTCGGTATGTGGCCGGACGACATCGGCTGTCGGCATACCCAGCGCGCGTTGCCAGCTATGCCACTGCAACGCCAGCACATCCGTCGAAAAATGATTCAGTGATTCAATCAATTCTTGCGGATGCAACCACCAGGCCATCTGTGCATGGATCAGAGGGGCGACCATGCCCACCGGATCAATCCTGCTCTCAACCGCGTCATGCACCACTTGCCAAGCATCTTTTGCTGTCATGGTGACTGCTTTTTGCTGCGGATTGTTGTGATCGCTCATGATGGGAATCGCTCCGGAAAATCAAAAAAATGGCCCCGCAGATTGAACAGGTATCAGGTATCAAACAGACGCTCTTGCTTGGCAAGCAACCAGCGTTTCATAATCGAACCGAAACGTACCCGCCTGCAAGGCATAACCGGATGATTATAATCGTTTCCTAATGTATTACGTACAAGGGAGAAACTTCATGTTCAAACATATTCTGGTACCAACCGATGGCTCTGAACTCTCCAGCAATGCCGTGCACCAGGCAGTCAACTTCGCCAGGGAAATCGGTGCCAGAATCACTTTCTTCTATGCCCGACCGGACTACCCCATCGCTTTCTACGGCGAAGGCGCGCTGATCGACCCAACAACTCCGGAAAAATTCGCTGAAATGGCCCAGACGCAAGCGCAGAAGATACTTTCCGCCGCAGAAGAAGTTGCCCGGCAAGCCGGCGTTGTCTGCAGCAGCACCAGCCTGATCAATGACATTGCCTACATGGCCATCATCGAAGCAGCGACTCACGCCGGCTGCGACCTGGTCTTCATGGCTTCACATGGCCGTCGCGGCATCAGCAGCCTGCTACTGGGCAGTGAAACCCAGAAAGTCCTGACTCACTCAAAAATCCCGGTTCTGGTCTGGCGTTGAAACGCTTGCCACTTGGCACAAAGACCGCCTTGCCACGTTGCTGTTTTGTTGTAGCCAGCGAGCCATCACGGCCTTCGCAAGTCGCCGCAATTCATCAAATAGCGGCGACTCCAGCCTTATTTCTTCTGTTCTTTCAGATTTTTTTATTTATACTGGGCAAAAATTGTCGCTTGACACGCTTCCCGCGCATGATTCGCGGGATATACTGCAACTACCTAAAAGAATCAGGGGCACCGGCCGGATAATCTGAATCATCCGGACCAGGCCGACCCCAAACGAGCGCGCAGGAGGAGAGTTCAATTGACTGGACAATCAACCAGGCCATGGCTGAGCTGCCGGACTGCATCTGTACCATCGCCCGGCAATCACCCGGATTGCCAAGGTTGTCAGAGTTGTCAGAATTGACCACCATCCGCATGTCTCACAATCCCCCTCTCCCGATATCCCATGAAAGAACGCCCGCTGTCCACAATGCGCAGCACCGTTACCTCTCGCCTCCACCCTGCATGACTTGATGGTGGGATAATTGGGTAACCCAGTGGCAACCGCCGATGCAAAACTTAGGAGAAGCAAATTGAAAACTGGATTCATCAAGCTATTGCCAGTCATCGCCGTGTCGCTATCACCTATGCTGGCCAGTGCCCAAATGGCTTACGACGTCGCCACTTTCAAAACAGATGAATCGGTTTCTGACCAGGGCAGCCCAGCCACCACACTACGCTCCTCACAATTTCTCAAAGGCGACCTGACCGCGCCAAATGCGGCCTACACCCCTTATTCTGGGCCGCGCACGGTTGCAGATACCTCGATCGACGAGAACGAAATGACCGCATCACCTGAAATGGCCGATCCGGAACCCGCCCAGGAAACGACATACGATTCATACGGCTCAACATCTGAACCTGAGCCCGCTTACTCTTACTCTAACCACACACCAGAACCCGTTGCCGAACCCATTGCCGAACCGGCCGCTGCACCGATGCCGGAACCGGCACCGATTGCCATGCCCGCCCCGGCACCCGCGCCCGTCAGCCACGAAGCGCCGCAAACCAGCAGCTATGACAGCTACAGCAGCGCTCCGGTAGCCCCCTCAAATATGCGCCCTGGTCTGGACAGCCAGTCACACTGGCAGATCCGCAATGGCGAACGGCTTTCCGATGTTGTCGCCCGCTGGGCCGCCAGCATCGGCTGGCAGACTTCATGGGAACCCGAAGATCTGGTTGCCCTGGCCGACCTCGAACTCGATGACAACTTTACTGGCGCCATCACCAAAGTAGTCGATGCCCTCAACCGGAGCGGTGCCAACGTACAGGCACAGTTCTATGCCGCCAACCGCATGTTGCGAATCATGGCAAGGAAGTAAAACGATGCGAACCTCTGTGAAACTCACCCTGATTCCCTTGTTGCTGGCTTCGTTGCTGATTACCTCCGGTTGTGCCAACAAGCGCGTGGCGCCAATGCAAAAAACCGTCAATGCCACGAATGAGGAAATCAACAAATACCTCCAGGAAATCAACCGCAGCAATGCCAGGTCGGCGGCATCGGTTGACAATGCAGAAGGCATCTGGCTGCCCGTACGCAAACTGCGGGACAACGAGCTCCAGGTTGCCGGACACCGCGCGACCAACCGGCGATTCTCCATCAACCGCGAGTTTCGTACCATCCAGGACGTGGCTGAACGGGTCACCCTGCTCATGGGCATCCCGGTCAGCGTTGCCCCCGAAGCGCTCTCCTCCACACAGGGCAACACGACCGCTGGCGCGTCTTCTGCTCAACCCGCCTTGCCCGGCATGTCTCCGGCTCTGGGTTATGTCATGGCCAGCGGCCAAGGTGGCGTACCCATCAGCTACGATGGCCCTCTTTCCGGTTTTCTTGATGTCGCTGCCGCCCGCTTTGGACTGAGCTGGGAATGGCAGGGAGACGGCATCCGTTTCTATCGCTACACCACTCGCACCTTCCGTCTGGCCGCCCTGCCGGGTGAAACCATACTGCAGAACATGGTTTCCAATTCGACAGGCGGCTCTTCCAGTGGCGGCAGCGGTGGCGCCGGCGACAGCGCATCCTCCGAAACCAAGCAAAAAACCCAGGTTGATTCCAAACTTTCCGTCTGGTCTGCCGTTGAAGACTCGATCAAGGGCATGCTGTCTGACAAGGGCACCGTCGCGGTGACCGCTGCCACGGGTACGGTGACCGTCACCGACCGGCCGGAAATCGTTTCCCAGGTTGGCAAGTACATCGACGCCCAGAATGCCTCCCTGAGCAAGCAGGTTGTGGTCAATGTCCGGGTGCTCTCCGTGGAACTGAGCAATGGCGAGCAATACGGTATCAACTGGGGGCTGGCCTACCAATCGATGTCAGGCAATCTGGGCTTCAAGTTCTCCAACAACTTTGTCGACCCCGCCAGTGCCGGTGGCTCCAATCTGGCACTGAATGTACTGACCACGGCGGGCCAGTCAACCAATTCCGACATCCGCTCCTGGGCTGGCTCACAGGCGCTGATCAATGCCCTGTCCAACCAGGGCCATGTCTCCCAGATCACCTCGGCCTCACTGACCACTCTCAACAACCAGTCAGCGCCTTTGCAGGTGGGGCGGCAGACCACCTACCTGGCCTCATCAACCACCACCGTCACGCAAGGTGCTGGCTCAACGACAACCTTGCAACCAGGCATGCTGACCACCGGCTTTTCGATGACCATCGTGCCGCACATTCTCGATCGTGGTCGTCTGATGCTGCAATATGCGGTCGACATTTCCTCACTGCTGCGCATGTATACGGTCAATTCAAACAACTCCAGCATCCAGGCACCGGATGTGGATACGCGCAACTTCCTCCAGCGCGTGATGCTGAACAGCGGCGATACGCTGGTCATGACCGGCTTTGAACAGAATACCGCCAATGCCACAACCGAAGGCATGGGCAAAGCCAGCAACCCCATGCTGGGTGGCGGCGTCAATGGCAAGCGCAACCGCAGCGTACTGGTCATCCTGATTCAACCCATCGTGGTGGACTGATTGATGGCCAAAGAACTGGCAACATCCGGTCTGTCAGGAAGCGGCTTCCAGACTTTCGAGTTTGGCAGGCGCACCTTTGTTTGCGGCCTGTTCTGGCAGCCGCTACCTGGCGCAACGGCACGGTTGCGCATGGTCGAACTGCAGAAAATGGCCGAAGAGCAAGGGTTTGACCTTGCTGTGCTGCGTACATCAGGAATTCCACAGGCCGGTTTTGGTTCGCAACTGGACGGCATCAAGCCGGGGATGCTGTCGGCGGCCGCCATGATTTCCAAATCGCTGGAAGTGGCCAATCGGGATCGCAGCTTCCTCTGCGCCATGGAAGTACCCGGCAAGAAGTGGCTGTACGTTGCCCAGCGTGAAGGCGTGCTGCTGCACGACGGTGACCTGCTCGGCACGGAAGAGGACATCCGTGGCCGGATGAGGACAGACCTGTCGCTGGCCGACTGGCAAACCGTTTTTGCACCCGCGCATTGGGGAATCTCGCACAGCGTCGAGCGTCAATTCGAGGAACTGCTGCCCAAGAAAGGCGACAAATACAGCTTCAAGAAATGGTGGGAAATTCGCCTGATTCGCAACATCTGGCTGGATCTCATCAAGAACAACCCCAAGCTGCATATCTTGCTGATTGCCCTGGTTCTCTTCTTTGGTGGCTATCAGCTATGGGAGCACTACCGCCTCAAGAATGAGCTTGAAGCACTTGAGCAAAAAGAAGCCGCCGAACAGGCTGCACGCGAACTTGCCGCTGCCGAGCAACCCTGGAAAAAACAGGCCCCGGCTGCACAATTTGTCGCCGCCTGCGCAACAGCCCTCAACCAGGTCAATACCTTGTGGCCCGGAAACTGGACGCCCACCACGGCAAGCTGTGCGGAAGGCAACTTCGTACTCTCCTGGAGCCGTCGGGAAACCGGACAAATCGAACATCTGCTTGCCTTGCAGCCCAACGCGGAAGTATCGTCAGACGGCACCCAGGCAAAGCTGACGATTCCGCTGGAACTGCCTGCGGGAACCAACGAAACCTTGCCCAAAGAACGTGAGCGGCTATTGACCATGCTCGATTTCTCGCAGCGCTACGGCATCGGACTCACGGTCAAGGATGCGGCAAGCTCTGCCATACTCGGCCAGCCAAGCCTGAATGACGGCAGCTGGAGCACACTGGAATGGAAAATAGCAGACACCCTGCTCTCACCTGCGACGATACTGCCGGTACTGGATGCCCCCGGCCTGAGGATCAACAAGATTGCCTTGTCGTTCGGCGAGGGCACGATGAAATGGACCATGGAGGGAATGCAATATGTACAAACTGTACAAACAGAAAAATAGGCGCCAACCGGCCCTGATTGCGCTCGCCACCGCCTGCTTGACGCTGGCGGCGGCAGCGCCGGCTTTTGCCCAGCAAAGCATTCCCGAACAGTTGCAACAGATCAATGAATCGATTGCCCTGCTCAATGCCAAACGGCAGGAGCTCGAGCTGCGTGCCCAGATTGTTGCCAAGCAAGGTGAAATCGACCAGCTCACCAACAGCGGCATGAGCAACATGGATCGACTGCGTCAACCTGTCGTCCAGTCCATAGAAGGCGCCGACGGAAAAATGGTCGCCAGCCTGATGTTTGGCAGTGGGCAACAGCAGACCGTCAAACAGGGTGATCGCATTCCAGGCGGCTGGACCGTCACCAAAATCGGTGTCGATAGCGTACATATCTCTCGCGGCAAGGAAAAAGCCAGACTCAACTACGGCTACGAGCCGCCTGCCGCCCCTGCACAGATCATTCCTGTTCCCCCGCTCACCTCCAGAGGCCAGTAACTCCATGGAAGATACAAGCACTGAGCAAACCAAGCGGGGTGTTCCGCTCACGGCGACAAACGGAAAATTTGCCGTTGACACTTCGTTGCGAGAAAAACTCTGCTTGCTTGATGACGGCCGGCTGCTGATTTCCAAATCACACATCTTCGATCCGACCGTCAATGCTTTCATCGGTCGCCTCAAGCGCCTCAAGGTCCCGCATCACATCCTGCAGGTCGACATGCGTGTCATCGCGGACATGTATGAAGAAGCCCAGCCGGTACGGCTCACCACCTCATTCTCTGAAATGCAGGACATGGCCAAGGGGCTGTTCCGCAAAGCCACCCGCCTGCGGGCTTCAGATATCCACATCCGGGTTGACAGCTGGCACAAGACACAAATTTATTTCCGCATCCAGAACGACCTGGAGTTCATCGAAGAACACCCCTTTGAAACCGGCGACAAGCTCTGTACGGCCATCTACCAATCCATGGCCGACATCGGTGATTCCACTTTCGAGCCACTGTCCCGCCAGGATGCGCGGATTTCCGACCGCACCAAATTGCCCGAAGGCATTGACGGCATCCGAATTGCCACCAGCCCGAAGACCGGTGGCTTCATCTTCGTCATGCGCCTGCTCTACAACGACACAACAGAAGCCCAGGATCTGCGTTCGCTGGGTTTCAGCGGTGAACAGTCGGACAACATCGAGCTGATGAAACAATGCCCGACCGGCATCATCGTCATTGGCGGCCCGACCGGCAGCGGCAAATCAACCACCTTGCAGCGGGTACTGTCGACCATCATCCGCGAAGAAGCCGGCAAAAAACACGTCATCACCGTCGAAGACCCTCCGGAATACCCGATTCTTGGCGCCATCCAGACGCCGGTCACCAATGCGCAGACCGAAGAGGAGCGCTCCCGCGCTTTCCAGGCAGCCATCAAATCGGCGATGCGCCTGGACCCGGATGTCATCATGATTGGCGAAATCCGCGATACGCCTTCTGCGCGACTGGCCGTGCAGGCCGCCATGACCGGCCACCAGGTATGGACCACCGTGCATGCAAACAATGCCCTGGCGATTCTTGATCGCCTGATCGACCTGGGCGTGGCTGTTGAACTGCTGGCCGACTCATCCATCATCACCGGCCTGATCTGCCAGCGCCTGCTCAAAGTGCTCTGCCCGGACTGCAAAGTACACATCAACACCGTGCTTGACCGTTACTCCCAAGCCGACCTGCAACGCATCATGAGCGTGGCCGAACTGGAAAAAGTCCACGTCATCGGCAACGGCTGCGAAAACTGCCGCCATACCGGCATCATCGGCCGCACGGTCGTCGCCGAAACCGTGGTTCCCGACGACAAACTGCTCTTTCTCATCCGCCAGCGCGACAAGCCAGCCGCTCTCAACTACTGGCGAAATGAGCTGCGCGGCCTGACCATGAAAGACCATGCCCTGGTCAAGATCATCCAGGGCTCGGTAGACCCTTTCCAGGTAGAAATGGTTGTTGGTCGCCTGACCAAGACTGACGACTCCCTGCATCATTTCGCCTGATGCCGACGCACTGGATAGAGGATGAAAGTACCTAGATGAACGGCTCCACTTTCCAGAACCTTGAAGCCAGCTTTGGCAAATTCTGGTTCAAGCATGTCGACCATGCGACCCGGCGCCGCTTGTGGCTCAAACTCGCCAAACTGATTGGCAATGGTGTGCAAATCCTCCAGGCCATTGATTCGATCAAGGACCGGCGTATCGCCGCAGGCGGCAAGGGAGAACCTGAAACAATCGCACTGGAAGCCTGGTCAACCGCCATGCGCAACGGTGAGCGGCTTTCCAAAGCGCTGGAACCCTGGGTCACCACCGAAGAAATGATGCTGATCTCGGCAGGAGAACAATCGGGCACCCTGGAAACCGCACTGCTCTCCTCCGCGCGCGTCATGGAAGCGCGGCGGCGGATTACGAGCGCAGTCTATGCAGGTCTTGCCTACCCTTTTTTCCTGGTTCTGATGGCAATTGGCGTCCTCTTTCTGTTTGGTTTCAAGATCGTTCCGGCCTTCACCAGCGTGCTGCAAGGTGCCGAATGGCATGGTCTGGCAAAACTGATGATCATCATCAGCAATCTGGCCCATGACTGGCTATGGCTCATCCTGCCGCTCATTGCGGCACTGGTCGTCGTGTTTTTCATGACACTGCCGCGCTTCGACGGCCCTTTGCGCATCAAGCTCGACCGTTACCCACCCTACAGCATCTATCGTGTCATGCAGGGCAGCACCTGGCTGATCGCCCTGTCGGCCATGGTTGAAGCCGGACTGCGCATCGAAGTCGCCCTCGAACAGCTCGCCCAGAACGCCGGGCCATGGCTGCAACGACGCATCACGACCTGTCTGGCCGGTATGCGCTCCGGACACAACATGGGCGATGCGCTGGTGCGTGCCGGCCATGAATTTCCAGACAGAGAAATCATCGAGGATCTTGGCGTGTATTCTTCACTCTCGGGATTTGAAGAAGCACTCTCCATGCTCGGACGGGAATGGCTGGATGAGTCGATCACGCAGATCGAATCGAGAATGAAAATAATCTTCGGTGTCGCCCTGCTCTCGGTCGGCTTGCTGATTGCCTTTCTGGTCAGCGGCATGATCGCCATGGAGTTACAGATGTCCGAAGTAATGCAACAAATGACAGCACAATAGACGACGCAATAGACGACACAATAAATGTCACAATAGTTTTTTCATCTGGATTGATTTAACCTTGTTTCACCCAACACACAACAGGAGCATCTTCATGAGCAAACAACTGCACGCAGGCATGACTGGAATACGCAAACAACTCGGCATGACCCTGATGGAAATCATCGCCGCGCTGGCAATCATTGCCGCGGTCATTGTC
>JAHRWT010000017.1 GCA_019105045.1 Sterolibacterium sp.
CCGAAGAAATTGCCCTGCGGATCGTCAACACCCTCGACCAGCCTTTCCAGCTGGAACAGGGCCGCGCCAAGATTTCCGGCAGTGTCGGCATTGCCATCTATCCGCAACATGGCAACAACGCCGATGAGCTGAAGAAAAATGCCGACCACGCCCTGTATGCCGTCAAAAAAGCGTCGCGCAACGCCTATCTGATCTATCATCCGGAAGCGGAAGCGGCAGCGGAAGTGGCAGCGGAAACACAGAACGCTGCGCAATGAGAAAGCTCACACCAGCCCATCCATCAGCTGCACGTTGACCAGTTCGCCGGCCGCCGCGCCGGTGCTCTCCGTATCCAGCACGATGAAACAATTGGCCTGACTCATCGAGCGCAGGATGCCTGAACCCTGGGCGCCTGTCGCCTTGACGCGCCATTCGCCATTTTCCTGATACAGGGTGCCGCGCTGGAATTCAGTGCGCCCACGACCTTTCCGAATGGGCATGGCACAAGGCACACGCATGGTCGGCAACATCGTCTGCGCATCGGGCACGCCCATCATCTTGAGCAGGGCCGGCCGCACGAATTGATAGAAAGACGCCATCACCGCCACCGGATTGCCCGGCAGGCCGAACAGCCAGGCGCTCTCTGTGGTCGGCTTGCCCGCCCCTGCGCCACCATGCCCCGGCCGGCGGATCTTGCCAAAGGCCATGGGCCGCCCCGGCTTCATGGCGATTTTCCAGAAAGCCACTTCGCCCAGACGCGCCATCAGTTCGCGGATGAAATCGGCATCACCCACCGACACGCCACCGCTGGTGACGATGGCATCCGCGTGCTGCGCCGCCTCGACCAGGGCGGCTTCCAGCGCAGCCGGATCATCGCGCACCACGCCCATGTCAATGACTTCACAGCCCAGCCGGGTCAACATGCCCCACATCGAGTAGCGATTGCTGTCATAGATCTCGCCCGTCTGCAGCACTTCACCCAGTGAAGCCAGCTCATCGCCGGTGGAAAACATCGCCACCCGCAGCCGTCGATGCACACTGACTTCCGCCTGCCCGAGTGAGGCCAGCAGACCGATTTCCGCCGGGCGCAACAGCTTGCCGGCAGGCAGGGCCACTTCGCCGGCGCGCAGATCCTCGCCCGCGTGGCGCACGTTCTGCCCCTGGCGCTGGCCAGCGGGAACGATGACCTGCCCATCTGCCAGACGCACCACTTCCTGGATGACGATGGTATCCGCACCGGCCGGCACGACCGCGCCGGTCATGATGCGCACGGCCTCGCCCGGCCCCAGCGTCGCCGCGAAAGGATGGCCGGCAAAGGCTGTGCCCACCTGTTTCAGCGTCGTCTCACCCGCCGGATTCAAATCGGCGGCACGCACGGCATAGCCATCCATGGCCGAGTTGTCGTGCGCCGGCACCGACAGTGGTGCAATCACATCCTGCGCCAGAATGCGATCCAGCGCCTGACGTACGAACAGGCGCTCCTCGCCGGGCACTGGTGCTAGCAGCGAAAGAATCAACTGCCGCGCGCGTTCAACCGGCAGGGAATCGGGATCGTAATCATCCGCACAGGACAGCGCATCCAGCAAAGAACTCATGGTTTCTCCAGAATCTGCAATTCATCGAAGGTGTTGATATTGGCAAAAGCCGCCGCATCCGCAAAGTCCACCTCGGCCACATTCAAGCTGGCCAGCCAGGCACCCACCTTGCGTTCGCCGGTATTCAGAAAATCGGTCAGACCACTCAACACCTCGCGCCGACACAACATGCAAGCCGCCTGCTGCCGCCCACCGGCCAGCGCGACAGCCACATCGGCACGGGCTGCGACCAGGCCCGCCCACAAGCGGCTGACCAGATCCGTCGGCAGCAGCGGCACATCGCAGGGCACGCAGGCCAGCAAGGGTGTCGTGCAGGCCTGCAAGCCCGCCTGCACACCGGCCAGCGGCCCGGCATAGCCGGGTGTGGCATCGCCGACCACGGGCAAGCCGAATGCCGCATAGGCCGCAGTGTGGTGATTGACATTCAGCAGCAAGGCATCGACCTGGGGCGCGAAGCGCTCGATGACGTGCGCCAGCAGCGGCCGGCCAGCCAGCAACTGCAAGCCCTTATCCGCGCCCCCCATGCGCCGGGCCAGCCCGCCGGCAATGATCAGACCGGTAATCGCAGGCGTTGTCGGGGTCATCGAACAGAGCCCGCTCAACCGCCGATATAGGACATTTCGATTTTCTGCAGTCCGGGCGTATTGGCATTGCGGCGTTCGGAATAATTGTCGCTGCGCACACGCCACATGGCCTGCAGCGAAGCGATGATCGCCTCATCGCTGCAGTCGCTGCGCAGCATGGCGCGCAGGTCATGACCCTGCTGGGCAAACAGGCAGGTATACAGCGAACCATCGGTAGACAGGCGCACCCGCGTGCAGGTCGAACAGAATGCCTGGGTCACCGAGGAAATCACGCCGATCTCGCCTCCGCCATCGCGATAGCGCCAGCGTTCGGCCACTTCGCCCACATAGTTCGGATCAATCGCCTGCAATGGCAATTCGCTGGCTATGCGCCGCACCACTTCTGCCGAAGGCACGACTTCATCCAGCTTCCAGCCATTGCTGGAGCCCACATCCATGTATTCGATGAAGCGCAGGATATGGCCACTGCCGTGAAAATACCGGGCCATGGGCACGATGGCATGGTCATTGGTGCCGCCCTTGACCACCATGTTCACCTTGACCGGCAAACCGACCGTAGCCGCCACGTCGATGCCGCGCAGCACTTCTGCCACGGGAAAATCGACATCATTCATCTTGCGGAAAGTGCTGTCGTCGAGCGCATCGAGACTCACCGTCACCCGTTGCAGACCGGCATCGCGCAGACTCTGCGCTTTCTTGGCCAGCAACGAACCATTGGTGGTCAGCGTCAGTTCCAGCCCGGGAATGGCCGCCAGCATCTCGATCAGATGCTCGATATTGCGCCGCAACAAGGGCTCGCCGCCGGTCAGCCGGATCTTGCGCACACCCAGCTGGCTGAAAATTTTCGCCACCCGCACGATTTCATCGAACGCCAGGATTTCCGCCCTGGGCAGAAACGGATAATCGCGCCCGAACACCGTTTTCGGCATACAGTAGGTGCAACGGAAATTGCAGCGATCCGTCACCGAAATACGCAAATCATGCAGCATGCGCCCACGCACATCGCGCGGCGCCATGTTGGCGACATGCGTCATGTTCGCTGCACTCGCCTCTGCCATGTCCGGGGCCCTGACGGCGCCCGCAGGCAAGGACTGCACACTCGTCCCCGTGCCGCCGGTATCGACCGTACCCACACCCGCCTGTACCAATGGAATGACCCGGTAAGTCATGTCTGTCTCGATTGCAACCAGTCAGCGCCCGGCATAATGCCTGAGCAAATCGTTCGGGAATTATTCATTATACTGCTTCCGCTTCTGCCCAGACCGGCCTTTCCAGCCACAGACATTCCCCATTTCCAGGCTTTGTGCCAAGCAAGGCTTCGGTCGACAGACCACGTTGCTGGCGTGCCGCGACATCCAGCACCCAACCATGACTGACGACCAGTAACGGCCCGGGCTGCGCGGCGATTTCGGCCAGCGTGGCCAGCACGCGCCCAGCGAACATGTGCATGTTTTCACCGCCGGTGAATTCCGCTGCCGGATTGCGCTGGCTGATGTGCGCCAGCAAGGCCGGATGCGACTGGGCCAGGGCGTCCTTGGTCATGCCCTGAAAGATGCCGAAATGGCGCTCCTTGAGGCCCTCATGCAGACGTGGTGCGGGCAAGCCCAGTTGCTCGACGATGATCTCGGCCGTCTGCCGGGCGCGTTGCAGGGGACTGCTCCAGACGGCCAGAAAGCCCGTGTCGGCCAATTGCCGCGCCAGCTGTGCTGCCTGCTCCCGCCCGGTGTGGTTCAGGGACACATCACACCAGCCCTGCAATCTGCCCGTCGCATTCCAGTCCGTCTGACCGTGGCGGGCAAGGCAAATAGGTGTGCGATGGCTCATGCGGCGGCCAATGTCAAGGCTTCAGGGCATAAATCGCCGGCAGGTTGCGCCACAGCCCCGCCACATCCATGCCGCAGCCGAAGACATAGCGATCGGGCAGCGTCAGGCCAATGAAATCGGCCACCAGCGGCTTGTCACAGCCGATCTGCTTGTCGGCCAGCACGGCGGTATAGACCGCTGCGGCACCCTGTGCCAACAAGCGGGCCTTGATGGCCGCCAGGGTGATGCCTTCATCGAGAATGTCATCGAGCACCAGCACGCTGCGGCCACTGACCGGCTGGTGCGTCTCGCGCACCCATTGCAACTCGCTGCCGCGCGTGGCGTTGTTGTAGCGCGAAACATGCACATAATCGCATTGCAACGGAAAAGTCAGACGCGTCAACAGTTGCCCGGCGAAAACCACGGCCCCGCCCATGACGGTCAGCACCAGTGGAAAAGCCTCGGCCAGCTGCGTGGTGATCGCCGCACCGAGCCGGTCCATTGCGGCAGCCACTTCATCCGCCGCACAGATCAGCTCGGCCTCGTTGAGAATGCGCTGAGCTTCGGTGATCTGCATCGGGAAATCAGGCATTGCGCTTGGCAAGATAATCGGCAAATTCGCTGCCCACATCGGGATGGCGCAAACCGAATTCGACCATGGCCTGCAGATAGCCCAGCTTGGAACCGCAGTCATAGCGCACGCCATCATAACGATAGGCCAGCACCTGCTGCTCATTGAGCAAGGCGGCGATGCCATCGGTCAGCTGGATCTCGCCCCCCGCCCCGGGTTGCACGACATGTTCCAGATAATGAAAGATGCGCGGCGTCAGGATATAGCGACCAACCACCGCCAGCGTCGATGGCGCGTGCTCCGGTGCGGGTTTTTCGACGATGCCATGAACCTGCTCGATGCGCTCGGCCAGCGAGTTGGTGGCGACGATGCCATAGCTGGCGGTCTCGCTGCGCGGCACGTCCTGCACGCCCAGCACCGAGCACTGATAGTAATCATAGACATCCACCATCTGCCGGATGACGGCCGGCTGGCCATCAAGCAGATCGTCGGCCAGCAACACCGCGAAGGGCTCATCGCCGACCACCGGTTTGGCGCAGAGCACGGCATGTCCCAGCCCCAGCGCCTCGGGCTGGCGGATGTAGATGCAGTTGATGCTCTTGGGCAGCAGATCGCGGACAAATTCAAGTATCTCGTGCTTGCCGCGCTGCTCCAGTTCGTTCTCCAGCTCATAGGCCTTGTCGAAATGATCCTCGATGGAACGCTTGGAACGTCCGGTGACGAAGATCATGTCGGTAATGCCTGCGGCAGCGGCCTCCTCCACGGCAAACTGGATCAGCGGCTTGTCCACGATAGGCATCATTTCCTTGGGATTGGCCTTGGTCGCCGGCAGAAAGCGCGTGCCCAGACCAGCCACGGGGAAAACCGCCTTGGTGATTTTTTTCATGATTGCAACAACTCCATCAACTGTGATTCATCGAGCACGGCAACACCCAGCGCCTGCGCCTTGTCGAGCTTGCTGCCGGCTTCATCACCGGCCACGAGAAAATCGGTTTTCCTTGATATCGAACCACTGACCTTGCCACCATGCGCTTCGATCAGTGCACGGGCCTGCTCGCGCGTCATGTTCGGCAAGGTGCCGGTCAAAACAAAGGTCTTGCCGGCAATGGCCGATTCCACTTGCGCCGCCGCTGGCTCCTGCGACCAATGCACACCGGCGGCCTGCAACTGGGCAATGACTTCAAGATTATGTGGTTCACTGAAGAAATGAACAAGCGAAGCGGCCACGATTGGCCCCACATCCGGCACCTTGAACAATGTTTCCTCATCAGCGGCGAGCAACGCTTCAAACGTGCCGAAATAGCGGGCCAGGGCCTTGGCAGTCGTTTCACCGACATTGCGGATTCCCAAGGCATAAACGAAACGCGCCAGCGTGGTCTGCCTGCTCTGTGCGATGGCGGCCAGCAGATTGCCGGCGGATTTTTCCGCCATGCGCTCCAGCCCGGCCAGTTGCGCCGATGTCAGCCGGTAGATATCCGCCGGCGTGCGCACCAGGTTCTGGTCGACCAACTGCTCGACCAGCTTGTCACCCAGCCCTTCGATATCCAACGCCAGACGCGAGGCGAAATGCAGCAGAGCCCGCTTGCGTTGCGCCGGGCAATACAGCCCGCCGCTGCAGCGTGCCACCGCTTCATCTGCCGGTTTCTCGATCGCCGAACCACAGACCGGACAATGCGTCGGCATGATGAATTCCGGCGTCAGCAAGGGCCGACGCTCGGGCAGGCTGGCGACGATTTCCGGAATCACATCGCCCGCCCGCCGCACGATGACGGTATCGCCCACGCGCACGTCCTTGCGGCGGATTTCATCTTCGTTGTGCAACGTGGCATTGGTCACCGTCACGCCGCCAACGAAAACCGGCTGCAACCGCGCCACCGGCGTCAGCGCGCCGGTGCGGCCGACCTGGATGTCTATCGCTTCCACCGTGGTCAGCGCTTCTTCCGCCGGATATTTGTGGGCCACTGCCCAGCGCGGCTCGCGGGTGATGAAACCCAGCTGCTGCTGCAGGGCCAGCGAATTGACCTTGTAGACCACGCCATCGATGTCGAATGGCAGGCTGTTGCGCAGCGCGCGGATATGCTCATGAAAATTGAGCAGACCTTCGGCCCCGTGCGTCACGACACGATGACCACACACCGGCAGACCGAAGTCCGCCAGCGCATCGAGAACGGCGGCATGGGTTGCCGGCAACGGCCAGCCCGCTGTCTGCCCCAGACCGTAGACAAAGAATGACAATGGCCGCTGCGCCGCAATCTTCGGATCCAGCTGGCGCACGCTGCCGGCCGCCCCATTGCGAGGATTGACCAGCGTTACTCGCCCCAGTGCGCGCTGGCGGTTGTTGTAACGCTCGAAATCTGGCCGGCTCATATAGACTTCGCCACGCACTTCCAGCAGCGCTGGCGCATTGCCCTGCAAGCGCAAGGGAATGCCACGTATGGTGCGTATATTCTGCGTCACATCCTCGCCCGTGCTGCCATCGCCCCGGGTGGCGGCCTGCACCAGCACACCCTGCTCATAGCGCAGGTTGATGGCCAGGCCGTCGAATTTCAGCTCGGCGACGTATTCAATGGCAGGATCACTTTCCGCCAGCCCCAGTTCCTTGCGCAGCCGCGCATCAAAACTGCGCGCCCCGCTGGCCTCGGTATCCGTTTCGGTACGGATCGAGAGCATCGGTACGACATGGCGCACCGGCTCGAATTGCGGCAACGGCTGTCCGCCGACACGCCGTGTCGGTGAATCTGGCGTGATGTGCTCGGGATGCGCAGCTTCCAGCGCCTGCAGTTCGCGGAACAAACGATCGTACTCGGCATCCGGAATGCGCGGCTGATCCAGCACGTAATAGGCATGATCGTGGCGCGCAATTTCGCTGCGCAAGGCAGCCAGCTGCCCGGCAATGGCATCCGTCGCAGGTGTGGCAGCAGTAGCGGAATTTGCTGGAACAGTCATGTCGATCAGGCCAGGTTCAGGCGGTCGTCAGGCAGCGCTGCACTGCACACGCACACGCCACCAAGTCGAAATACCGCGCACGCCGCCCGAGGACGCCCTGACCGGCCATCGCTCAAGCATACAGGCGCAGGGCGCGGCGACTGCCGGGGGGAATCTGCTGGGCGATCATTTTTTGCTGGAACTCGGCAATCTTGGCGCGGATCATGGCCAATGTCTCGACAGACAGCGCACGACGCTGATCATCCACCAGCACGGTTCCCAGGCGATGATTGATGAGTTCGGCCACCTGGGTCATGCGGTCAAAGGCGGCCGGGCCATCACTGACGCGCGGCACATCGATGGTCAGCACTGCGCCGGCAGTTGAAGACGAGGCCATGGTCGATGCCGCATCAAAGCCTTGACCATCGAGCAGCCCCAGCGTGAATGCTGTCATCCCCTGGGCGTTCAGGCCATGCAGCAGACCATCCATTTTCTGGGTCTTGTCGCAAGGCCGCAAACCCGCGATATCGGCCAGCCGACGGATCTCGTCCACTGCCAAGGCCTGCCCCTCGGCATGAACCAGATTGAGTGACAGACGCCAATCCACACTGGCGCAGAAATCATCCAGCGTCCGCGCCCGCGTCAGCACATCGGCAACCACGGGCACCAGCACCTGCGCATGGTAATGAACAGCCAACTGGCGCACGCCGTCACAATAAAGCGCCAGATCATCCGCCGCCGCAGGCCCGTTGCGATCCGCCAGCTGCAAGGCAGCCACCAGGTGACGATAGCTGCTGGCATCGTTGGCATGCAGGCGCTGCCAGCAACCGCTGTTTTCCTCGAAACCGCTCCACACCACGCGATTGACCAATCGATTGAGAATCTGCCGCTGGGCAGCCCAGAACAGCGGCGCAGCAATCAACTCGGCCGCATCCAGATGCACAACACAATCGATCAGCGGATCTGCCAGTTCTTCCGACAAATCACTGTCTTCGGCAGTCACTTCTTCTGGCGGCTGATCGGCCACAGAATCTTCGTCAATATTGCCATCCATCAATCCAGACTGACTGGCCGTCGGCGCATTGGCCGTTGTTTCATTGTCGTCTGGCGCTGCGGCTGCTGCAGCGGTTTCTTCAGCGGTGCCGGCGGGTACGCTGGCCACATCGGCAACATCAACCACATCGACAACAGCGTCATCAACCAACGGCGTGAAACGCGGCTCGATGCGTTCATGCAGTATCGGTGATGCGGCAGGCACGGCAAACGGAGAGACCGGCACAGCCGCTGTCGATTCCTCGGCAGGCGCTGCCTGCATCAACACATCGCGCTGTTCGCCGCGAAAGACTTTCTGCGCCAGCTGGCGATGCTTGCGCTCCTGCCAGAGGTTGTAGCCCCAGACCGCAGCCACTGACAACACCCCGATCACGATCAGGCTCAACTGCAGTTCAGAAATTCCGTGCGCCATCAATCACTCCCAGACTAGGCTTCAGCACCATCGGTGATGCGCAGCGCCTCTTCCATATCGACCTCAACCACGCGCGAGACGCCCTGTTCCTGCATGGTCACACCGACCAGCTGCTCGGCCATTTCCATGGCGATCTTGTTGTGACTGATGAAGAGGAACTGGGTCTGCGCCGACATGCGCTTGACCATGTTGCAGAAACGCTCGGTATTGGTGTCATCCAGCGGCGCATCGACCTCATCGAGCAGGCAGAACGGCGCGGGATTCAGCTGGAACATGGCAAACACCAGCGCCGTCGCCGTCAATGCCTTTTCACCACCGGACAGCAGATGAATGCTGCTGTTCTTCTTGCCGGGCGGCTGCGCCATGACCTGCACACCGGCATCGAGAATTTCCTCACCCGTCATGATCAGGCGCGCTTCGCCACCGCCAAACAACTGCGGGAAGAGCGTGCCGAAATAATGATTGACGGTATCGTAAGTCTGTTGCAACTGTTCGCGCGTCTCGCCGTCGATGCGACGGATCGCACTTTCCAGAGTGTCGATCGCCTGACTGAGATCAGCCGACTGGGCATCGAGAAAACCCTTGCGCTCACTGGCGGTTGCCAGCTCTTCCAGGGCGGCCAGATTGACCGGCCCCAGCGCCTCGATATCCTGCTGCAGGCGGTTGATCTCGGCCACCATGAGGTTTTCGCGCAGCTGCGGCGTGGCGGCCAGCTCGGCCAGCAAGGGCGCTTCAGCCGCCTCATCCAGCACATTGGCTTCGAGCAGGCGCTGGCTGTATTGCTCTTCGTTGAGCTGTGCTGCCTGGGCCTTGAGACGCAGTTCGTTGATGCGGTTGCGCAAGGGATCCATGCCCTGTTCGATGCGCAGGCGCTGCTCGTCATGTTCGCGCAGGAACGCAGCGGCAGACTCCAGCAGGTCGCGCTTTTCCGCCAACCGGGATTCAAATGCTCGACGCCCTGCCAGAGCAGCCTGCAAGCGTTCCTGCAAATCCGCATCGTTGATGCTGCTGCGCTCCTCTTCGGTCAGCAAACGCTGTTCGGCGATGCGTTCCAACTGCTGTTGTGCGGTTTCCCGAGCACGCGCGTTGTCTTCCAGTTTGCCGGCGCATTCGCGCTCGGTAAAAGCCACTTCCTGCGCCTCGCGTGCCAGCGTCTGTTCCTGACCACGCACTTCGCGCAAGGCCGCTTCATGCCGGGCCTGTTCGGCCATGCTTTCTTCGAGGCGGGCGCGCGCCAGATCCATCTGTTCACGACTGTTTGCGCCCTCCTCCTCGGCGCGCATCATGCCCATGCGCTCGTGATCTTCACCACTGTTGATTTCCGCCAGATCACGCTCGATCTGCCCGGCGCGTTCCTCGAAGCGTGCCTGTGCCTGACTCAACTTGAGCGCATCGACCTGGGCGGCGTGGGCGCGATGCTGCGCATCCTGCACATCGCGACGCAAACCCGCCAGCTGGCCCTGCGCATCACTCAGTACCTGCTCGGCAAGCGATTGCGCTTCACGCGCCAGCATCTCCTCCTCGCCGCGCTGTTCGAGCAGAACCACCAACTCTTCCAGCTCGCGCTGGCGTTCGATGACGCCATGCGTGCGCGCATCCGGCACATACAGCACCAGGCCGTGGCGCGACAGCAGATGGCCCTCGCGATTGACCTGATATTGAGCGCTGCCCAGCGCAGCGGCGGCCTGCGCATCCAGTTGCTCGACCGCGCTGACACCAGCCAGCCATTCGTCCAGCACGGTGCTCCAGTGCGAATCGCTGCAACGCACCTTGGCGCGCAGACTGTTGGCCGCCGCAGCCTGCGGAGCCGCACTGCCGCCGGGCAACCCCAGGGCGAACAGGGTCGGCGGCGGATCAAGCAAAACCTGCGCGGCCACTTCCGGCGTGGCAGTCAGTGCGGCCAGGCGTTCGCGCAGCACCGCCTCGACGGCGGTTTCCCAGCCGGCTTCCACGTCCATCTGCCGCCACAGTGGCGCAATCTCATCCAAGCCATGACGCGCCAACCATTCGGTGAGCTTTGCAGCGCCGCCATTTTTCTCCACACGTTCCTGCAACTGTCGCAAGGCGTCGTGTCGGGCTTGGGTTTCTGCCTGGGCGCGATGCGCCTGCTGCAGTCGTTCGCGCGCGATGCGCTGCTGCTGCTCCAGCTCGGGCAGGCGCGCCTGCAATTCAGTCAGCTGGGCCTGACAAAGCTGCAAAGCGTCCTCGGCCTCAGCCTGGACTGCCTGGGTTGCGGCCAGTTGGGCTGGGTCAGGCTGCACCAGCTGCATACGTTCGATATCCAGCCGGGCGCGACGCTGGGCGTAATTTTCCAGCGCCCGCAAGGCATGGCTGCGATTGGCCTCGCCCAGGCGCACACCCTGTTCGGCTTCATGCACCGTGCGGCGGGCCGCAGCCACCGCATCACCGGCATGGCGCACGGCATCTTCGGCCTGCGGCAGACGGGCGGCGGCTTCCTCGTGGCGAGCCTGGCTGGTTTCGGCGCGCAAACGGGCGTTTTCCAGCAAGGACTGCCAACGCTCGGCTTCGGTATCCAGGCCGGTGATCTGGGTTTTCCAGTGTGCGTCTTCCGTTGCCAGCTGGATCAGCCGGTTTTCAAGTTTCTGGCGCAGATCACGGCCATGCGTGATTTCCGTTTCCAGACGGCTGATTTCGGCATTGGCGGTATACATCTCGCCCTGCGCTGCATGAAGAGCATCGCTGGCCGCAAAATGTTCGACTCGGGCAGCTTCGACGCGGGCTTCCAGCTCACGCAGCTGGCTGGTCTGCGCCTCCAGACGCAGACTGCTCTCGTCGGCCTCGCGATGCAGGCGTTGATGATCGCCCCGGGCATCATTGCGCTTCTTCAGCCAGAGCAGTTGCTGCTGACGGTCATGGCGCACTTTCAGTTCATGAAAGCGGCGGGCCACTTCGGCCTGCGCTTCCAGCTTGACCACCTGGGTGTCCAGCTCGCTGCGGATGTCGTCCACACGCAGCAGGTTTTCACGCGCATCCGACAGGCGGTTTTCGGTTTCGCGGCGGCGCTCCTTGTACTTGGTGACCCCGGCCGCCTCTTCGAGAAACATGCGCAACTCTTCCGGCTTGGCTTCGATGATGCGCGAAATCATGCCCTGTTCGATGATGGCGTAAGCGCGCGGTCCCAGGCCAGTACCAAGAAAAACATCGATGACATCACGCCGGCGTACCTGCAGATTGTTCAGGTAATAGCTGGATGTGCCATTGCGATCGAGCACGCGCTTGACGGCAATTTCAGCGTATTGCGACCACTGCCCGGCAGCGCGGCCCAGTGAATTGTCGAACACCAGCTCGACGCTGGCCCGGCCTACCGGCTTGCGGGCAACCGAACCATTGAAAATCACGTCCTGCATGGATTCGCCGCGCAGCGCCGTAGCCTTGGATTCGCCCAGCACCCAGCGCACGGCATCGATGATGTTCGACTTGCCACAGCCGTTCGGCCCCACCACGCCCACCAGTTGGCCGGGAACCAGCACGGTGGTCGGATCGACGAAGGATTTGAAACCCGCGAGTTTGAGTTTGGTAAGACGCACGGTGTCGTTCTTGAGCAGCGGGCGCAAGCCAAGCAACAACTGCTCAGCGTCCGCCCGAATGGAATCCGCACATTATAATGAAAACCCTGCTGCCGACAGATTCCGGCACGCATTCCTGACCCTCACCCCCATTGCAGCCTCATTGCTGCCTCATTGCCACCTCATTCCATCGCCATGCCCAGCCAACCTGCCAAAACCCTGGAAACCTTCGACAATCCGGCCCACCATCGGGATTACCACATCCACATGGAAATCCCCGAGTTCACCTGTCTGTGCCCAAAAACCGGCCAGCCGGACTTTGCCACGTTGATTCTGGATTACATCCCGGATCAACGATGCGTCGAGCTGAAAAGTCTCAAACTGTACGTCTGGAGCTTTCGCGAAGAAGGTCATTTTCATGAGGATGTCACCAATCGCATCCTCGATGATCTGGTCAACGCGACCCAGCCGCGCTACATGCGCCTGACAGCCAAATTCTTCGTGCGTGGCGGCATTTTTACCAATGTCGTCGCCGAACACCGCCAGCCCGGCTGGCAGCCCGCGCCGCGCGTCGATCTGACGCAGTTTGAAAGCCAGTCGAACACGCGGGGCTGACGCATCGCCGATGCCGGGTTGATGGCACGACAACCCGGCGGCGTCCATCAAACACCCATCACGCCGCCGTCAAACATCTTCAAGCTGGGCAGCCACATTGAAGCGTCGCTGGTTGTACAAATGATGTTGCCAGATGAAGAACATGCTGACGATGATCATCACCGCAAACAGCACAATGATCAGATTGATCGGTAGCTGCAGCATCATCAGCAGGGCATAGATGCCGGTCATCAGCAATATCGACAGGTTCTCGTTGAAATTCTGCACGGCGATCGAGTGGCCTGCACCCATCAGGATATGGCCCCGATGCTGCAACAGGGCATTCATCGGCACCACAAAAAAGCCGGAAATCACGCCCAGCAGAATCAGCAGGATCACCGCCACCGCCACATGATGCACAAACACCATGGACAGCAGCACCACGCCCATGGCCACCCCCAGCGGAATCACTTTCAGCGAGCCACGCAGGGAAATCATCCGCGCGGCCAGCACGGCGCCAACGGCCACCCCCAGCGCCACCGCGCCTTGCAGCAGGGTCGCCGCCGTCAGGTCCAACCCCAGCGCTTCTGCCGCCCAGGCGATGACGATGAATTGCGTCGTCGCCCCCACGCCCCAGAACAGGGTTGTGACGGCCAGCGAAATCTGTCCCAGTTTGTCGCGCCACAACAAGCGCAGACAATGATTGAAATCATGCAGCAAATACAATGGGTTGCGCTTCAACATACGATGCGCCACGCCGGTATTGGGCACATACAGATTGAAGATTGCCGCAATCAGATACAGCACACCGATCACCAGCAGACTCATTTCCGCCGCCGTCTCGACATGAGGCAGATCGATGGTCAGCAACCATTCGGCGATTTCCGGTTTCACCAGCAGCCCGCCCAGCGCCGTGCCAAGAATGATGGCCAATACGGTCAAGCCTTCGATCCAGCCATTGGCCACCACCAGCAACCGGTGGGGCAGCAACTCGGTGAGGATGCCGTACTTGGCCGGCGAATAAGCCGCCGCCCCCAGGCCGACCACGGCATAAGCCAGCAGCGGATGCACATCGGCAAACATCAGCAGACAGCCAAAAATCTTGATGGCGTTACTGATGAACATCACCCGACCCTTGGGCATGGAGTCGGCATAGGCGCCGACAAAGGCTGCCAGCAACACATAGGAAGCCGTGAAGAAGGTTTTCAGCAAAGGCTCATAACCTTCGGGCGCCTGCATGTCGCGCAGCGCAGCGATGGCGGCAATCAGCAGCGCGTTATCGGCCAGCGCAGAAAAGAACTGCGCCGCCATGATGATGTAAAAACCGAGATTCATTGTGCGTCAGGATGCGGCTGCCCGGCAACCGTCCCGACCCTTCGTCTTCATAGTGATATTGCCGGATGCAGCAATCGACAAGGTGGCGAACGTACATCCAGCACACATTGCAGAACCTGCGACGGCGTGCTTTATACCACGAACCCGGCCACCCTGGCCGGAGCGAATGCACTGACCATGTGCAACGCTGTTTGTAACGGCAAGCAGACGCTGCGGATGGGCGCTGGATACAGGGCACAGCCTCATACCGTTGATCCACTCACAAACACCTACACCTCGACGTCTTCTCTCCATGATTCTCTCCATGCAAGCAGACTTTACTCACTGCAGACTGGCACGGAAATCGGGGAGCAGATCATCATCTCCTGTATCATTGATACCCTTTCAGCACATTGAACCACATGAGCCGAAGCTGCGACCTGCCCCTTTCAGTTCGATGCTCATCCGCCACCACCACTCATGATTCGCAAACTGTTGCACCGCGCAGCCAAGGTATTCCGGCCAGCCTCTGCCAGGCCATCCAGCAGCAACACCGTGGCCACCATTCCGCAATCTCGCCACGGCATACGCCGCGAGCTCATTTCTCCGGGGGCGATACGCACCTGTGAAGCGCTGCAGCGCGCGGGGCACAAGGCTTATGTGGTGGGCGGCGCGGTGCGCGACCTGATTGCCGGACTGCATCCCAAGGATTTCGACATCGCCACCGATGCCACGCCCGAAGAAGTGCGCGCCCTGTTTCGTCGTTCGCGCATCATTGGCCGGCGCTTTCAGATCGTGCATGTGATGCAGGGTGGCGAGACGCTGGAAGTGTCCACTTTTCGCGCCGCGCACGATACCGATACGCAGAAGGACGAACATGGCCGCGTACTGCGCGACAACGTCTGGGGCAGCCAGGCCGAGGACGCCGCCCGCCGTGATTTCACGGTGAATGCGCTGTATTACGATCCCAGCAACGAAACCGTGCTGGATTATCACCATGGCGTGGCCGACATCCAGCAGAAGACGCTGCGCATGATCGGTGAGCCGCGCACTCGTTATCGTGAAGACCCGGTGCGCATGCTGCGGGCAGTGCGCCTGGCGGCCAAGCTGGGGCTGGAAATCGAACCCGCCGCACGCACGCCGATCCGTGAAATGGCCAGTCTGCTGGAAAACATTCCGGCGGCACGCATCTTCGATGAAATGCTCAAGCTGCTGTTTTCCGGCCAGGCCATCAAATGTCTGGAACGCCTGCGCGCGGAGGGCCTGCATCATGGCCTGCTGCCGCTGCTCGACGTCATTCTCGAACAACCCGACGGCGCGCGTTTCATCACTTTGGCGCTGGCAAACACCGACCAACGGATACATGCCGGCAAGCCGACTTCACCGGGTTTTCTGTTTGCCACCTTGCTCTGGAAGGAAGTGCTGACCGCCTGGGAGCGCGACAAGACAGGCGACGCACTGCCGATTCCCGCCCTGTATGACGCCATGGACAAGGTGCTGGAGCAGCAGGCCGACACGCTGGCCATCACCCGCCGCATCACGGGGGATATCAAGGAAATCTGGGCCTTGCAGCCGCGCTTTGAAAAACGCACGGGCAAATCCGCCCTGCGCCTGCTCGAACAACCCCGCTTTCGCGCGGCTTACGATTTCCTCCTGCTGCGCGCGCAAAGTGGCGAAATCCCCATGGAACTGGCCGACTGGTGGACCACCTTCCAGGACGTTGATACCGAGCAGCGCCTGGCCATGCTGTTGCCCGACACCCACAAGAAAAAGAAACGGCGGCGCAGCAGCCGCTCGCGCGGCAGCAAGGCAGACGAGACGAAACTGGCGCAAGCGGCCCCCGCGGAGCCCGATCAGTGAGCTGCGCGGATACCGGCAAGCCGCCGCCCGTCAGGCAGCTGGCCTATGTTGCATTGGGTGCCAATCTGGGCCAACCCATCGCCACCCTGCAGGCCGCCTTGCAGGCATTGAGCCACTTGCCAGCCGCCCGCCTGACGGCACGCTCTTCCCTGTATCGCACAGCGCCGGTCGGGCTGACGCAACAGCCTGATTTCATCAATGCCGTGATTCAGCTGGAAATCGACGACAGCGCCCAGTTATCACCGCATACATTGCTGGCCAATCTCTTTGCCATCGAAGCGCATTTTGGGCGACGACGCAGCATTCCCAATGCGCCGCGCACGCTCGATCTCGATCTGCTGCTGTATGGCAACCAGCAATTGCACACCGCACAGCTGGATTTGCCTCACCCGCGCATGCACCAGCGCGCATTCGTGCTCGCCCCCCTGCTCGAAATCGCCCCGGACTGCCACATTCCCGGCCACGGCCCGGCCGTCGCGCTATTGGCCAATTGCCAGGATCAAGCCATCACCAGAATCACTGCAAGCAGCTGAAATGCCGGCCATGCAGAATTTCCCGCTGGCCTTGCAGGCCGTGTTGCTGCTGACAGCTTCGAATGTCTTTATGACTTTCGCCTGGTATGCCCACCTGAAGAATCTCAATGACAAACCCTGGTGGTTCGCCGCGCTGGCCTCCTGGGGCATTGCCTTGTTCGAATACCTGCTGCAGGTGCCGGCCAATCGTATCGGCTATCAAAGCCTAGATCTGGCGCAGCTGAAAATGATCCAGGAAGTCATCACCTTGATGGTTTTCATTCCTTTTGCGATTTTTTACATGCAGCAGCCCGTCAAGCTCGACTATCTATGGGCCACGCTGTGCATGTTGGCTGCGGTATATTTCATCTTTCGCTGATTTTTACACTCTTTCTGCCTCTTTCGGCCCCGCCTCTGGCTTCAGCTTTGACCAAAGGATGTCCTCATGAGCTATCTCGCTTCCGACAAACCCATCACCTTGCATGAACTGGGCAAGAAATACGCCGCCGGCGAAAAAATCGCCACGCTGACGGCCTATGACGCCAGTTTCGCCGCCCTGCTTGACCGCAACGGCATCGACGTGATGCTGGTGGGTGATTCACTGGGCAACGTGCTGCAAGGCCACAGCACCACCTTGCCGGTAACCATGGAACACATGATTTATCACACCGAAGCCGTGGTGCGCGGCAGCCAGCGGGCTTTCGTGGCCACCGACCTGCCCTGGGGCAGCTATCAGGAAAGCCCACAGCAAGCCTTGCGCAATGCCAGTCGCTTGATGGCAGCCGGCGCACAGATGGTCAAGCTGGTAGGCGGTTTGGTGATGGCGGAAACCGTGCGTTACCTGACCGAACGCGGGGTGCCGGTCTGGGCGCATATTGGTCTGACGCCGCAATCAGTCCATGCCCTGGGCGGCTATCGCGTGCAGGGCAAGGATGAAGCCGCTGCCCAGCGCATGAAGGATGAAGCCCTCAGCCTGCAGCAGGCCGGGGCCGCCATGTTGCTGATCGAAATGATCCCCGCCACGCTGGGCGCAGAACTGACACAAATGCTGCAGATCCCCACCATCGGCATTGGCGCCGGGCCGGATTGCTCGGGTCAGGTACTGGTGCTGCACGACATGCTGGGCGTGTATCCGGGCAAGACGGCGCGCTTCGTGCGCAACTTCCTGCAAGGCGCGGCCAGCATCGACGAGGCGGTGCAGGCTTATGTCGAGGCGGTCAAGCAAGGCAGCTTCCCGGCACAAGAACACACTTATTGATGACTGGAAAGACTGGAAAGACTGGAAATACCTGGACAGGACCATAGCATCCCATGAATATCTGCGAAACCATCAGCGACTTGCGCAATCGGCTGAAAACCGCCGGACGCATCGCGTTCGTGCCTACCATGGGCAATCTGCACGACGGCCATATCAGCCTGATGCACCAGGCCCGCCAGCAGGGTGATTGCGTGGTAGCCAGCATTTTCGTCAATCGCCTGCAGTTTCGTCCCGGCGAGGATTTTGAAAGATACCCGCGCACTTTCGAGGCAGATTGCCAACGCCTGCGTGCCGCAGATGTGGATGTCCTGTTTTTCCCCGATGAAACGGAAATGTATCCCCAGCCGCAGCGCTACCACGTCGAGCCGCCCGTCGAACATGACCAGATCCTCGAAGGTGAATTTCGCCCCGGTCATTTCCGGGGCGTGGCCACCGTGGTCACCAAGCTGTTCAACATCGTACAGCCCCAAGTGGCCCTGTTTGGCAGCAAGGATTACCAGCAGTTGATGGTGATTCGCAATCTGGTGGCGGATCTGGCCTTGCCCATCACGATCATCGCCGGTGATACCGTGCGCGCGGAGGACGGCCTGGCGCTGTCCTCGCGCAATGGCTATCTCACGGCGGCAGAGCGGGCCGAAGCACCGCGCCTGTATCGCCTGCTCAGCGACATGCGCCAGGCCATTCTGCGCGGTGAACGCGACTACGCCAAGCTGGAACAACACGTCGCAGAGACCTTGCGCGAACACGGCTGGCGGCCCGATTATGTTGCAGTGCGGGAAAAGCTTGGATTACAATTGCCCTCCGCTCACGAATCCGGACTGGTGATATTGGCTGCGGCACTCCTGGGGAGCACGCGCCTGATCGACAATCTGGAAGTCTAGGTTGCTGCGATGCGCTCATGCCGGCAGTCACCAGCAGCGGAAAATGGAAGTGAATGGATGTGGATGAAAAGAGATTGCCCCGCCTGACGACCATCGTCATCGTCATCGTCATTGACCGGCAGCACCCTCGACAACCCAACCTGCACGGCCATCTATCCCGCTCCGTTGATTGATTGATCGCTCTCCCTTTGCATGAGAAAGGAACCCGGCGCTATGCAACGCACCATGCTCAAATCCAAGCTGCACCGCGTGACCGTGACGCACTCCGAGCTGCACTACGAAGGCTCCTGCGCCATCGACCAAACCTTGCTCGATGCGGCCGACATCCGCGAATATCAGCAGATTGAAATCTACAACGTCACCAATGGTGAGCGCTTCAGCACCTATGCCATCGTGGCCGAACGCGACAGCGGCATCATTTCCGTGAATGGCGCCGCCGCCCGCAAGGCTGCTGCCGGCGATCTGCTGATCATTGCCACCTATGCCAGTTACAACGAAGTCGAACTGGCCGATTTCCAGCCCGATCTGGTTTATGTCGATGCGCGCAACCGCATCATGAAACAAAGCAGCAAGATTCCGGTACAGGCTGCCTGAACCGTTCCCTCCGCCCATTCTGCCCACTCGCCCGCGCCGTGCTGACACCATGGACAGGGCAACAGGGCGGGAGGGGGCAGTCGGTTTGTCGATTGCATTAAAATCAACCGCTTGTTTCGGAAACCTGACCACAACATCATTCCTGCAAGCGCACCCCATCTGCCGATGACTTTTCTTCCGTCCCGGACCCGGAACCGGAATGCTGCCCGGTTTGCGGCAATTTCCGCCTGCCTGAGCTGCATGCTGCTGGCCGCCTGCGGCAACAGCGACAAAACGGCAGAACCAGCACCGACACGCCAGACCGAAGCGACCGCTCAAGACACAACGGCCGCCACAGCAGAAAGCCAGATTGAACTGGCAGACAGCGACCTGATTACCGTCCAGGCCGGAGAAATCGAACAAATGCTGCGCGCCAACGGTACGCTGCGCGCCCGCCATGAAACCGTGGTCAGGGCCAAGGTTGCCGGCGAAATTCTCGCCGTCAGCGTACTTGAAGGCGAGCACGTCCACGCCGGACAAGAACTGGCGCGCATCGATCCACTTGAATACCAGGCCCGTCTCGACGATCGCCAGGCCGCGCTGGAAGCAGGCCGCGCCCAGGCCAGTCTCGCCGAAACAACCCGCCGCAAGAACGAAGAACTGCGCCAGAAAAACTTTCTCTCCGAACTGGCTTACGACAACGCCCAGTCCGCAGCCAGCATCGCCAATGCCCAGGTGCAGTCACTGGAAGCCCAGCGGATTCTCGCGGAAAAAGCCTTGCGGGATACCGTCGTGCACGCGCCGATCAGCGGCTGGATTGCTGAACGTTCCGTCCAGCGCGGCGACAAGACACCCCCGGACGGCAAGCTGTTCACGCTCGTCGATCTTTCCAGCCTGGAACTGGAAGCCCGGGTCGCCGCCAATGAAATCGCCCGGGTCGCCATCGGCCAGCCTTTTGTTGCCCATGTCGAAGGCTATACCGACAGGGCCTTCAAAGGCCACGTCGCGCGCATCGGCGCGCAAGCCTTGCCCGGCAGCCGGGCAATCACCCTCTACATCGAAATCCCCAATCCGCAAGCCCTGATCAAGGCGGGCATGTTTGCCTCTGGCACCCTGACGCTGGGCCGGCACAACGCCCAGGCCCTGGTACCGCTGACGGCACTGCACAGCGCAGCCGGCGTCGATTTTGTCTATGCCCTGATCGACGGGCAGATTCGCCGCACTCCGGTAAAAATCGGTATGCAGAGCGAGGCTGCCGGACAGGCCGAAATACTTGACGGGTTGACGGCGGGCACGCGCATCGTTGCCGTCAACCTGGGCCCCCTGAAAGAAAATACCCAGGTCAGACTGGTCGCCACCCGACCAGCAAACCACGCAGAAAACACCCCGGCAGGCCGCTGACCATGTGGCTTACCCGCGTCAGCATCCGCAACCCGGTCATGGCGGCCATGCTGATGTTTGCATTGGTGGTGATGGGCGTGTTTTCCTACAACCGGGTGCCCATCGACCAGTTTCCCGATGTCGAAATCCCAGTGGTTGTGGTCAATACCGAATACCCGGGCGCAGCACCCGAGTCGGTGGAAAACGACGTCACCCGCAAGATCGAGGAAACCGTCAATACCATCAACGGCGTCAAGCAGATCCATTCGCGTTCGTATGAAGGCTACTCGGTCATCATCATCGAGTTCGAACTGTCGGTCGATCCGGCACAGGCCGCCCAGGATGTGCGCGAGAAGATTTCCGGCATCCGGGCCAAGCTGCGCCGCGAAGTCAAGGAATCAAAAATTTCGCGTTTCGATCCGGCCGACCGGCCAGTCATTTCCTATGCCATCACTTCGACTGACGAACAGCGCAGCCTGCGCGAATTGACCACCCTGGCCGACCAGGTCATCAAAAAACGCATCGAAAATGTGCATGGCGTGGGCGCGGTGAACCTGGTTGGTGGGGTCATGCGCGAAGTACACATCGAACTCAAGCCTGCCGCCCTGGAAGCCTATGAAGTGAGTGCCGATCAGGTACTGAATGCCGTGCGCAGCGCCAACCAGGAAATACCGGCCGGCGCCTTGCGTTCAGAAAGCCAGGAACGTACGGTGCAGATCAAGGGCAAACTGACCAGCATCGACAGTTTCAACCGCGTCGTGGTCGGCCAGCGAGGCAATCACCCCGTCTTTCTGCACCAGGTTGCCCGCGTCATCGACGGCACCGAGGAACAGGACAATCTGGCGCTGATTGACGGCAAGCGCACGCTGGCGCTCGACATTCTCAAGGCGCAGGGGCAGAACACCATCGCAGTCATCAACGATGTCCAGCGCAATATCCGGGAACTGCAGGCCGAACTGCCGCCGGATGTGCAATTGAGCATTGCCAAGGACGCCTCCCTGTCGATCCGGGCCAGTGTCAGCGATGTCGAAACCACCATGCTCGAAGGCGCCATCCTGACAGTACTGATCGTCTTCCTGTTCCTGAATTCCTGGCGCAGTACGGTGATTACCGGCCTGACCTTGCCTATCTCGATGATCGGCACGTTCATGTTCATCTTCATGTTCGGCTTCACCATCAACCTGCTCACCCTGGTCGCCTTGTCCCTGTGCGTCGGCCTGCTGATCGACGATGCCATCGTGGTGCGTGAAAACATCGTCCGCCACGTTGCCCTGGGCGCAGACCATCACCGGGCTTCACTCGAAGGCACAGCAGAAATCGGCATGGCGGTCTTCGCCACCACCATGACCATCGTCGCCGTGTTTGCACCGATCGGCTTCATGGGCGGCATCATCGGCCGTTTCTTCCATCAGTTTGGCCTGACGGTGGTGGCGGCGGTACTGATCTCGATGTTCGTCGCCTTCTCGCTGGACCCCATGCTCTCCGCCATCTGGGCTGACCCCAAACCAGAGGACGTCAAGCGCCCCAACCTGCTCGACCGCCTGATGCTGCTGCTGGCCCGCCCCATGCACTGGTTCGAGCGGCGCATGGAATGGACCACCCATGCCTATGGTGCGATGCTCGGCTGGTCGTTGCGCCATCGCCTGAATACCGTCATCTTGGCGCTTGCCTCGATGCTGGCCAGTTTCTTTCTGCTGCCCTACGTCGGCACGGAAATGCTGCCCAATGCCGACTTTGCCGAAACCCTGGTCAACTTCACCACGCCGGAAGGCGCTTCGCTTGAACTGACCGAAACCAAGGCGCGTCAGGTGAATGCCGCCCTGCACGAATTTGCCGAAGTCGAATACACCTATACGACCATCAACACCGGCAATGCCAACGGCAAGAATGCAGCTGCACTGTATGTCAAACTCACGCCGCGCAAACAGCGCACACGCAGCCAGGCAGCGCTGACCCAACCCATCCGCGAACGCCTGCAACAAATTGGCGGCATCACCGTGACCCACGTCGGCACGGTCAACCCCATCATGCAGGGCAAGCAGCTGGTCTTCAGCCTGCAGGGGCCGGACATGCCGGTGCTGAGTCGTCTGGCAGTCGATGCCCGGCAGCGGCTTGAACAGATACCAGGCCTGGTCGACCTCGATACCAGCCTCAAGCCCTCAAAACCAACCGTTGCCCTGAATATCCGCCATGATGTGGCAGCCGATCTGGGTATCGATGTGAGCCGCCTGGGTATGGCCCTGCGGCCTTTCCTCGCCGGCGAAGAAGCCGGCAGCTGGCTGGCGCCGGACAACCAGAACTACGAGATCAAGATTCGCCTGCCCCCTGAAGACCGCGTCTCTCCGGCCGATCTCGAACGCATCATGCTGCAAACCGCACGCATCAATCCTGACGGCAGCCCGAAAATGGTGCCACTCAGCCAGATTGCCAGCATCAGCAGCAGTACCAGCGTGCAGCAGATCAACCGGCGCGCCCTGACGCGCGAAATCGAATTCAATGCCAACGCCTATGGCCGCTCGGTGGGTGAAATCAGCAATGACATCAAGGCCGCGCTCGACCAGCTCGACTGGCCGCCTGGCTACCGTTACAAGATCGGCGGCTCGACACGCGACATGGAAGAAGCCTTCTATTACTCCTCGCAAGCCCTGCTGCTGGCGGTACTGTTCATCTACATGATCCTCGCCGCCCAGTTCAACAGCTTCATCCAGCCACTGGCGATCATGGCCTCGCTGCCGCTGACCCTGATCGGTGTGGTCCTCTCGCTGCTGATTTTCGGCAGCACGCTCAACGTCTTTTCCATCATCGGCTTCATCCTGCTGATGGGCCTGGTCACCAAGAACGCCATCCTGCTCGTCGATTTCGCCATCCGCGCCCGCGCCGACGGCATGTCGCGCGAAGCCGCGCTGATCGAAGCCGCGCGGGTGCGCTTCCGTCCCATCATCATGACCTCCATGGCCATGGTCTTCGGCATGTTGCCGCTGGCTTTCGGCAGTACCACCGAAGGCGCCGAACTGCGTATGCCGATGGGTCAGACAGTGATCGGCGGCGTCATCACTTCATCTGTCCTTACCCTGGTGGTGGTGCCGGTGATCTACACCTATCTCGATGACCTGGAAGCCTGGCTCAGGCGCTTGCTGCAAAAGCCGACCTGAAACACGGACGAACGGACTATGCCAGGCTGGTCAGGCTGACCAGACTGGCAATCGCCTGTTGCCCGCTGCGATAAGCCGCATTCTCGGCCAGTTGCGTCCAGTCCAATGCCGGGTGCTGCGGCAGCAAGCGCGCGATACGCTGGCTGCTGCGCCAAAACCGTTGGCTGTCCTGCGCTGGCTGCCAGCGCGCCAGCAGGTCGCCTACGGCATCCGGTGCATTGCAGACCAGCAGCATGTCGCACCCCGCAGCCCAGGCGGCCTCGGCACGGGCAACGATGTCGCCGGCCACGCTCGCACCTTCCATGGACAGGTCGTCACTGAAAATGACACCATCGAAAGCCAGTTCATCGCGGAGAATTTTCAGCCAGCGCGCAGAAAACCCTGCGGGCTGGTGATCAACCGCAGGATAGATGACATGCGCCGGCATCACGCCATCGAGCGCCAAGCCACGATAGGGCGCCATGTCTTCGGCCAGCGCATCCAGACTGCGTTCATCGCGCGGAATGGCGACGTGCGAATCGGCCGCAACATAACCATGCCCGGGAAAATGCTTGCCACAGGCGATCATGCCCGCCTGGTGCAGACCTTCGATCAGCGCGCCCGCCAGTTCGCGCACGGCTTGCGGCTGACGGTGAAAGGCACGATTGCCGATGACTTCGCTGCCGCCGTAATCCAGATCCAGCACGGGAGTGAATGACAGATCGACGCCGCGCGCCCGCAATTCGGCCGCCAGCAGATAACCGATTGCGCGGGTGGCTGCCAGGGCAGCCTGCGGCTCGCTGTCCCACCACTCACCCAGCGCCCGCATCGGCGGCACATGGGTAAACCCGGCGCGAAAACGCTGTACCCGGCCCCCTTCGTGATCGACGGCAATCGGCAGCGGCGGCTGGCGCAGGCCGTGGATTTCGGCGCACAGGCTTTCCAGTTGTTGCGGATCAGCGTAATTGCGCGCAAACAGGATCAGGCCACCCACCAGGGGATGACACAGCCGCTGGCGATCCAGCGCAGTCAGCTCGGTGCCGGCGATGTCGATCATCAGCGGGCCCAGCGGCAGATTGATTGCAGCCAAAGTATTCATCGTTGCTCCAGAATGACGAAAGCGATGACCTGTGCCTGTTCATCGCTGAGGGACAAGTGGGCCACAAGCCGGCGCGCGTTCATCTGCGCGGCCAATTCGCCGGTGAATTCAAAGCCCGGCTTGCCCAGCGCATCATGCACGATGCGGATGGCCGGCAACAGCAGGGGCGCGCGCACACCGCTGCCATAAGCCTTGCCCAACGCCTCCTTGGCCGCAAAGCGTTTGGCCAGGAAACGACCAGGTGCTGGACTTTCCCGACAGGCGGCGCGCTCTTCGGGTGCCAGGATACGACGCAAGACGCGCTCCCCGTACCGCTGAAGAAGCCGCTCCAGACGCACCACATCGACGATGTCGGTACCGATGCCGTGGATCATTGCTGCGTGTTTCAGACAATGCCGGCACGGGCGGCCAGCATTTGCCGTTTCATTTCGCGGATGGCGTTTTCCCAGCCCATGAACAGCGCATCGGCGACCAGCGAGTGGCCAATGTTCAGCTCGGCAATCTGTGGAATGGCGGCAATGGCCGCCACATTGTCGAAGCGCAGGCCATGGCCGGCATTCACCTTGAGGCCGATTTTGGCCGCATGGGCCGCCGCCGCCACGATGCGCTGCAGCTCCTGTTGTTGGATGGCTGCCGAGGGTGCTGCGGAATAACCGCCAGTATGCAATTCAACCACGGTCGCCCCGGCGGCCAGCGCGGCCTCCAGTTGCGCAGGCTGCGGATCGACAAACAGCGAAACCCGACAGCCTGCCGCACCCAGGCGGGCGCAGGCTGCCTGCACTTCGGCAAGATGACGGCAGACATCCAGGCCCCCTTCGGTGGTCAGTTCCTCGCGTCTTTCCGGCACCAGACAGACATCCTGCGGCTTGATGCGACAGGCAAAGGCAAGCATTTCCTCGGTTACCGCGCATTCAAGATTCATGCGCGTGGTCAGCCGCTCACGCAGGATTTCGACATCTGCCTCCTGAATATGCCGGCGATCCTCTCGCAAATGCAAGGTGATACCATCCGCGCCGCTGGTTTCGGCCAACAAGGCGGCACGCACCGGATCGGGATAGCGAGTGCCGCGCGCCTGGCGCAAGGTGGCCACGTGATCGATATTCACGCCCAGCTCGATGGCTGGCCATGTCGTTTTCTGGGTTTTTTCGGGGGATGTCATGCTCACAGCTCCTGCAGTTCCATGAAAACACGCCGTGACTGCAAAGGCTGTCCGGCAAGATGGTGATTGATGAGCAGGCGCATCAGCTGCTTGCTCTCATTGAGGGTGCGGCTATCGGCATAGTCATCGCGCGCCAGATCAAGCAGGGTCTTGCCACGGATGGCCGGCATAGCGGCCGTGCCATGGAGCGCATCCAGGCCCGGGGTTTGCGCCCCGGCATCCAGCGCCACCGGACCGCGCTCAAGACGGTAGCAATACCAACCGTCCGTTTCAATCGGCTGGCCGGTTTCAACTTCATGCTCCAGCGTCAGACCATAGCCCAATTCGGCCAGCAGGCGCTTCTCGAAGCGACGCAGCAAAGGCGTGACTTCGCCATGATTTTCGATTCTGTGCGGCCCGGTGCGCGCCGCTGTTTCGGCCAGTTGCCGCAAAGCCGCCACATAGCTGTCGAACAGTTGCGGATGAGCATCATCCCTTGGCAGCAGGCGCAGCAGCAGTTCATTCAGGTAGTAGCCCAGCATCAGCGCGGTGCCCGCCAGCAACGGCTGCCCGCCCTGCCATTCGGCCTTGGCCAGGGTACGCACCTCGCCCTTGCCGAACCAGCCCAGTTCCAGCGGCTGAAAAGCCAGCAGCACCCCTCGCAGAGCCGAACGCGGTCGCCGCGCGCCCCGCGCAAGCAGCGGCAAACGGCCATGCTCCCGCGAGAATACGTCGAGAATCAGGCTGGTCTCGCTGTAGGGATAACTGTGCAGGATATAGGCGGATTGACCGTCAATGCGCTGCCTGTTGCTGCTCATGAACCGCCCCTGTCCTTTGCTGCCGGCATGTGCTGCATGTGCTTATTCGTAGCCCAGACTCTTCAGGGCACGCTCATCATCGGCCCAGCCGCTTTTCACCTTGACCCAGACTTCCAGATAAACCTTGCCACCAAACAGCTTTTCCATGTCACGCCGGGCATCGCTCGACATCGTCTTCAGCTTCGAGCCGCCCTTGCCGATGACCATCGCCTTGTGTGACGAACGATCGACAATGATGGCGGCAAAGATGCGCCGCAACTGGCCTTCCTGCTCGAAACGCTCGATTTCGACTGCCATGCCGTAAGGCAGCTCATCCCCCAGACTGCGGAAAAGTTTTTCGCGCAACAGCTCGGAAGCCAGAAAACGTTCGCTGCGATCAGTGATCTCGTCTTCATCAAAGAAAGCGGGCTGTTCGGGCAGATAGGGCAAGGCGGCGGCCAGCAGCACATCGGTTCCCTTGCCGCTCATGGCCGACAGCGGCAGGATTTCGGCAAAATCGAATTCGTCCTTGATCTGGTCGATGAAAGGCAACAACTGGCTCTTGTCGCTCAACTGGTCGATCTTGTTGATGACCAGCAACACCGGCTGATCCTTGGGCAGCAGTTTGAAAATGGCCCGATCAGCCGGGCCGCAACGGCCGGCTTCAATGACGCAGAGGATGACATCGACCTGGGCCAGCGCCTGGGTCACATTGCGATTCATGGTGCGGTTCAGGGCGCCGCCATGCTGTGTCTGAAAACCCGGCGTATCGACAAAGACAAACTGGGCGTCTTCTGTTGTCAGAATACCCGTGACCTGATGCCGCGTGGTCTGCGGCTTTTTTGAAGTGATGCTGATCTTCTGCCCGACCAGTTGGTTGAGCAGCGTGGATTTGCCGACATTCGGCTGGCCGACGATGGCCAGCGTGCCGCACCGGAAATGCTGCGTCATGATTTCTTTCTCCGCAGTGGTCGGGGGCTGGCGCTGGCGCGGGAAGGGTCTTCGAGCAGCCTGCAGACCTGCTGCGCGGCCTCCTGCTCGGCACTGCGCCGGCTGCTGCCTGTGCCGCGCACGCAGATTGCCAGCGCGGCCACCCGGCACTCGACTTCGAACTCCTGAGCATGTGCTTCACCACGCGTCTCCAGCAACGCATATTCCGGCAAGGCCAGGCCTTGTCCCTGCAACAGTTCCTGCAGCGCGGTCTTTGGATCCTTGCCGGCCTGGCGTGGATCTATCGCGCTGAATTGCGATGCGTAAAGCGCCAGAATCACACTGCGCACCGTTTCAAAACCTGCTTCAAGAAAAATCGCGCCAAACAATGCTTCAAGGGCATCAGCCAATATCGACGGCCGGCGGAAGCCGCCACTTTTCAGCTCGCCTTCGCCAAGACGCAGGTAATCACCCAGCTTGAGCTGCTGGGCAAGAACAAACAGGGTTTCCTGGCGCACCAGGTTGGCGCGCAAACGTGATAACTCACCTTCGCGCAGGGCAGGAAACAGCTCGAACAAGCGCGCAGCAATCACGCAGTTGAGTACGCTATCACCCAGAAACTCGATACGTTCGTTGTGGGGCGTACCGTAGCTGCGATGCGTCACTGCCTGCTGGAGCAGGTCACGACGCTGAAACACATGTCCGAGCGCTCCCTCCAGTCGCTCCAGCCGCCTGCCGCGCATTCCTTACTCGGCGCTGCTGCCGGTAAATTCGAGCAGCAGGCTGGCATTGCGGAACAGATGAATCTTCTTCTCGTAGGCAAAGGTGATGACGATACTGCCACCTTCCTTGCTGATATCGAGATCATCCGGCCCGACCGAGTCGATGTTGGCCACCACCATGCGCCGCTGATAGGCCGAACGAACCTGCGCGAGGCCAGCGCCGGACAGCGCATTGTCAGTGGCAGTCGCTTTCACAAGATCAAGTGTGGTGTAGTACTCGGTAATGGCCGGCACCACTTTCATGCCCAATACAGCCGCCAGCACCAGGCCCACACCGACGAACAACAGCCCGGTCATGGTCAGACCTTTTTGTTTGTTGCAGGACGATTGCCTCATCAAACTCTCCTCTGCATTCGATTCGTTTATCGCATCATGCTGCTTCAGCGAAAAGCCCCCACTCGCTGCAGATCGTTGAAATTGAACCAGATGAAGAAAGCCCGGCCAACAATGTTCTCATCCGGCACAAAGCCCCAGAAACGACTGTCTCGCGAGTTGTCGCGGTTGTCTCCCAGCATGAAGTAATGCCCGGCAGGCACTTCACAGACAACCCCTTCGGCATTGTAAAGACAATTTTCCCGGAACGGAAAGTCCGCCACCTGACGGATGAACGCAGGCGCTTCCGGACTTTCTGACTCGACCAGGATCTGATGCTCGACGCTGCCGAGGGTTTCGGCATAACGCGGTACATAGGTCAGCCGTTCCTTGTCGAGAAAATCATCCAGCGGCCTGAGCGGAACTTCGACACCATTGATGTAAAGACGCTTGTTGAGGTAAGCCACCTTGTCACCCGGCAAGCCCGCGACACGCTTGATGTAGTCGAGCGCAGGATTTTCAGGATAACGAAAGACCATCACGTCGCCTCGCTGCGGCTGCCCGAGCTCGATGATTTTCTTGTTGATGACCGGCAGACGCACACCATAGGCATATTTATTGACAAGAATGAAATCGCCGACATGCAGGGTCGGAATCATCGACCCCGACGGAATCTTGAACGGCTCGATCAGAAAGGAGCGCAGACCGAAAACCACCAGGATCACCGGAAAAAAACTGGCACCGTATTCCACCCACCAGGGATCCCGGGCATCCGCCGGGCGCAGCTTCTTCAGCCAGAAGCGGTCCAGACACCAGATGATGCCGGTGACCACAACCAATACGAAGAGTATGAGGGCGAAGTTCATGACTGTTTGACTGTTGCCTGAAGGAGTCGTCGATAAGCTTATTTGTCATTGACACGCAGCACGGCTAGGAAAGCCTCCTGCGGGATTTCCACGCTGCCGACCTGTTTCATGCGCTTTTTGCCGGCTTTCTGTTTTTCCAGCAGTTTCTTTTTGCGGGTGATATCACCCCCATAGCACTTGGCCAGCACGTTCTTGCGCAGCGCCTTGATGGTTTCACGGGCGACGATGTTGGAGCCGATCGCCGCCTGCACCGCCACATCGTACATCTGACGCGGAATCAGCTCGCGCATCTTGGCCGCCAGCGCGCGGCCGCGTGATTGCGCATTCAGCCGATGCACAATGGCGGACAGCGCATCCACCTTGTCACCGTTGATCAGCACGTCGAGCTTGACCACATCGGCGCTGCGGTATTCCTTGAACTCATAGTCGAGCGAGGCGTAGCCGCGCGATACGGACTTCAGCCGATCGAAGAAATCCATCACCACTTCGGCCATCGGCATTTCGTAGGTCAGTTGCACCTGGCGGCCACGGTATTGCAGATTGACCTGGTTGCCGCGCTTTTGCTCGCAGAGGGTGATCACCGCGCCGAGATATTCCTCCGGCACGAAGATGGTGGCAGTAATGACGGGCTCGCGGGTTTCGGCAATCTTGCCGGCATCCGGCAGCTTGGAGGGGTTCTCGACGAACAGTTCCGTACCATCGCGCAGGATCACCTGGTAGACCACAGTCGGCGCAGTGGTGATCAGATCCTGATCAAACTCGCGCTCCAGCCGCTCCTGGATGATATCCATGTGCAGCAAACCGAGAAAACCACAGCGGAAGCCAAAGCCCAGCGCCTGCGAGACTTCCGGTTCATAGTTCAGCGAAGCATCGTTGAGCTTCAGTTTTTCCAGCGAATCGCGCAGGCTGTCGTACTCATTCGGCTCAACCGGATACAGGCCGGCAAACACCTGCGACTTGATTTCCTTGAAACCGGCCAGCGGCTGGGCTGCCGGTTGATCGACACGGGTGATGGTATCGCCGACCTTGGCCACCTTGATTTCCTTGATACCGGAAATGACGAAACCGACCTCCCCGGCCGACAACTGCTCGCGCGCCTGTGACTTGGGCGTAAATACCCCCACCTGTTCACACAGGTGCGTGCTGCCGCCGGCCATCAAGCGAATCTTGTCTTTGGGACGCAGCACGCCATCGACCACCCGCACCAGCATCACCACGCCGACGTAGCTGTCAAACCAGGAATCAATGATCAAGGCTTTCAATGGCGCCGCAGGGTCGCCCTGAGGCGGCGGCATACGGCTCACCACGGCTTCGAGAATGTCATCCACCCCGCGCCCGGTCTTGGCACTGGCGAGGATGGCATCCGTCGCATCGATGCCGATGACGTCTTCGATTTCCTGACGGGCACCATCCGGATTGGCCGCCGGCAAGTCGATCTTGTTGAGCACCGGCACCACTTCGACACCCAGCTCGATCGCCGTGTAGCAATTGGCCACGGTCTGTGCTTCCACACCTTGCGAGGCATCGACCACCAGCAAGGCGCCTTCGCAGGCCGACAGCGAGCGGCTGACTTCGTAGGAGAAATCGACGTGGCCCGGAGTGTCGATCAGGTTCAGGTTGTAGATCTTGCCATCACGCGCCTTGTAGCTCAGGGCTGCCGTCTGCGCCTTGATGGTGATGCCACGCTCGCGCTCCAGCGACATGGAATCAAGCACCTGGGCTTCCATTTCACGATCGGACAGGCCGCCACAAAACTGGATGATGCGATCGGCCAGGGTGGATTTACCGTGATCGATATGGGCAATGATGGAAAAGTTGCGAATATGCTGCATCGGCGGAATCAGTCAATTCATTCAAGCACCCGGCCCTGTTGCCACTTGCCCGCGTGGGCAGGCAACAAGCCGGATACGCTGTTTTCAATCAGGAATTCGGGTTATCGATAAATCGCGCCAGGACCTGGCGGCGCAAGCGGGGAATTATAGCGTGAAAGACGCCACCACCCCGGCGGCTGTCGGGCTGGCGCTACCGTCTGCGCCAGCGCCGGATCATCAACCAGGCGCCGAACATACCGCCCAGATGCGCAAAGTGTGCCACCCCGGACTGGCTGGAAAACACGCCCAGCGAGAGTTCCAGCAGACCGTACAGGGTGACGAACAGCCAGGCCGGCAAGGGAATCGGCGGGAACAGCAATACCAGGGTGCGTCGCGGGAAAAACAGGCCAAAGGCCAGCAGCAGGCCGAACACTCCCGCCGAGGCACCTATGGTGGGAACCGGCACGCTGGCCGTCTGACTCAGCACCAGCAGCTGGGTCAGCCCGCCGGCAACGATGCTGGCGAAATACAAATTGAACAGCCGCCGGCTGCCAAAAACACGCTCCAGCTCGCTGCCGAACATGTACAGCGCAAACATGTTGAACAGCAGATGCCCCAGACCGCCATGCAGAAAGCCATAGCTCACCAGCTGCCAGGGCAGAAAGGCAGGATAGCCGGCAAAACCGGGCATCGGCAGCGGCCACAGGCCGAACCAGACAACCAGCTGGGGGCCGAGCAAGGCCTGGGCGATGAAGACCAGGATATTGGCAATGATCAGCCGTCGTGTCAGCGGGGGAAGATGGGCAAACATGGCATCAGTCAGGAAAACAGATGGAAGCGAATACGGGCACTCAGACAGCGCAGGATGGCATGACTCAGGCCGTCTTGCGGCCGATCAATTCGATCCGGTAGCCATCCGGATCCTCCACGAAGGCAATCACCGTGGTACCGCCCTGCATCGGCCCGGCTTCGCGCACGATGCGCCCTCCCTTGCGGCGGATGTCCTCGACGGCCTGATACACATCATCCACTTCGATGGCCAGATGACCGAAGGCCGTGCCCGGCTCGTACCCGGTCACATCCCAGTTGTAGGTCAGTTCGATGGCGGTATGCGCATCCTCGTCGCCATAGCCGACAAAAGCCAGCGTAAAACGCCCGGCAGGATAGTCCTGGCGGCGCAGCAGACGCATACCCAGCACGTCGGTATAAAAGGCAATCGAACGCTCAAGATTGCCGGTTCTGATCATCACATGCAGCAGACGCATGGCTGTTTTCCTTGCAAAATCTGGATAATCCAGAAACTTTGATTTTGGTCTTTTCCTGCCACCGCTGTCCACTCAAACCATGAAACAACGCCGTTGGGATATTTTCTGCAAGGTGATCGACAACTATGGTGATATCGGCGTGTGCTGGCGGCTGGCACGACAGCTGGCCGCCGAACACGGCCTGACTGTCCGCCTGTGGGTGGATGATCTGGCCAGCTTCCAACCGCTGTGTCCCGCGCTCGATCCGGCCCTTTCCTGCCAGTCGCTGCAAGGTGTTGATATCCACCACTGGCCAGCAGATTTTACCGTGCCCCGGCATGACGGCATGGCCGATGTCGTCATCGAAGCCTTTGCCTGTGATTTGCCGAGTGATTACCTCATCGCCATGGCGGCAACCAGAACCCGCACGGGCAAGCAGCCTGTCTGGATCAATCTCGAATACCTCAGTGCAGAAGCCTGGACGCAGGGCTGTCATGGCCTGCCTTCCCCTCATCCGCAACTGCCGCTGACCAAATATTTTTTCTTTCCCGGCTTCGATGTCCGCAGCGGCGGACTGCTGCGTGAGGCACGGCTGCGGATAGAGCGTGACGCCTGGCTGCACACTCGACCGCCGGCCAGCCATCCCGTCAATTTACCGGCCCGCCCGCCAGCGCCGCTGACCATTTCGCTGTTCTGCTATGAAAACCCCTGCCTGCCGGCATTGCTGCAAGCCTGGGCCGGTGGTGACCGGCCAGTGCACTGCCTGGTCCCGCAAGGCCGCGCGCTGGTTCAGGCAGCTGCCGCGCTGGGCCAACCCGAGCTGCAACCGCCAGACCGGCTGCACTGCGGATCACTGAGCCTGCAAGCCCTGCCCTTTGTGCGTCAGGAGGATTACGATCCACTGCTTTGGCGCTGTGATGTGAATTTCGTGCGCGGCGAAGATTCCTTTGTGCGTGCCCTGTGGGCCGGCCGACCGCTGGTCTGGCAACTCTATCCACAGGAAGGCGATGCGCATCTGCCCAAACTGCAGGCTTTTCTCGACCATTACCTGAGCGCGCCGGAAACCACCTTGCCTGCGCCGGCTGCCGCTGCCCTGCGCAGATTCTGGCAGCTCTGGAACAGCGCCACTCATGAATCAATTGCCACCGCCTGGCAGGAATATGCCGCTTGTCTGCCGGACTATGCCGTCCATGCCGGCAACTGGGAAAAACAGCAGGCCAATCAGACGGACCTAGCCAGCAAGCTGGTGTTTTTCTGTGAAAAATTGCTATAATTTTCGGCTGTTTTTTGAGGCTAGAAACTATGAAAACCGCACAGGAAATCCGCACAGGCAACGTCATCATGGTTGGCAGTGATGCCATGGTGGTGCTCAAGAGCGAATACAACAAATCCGGCCGCAATGCAGCCGTGGTCAAGATGAAACTGAAGAACCTGCTCACCGGCACCGGCACCGAAACGGTGTACAAGGCCGATGACAAGTTCGAGGTGGTCGTCCTTGAGCGCAAGGAAGTCACCTACTCCTACTATGCAGAACCCTCCTATGTCTTCATGGACGCCGACTACAATCAGTACGAAGTCGATGCCGAAAACATGGGCGATGCGCTCAACTATCTGGAAGACGGCATGGCGTGCGAAGTGGTGTTCTACAACGGCAAGGCCATTTCCACCGAGTTGCCCACTTCGGTGGTGCGCGAGATAACCTACACCGAGCCCGGCGTCAAGGGCGATACCTCCGGCAAGGTCATGAAACCCGCCAAGATCAGCACCGGCTACGAGCTTGCCGTGCCGCTGTTCGTCGATATCGGCGACAAGGTTGAAATCGACACCCGCACCGGCGAATATCGCAACCGCGTAAAATAATCCACCCGTTCCCCCAACTCCTCAACTGCAACAACCGGCAATTGCCGAAAAACAGGGGCACCGCAAGACAGAGGGCAGCTTTGGCTGCCCTTTGCATTTACGGACAGTCAAACCCACTTCAGGCATACCGCTTGCTGGATCACACGATCACTGGATAGCCCTACCCGCAGACGCGCACACTCTCACATGCCCGACGACAACCTGCCGCCAGACGTCCCCCTGCTGTTCGGTGAGTTTCCCGTTGAGGAAGCGACCGGTCTGCTGCTTGCCCACAGTCTGAACATACGTCTGACGACAGCAACCAGCGGGCAACCGGCCTGGCTGCGGCTGCGCAAGGGGCATCAGCTGACCCGCGAAGATATCGGCCGTCTGCAGGCGGCTGGCCTCAGCCACGTCAGCGGCGCTCGCCCCGGTCCGGATGACATCACCGAAAACCCGGCTGCTGCCCATGTGGCCGCACTGCTGGCCGGAGCGCACACCGCCCCCCGTCCGGCCACCGGCGGCCGCTGCAACCTGCACGCCACAGCAGATGGCATCCTGCATCTGGACAGCGAACGTGTGGTGCGCGTCAATCTGCTCGGTGAGGCCATCGCCATCGGCACCCTGCCGCCCTGGAGCCAGGCGCGCAAAGGACAGGTAATTGCCACAGTCAAGATCATTCCGGCCGCCGTCCCACGCCAGATACTTGACGCCTGCGCCAGCATTCTGGCCACGCCGGCCGTGCAACTGGCGCCGCTGCAGCCTCATCGGGCAGCGCTGATCATCAGCCGCCTGCCTGAACAACGCAGCGCCTCGCCAGCCACCATGGAAGAGGTTACCCGGCAGCGACTGGCCGGTCTGCACAGCCGCCTGGCTCTGACACTGCACTGCCCGCACGACAGCGCCGCACTGAGCGCGCGCATCCGTCAGGCACAAGCCGCCGGTTGCGATCTGATCCTGATCAGCGGTGCGGCGGGCACCAAGGACCGCCAGGATCTCGTGCCGCAAGCCATCATGGCGGCCGGTGGCCATATCGAACGCTTTGGCCTGCCGGTTGAACCGGGCAATATGCTGCTGCTCGCCCGCCTCGGCGAAACCCCCCTGCTGGTACTGCCCGGCTGTGCCCGCTCACGCCGCCTGAATGGTCTGGACTGGATCTTGCAACGTCTGATCGCCAATCTGCCGCTGGACAGGGAAAGCATCGCCCGCATGGGTATCGGTGGCCTGATCCGCCAGCAGCCGGGCATATTGCCCGAACCGATGAACAACGCGCCGACTCACGCAAATCAGACAGCAAACGACGCAGCACCCCTGAATGAAGCTGCAGTTCCGCCAGCCCCCTGCCTGCCGGCAGATATCCGCCGTCCAGACGCTCCCCGGGTGGCTGCACTGATTCTGGCTGCCGGCGCCGCGCAGCGCATGGCCGGACAGCACAAGCTGCTGACCGAAATCGACGGCATTCCTCTGGTATTGCGCGCCGTCAATGCGGCCCTGGCTTCGCGGGCCAGCTCGGTCAGCCTGATTACCGGCAAATGCAACGAGGCAATCAGCGCCCTGCTCGCCGCGCAACTGGCGCAACCCACTCGCCTGCGCTGTCTGCACAACGCGGATTACGCATCTGGCATGGCCAGCTCACTGGCACTGGGTATCCGCCACCTGCCTGCCGACAGCGACGCGGTACTGGTCATGCTGGCCGACATGCCGTTGATCAATGCCAACCATCTGGATCAATTGATCGACGCCTACCTCAGCCATCACCACCAGGCGCAGCCACCCGTCATCGTTCCCATGCACAACGGGCAACGCGGCAACCCGGTTCTCTGGCCGCGCCGCTGTTTTTCGCAAATGCTCGACCTGACAGGCGACCAGGGCGCACGCAGCCTGCTGCACCAACCCGACCAGCACATCCTTGCCTGCAAACTGAACGACGCAGCCATCCTGACGGATATCGACACGCCACAGGATTTACATAAGCTCATGAAAAACAACTGAAAAATATTTTTTGCATTTTTCAGATCATTGGCTACAAAGAAGAGCGTGATCAGCGAAAATTGCCGCGATCACTGCCATATCAACTACGGAGGGGAGAGCTTATCGAAGCGACGATGTTGATGATTCACACCCGTTTGCGCTTGCCCGCACACTGGCTGTGATACAACTCCAAACCTTGATACCCAAGGCTGCCTGCGGGCAGACCAGAACGCCGCGAATCACAACGCTGATCGCGGCGTTTGCATTTACCGCCCGGCCAAACGCACATCCGCATTCACCATTGGCAATGGTATTCACACATGTGGCCAGAAGCGGTCAGGAGCAGCCCAGGTTATTTACCGCGCTGCCTTACCAAGAGCTTCGCGAGCCTGCTGCTGCAACATCCGGTAAGCGCGTTCCCATTCACCGTCGCGCGGAGTGATCCGCACCACCTTGCCCAGCAAGGCTTCCAGCGCCCGCATCCGTTCGACGGCCTGATCGTAATTGGCGGCATCAACCAGTTCCACCGGACGATCCTGGCAGACCCCGATGCACGGCTGTGGTGCTTCGACCTTGCCACAGCCAATGCACTGCCAGCCCTTGATGCGTGGTGCGTCATTCATCAACGCCATCTCCGACTGATGGCTCTGCCGCCGCCTCACGCTCCCGCTTGGCGCGCAGACGCTCGTTTTTCTTGTCATCGTTGAAAAAGAAATAACGCCCGGCCAGCACGCAACCTTTCATGCCCGGATCGCACGGCAAGTTATTGACCTTGCTGCACAGCCCATCGACTTCGTGCGGGCAACTCCATGATCCTCCAGCCATGACCCTTCTCCTTACCTTCAATCCGCGCACCGGTCACGACTGCGACGGCTGCAACAACGACGGCAACCGAGGGTTGCCACGGTTGAGGCTGTCACTTCAACCAGCCGGGAGCGGCAAACTCTTCACGCAACAAGCCCAGTTCGTTCTGATGTTGTCTGGCAATATGCTGCACCAGTTTCTCACCCGCTGGCAGCAAGTGCACTTCGACCTGGCGACGATCGGTACGGCTTGCCCGGCGTTCAACCAGACCCGCTTTCTCACACCGATCGACCAGGGCCACTACGCCATGATGCTTGGCCTGCAACTGCTCGGCCAGCTCACCGATGCTGGCCCATTCACGCGCCTGTCCGCCCTTGAGCTGCAGCAACAGCTGATACTGCAATGGCGTCACACCACTTTCCTGACAAATGGATTCGCTGACGCGCAGAAAACAGCGCAGGCGGTAACGAAAATGCGCCAGCCGCTGGTAATCATCCCGGTTCAAAGTTGCAGTCTTCCTCATATCCTGCTTGATCACACGAATTTCACACGAATTTCACACGGCAAATTATATCACGTTATGATACAATTTTCCCCGGTTGGATGTAAAACGAGTGTATCTAGCCTTTTGCTGCGTGCGGGTTTGCGCCCGTGCCACTCGATTGCAAGCCCATACGCTTGCCTGAAGACAGGAGAACATCATGAAGTTTACCGCCATTTCCAGAATGCCTTTTTCTGCCAAAGCTGTCTGGCCGGAACTTGCCCGGGTAGACGCACAGGTCGTCCGACTGTTTTTTCTGCAAGTCGTACCACTATCGCTGCTGCCACCCGCCATGATCTACCTGGCAGGGCATCATTACAGCGATACCTTTGTCCAGGGACTGGAAAGCCGCTCCTGGGGCAGCATTGCCAGCATTTTCTTTCTCGGAGAAATTCTCTCGGTCGGCCTGATGGGCTGGCTGATCCACCAGGCCGCGCGGCATTGGCACGGCAGCATCAGCTATCGCAACGCCTACCTGCTCGCCACCATTGCACCGATTCCGCTCTGGCTCTCTTCGCTGGGGTTGGTGACTGAAAGCCTGGCACTGAACATCCTGTTCTCGGTCATTGCGCTGTGCCTGTCCTGCGCGCTGGTCTATCAAGGCGTGCGGGCGTTATGCACCATCAAGGAAGATGTCGAAGCCGCCGCCATCACCCAGCTCGTCTTTGGGGCCGGGATGCTGCTCTGGGGTATGCTGCTTTCCTTGGTACTGCTGCCGATCTGACGCGATGAAGCATCCTGCGCCGACCAGCCGTGGCAGAATCGCTTTACCGCTCTTTTCCCGCTGCAGAACATCATGAGTGATTCCAGCAACCATGCCTTTTCCACACGCGCCATTCATGCCGGCGAACATGCGTGGCGCGATGCCCATGGTTCTCCCCGCACACCGCTGTATTCGACAACAACATTCAGATTCGACAAGACCGCCGACCTGCTGGATGTCGTCGAGGGGCGCAAACCCGGCTGCCTGTACACCCGCTACGGCAGCAACCCGACCATACAGGCGCTCGAAACCAGGCTGGCTTCGCTGAACCAGGCCGAAGCCGCGCTGACCTTTGCAGCCGGCATGGCGGCGATTTCGGCACTGTTCCTGGCGCATGGCCGGCGTGGCATCATCTGCGTGGGCGACATCTACGGCGGCACCTGGCAACTGCTCAGTGAACAGCTGTCCTTGCTTGGCATACGCAGCGAATCCCTGCTCAGCAGCGAACTTGCCCGCCTGCCCGGCCTGCTCCAGCAAGGTGCCGGCCTGCTGTATTTTGAAACACCGGGCAACCCAACGCTGGAAATCATCGACATCGCCGCCATGGTCGCTCAAGCCCGGGCGCATGGCGCGCTGGTTGCCATCGACAACACTTTCGCCTCACCCATCAACCAGCAACCTCACGCACTGGGTGTCGATCTGGTCGTGCAAAGTGCGACCAAATATCTGGGTGGCCACAGCGATCTGACCGCCGGCGTGGTGAGCGGCAGCGCCGCCCTGCTCGCCCCCATCGCCACCTGGCGCAAGAATCTTGGCCAGCTCATCGCACCAGAAACAGCCCATCTGCTCACACGCAGCCTGAGCACACTGGAAATCCGCGTCCGCCAGCAAAACCAGCACGCCGCCACCATCGCTGCGGCCATGGCGCAACACCCCAGAATCAAACGCGTGCTCTATCCGGGCCTGCCCGATTTTCCCGGCCACGCGCTGGCCAAGCGCCAGATGAGCGGCTTTGGCGGCATGTTGACGCTCGAAATCGACGGCAACGGCGCCGCTGCAGCGCGCGTCGTCGACCATCTGCAATTGATCTGCCTGGCACCCAGTCTGGGCGGCGTGGAAACGCTGGCAACCCAGCCCAGCACCACGTCGCACCATGATTTCTCGACTGCAGAACGCCAGCGGCGCGGCATCAGCGATGCCATGATCCGGATTTCCGTCGGTCTTGAAGACCCCGCCGACCTGCTGGCCGATCTCGAACAGGCACTGGCCAGCCTGGATCGCCCCTGAAGTTGCCTCAAACCCGATGCAGCAGCACGGTAATCAATAACGTGGCGTTTTCCAGCGCGGTGACGGCATGGGGCACGCTGTCGGCCAGATAGATCAGGCTGCCAGGCCCCATCTGCTGGCGCTTGCCGTGAGCCTCAAGTTCGATCAGACCTTCGATGCACTGCAAGGTCATCGCGCCGGCCGCCGTATGTTCCTGCAATGTTTTGCCGGCAGGCACCGCCAGCCGGAAAACCTCCAGGTGCTCGGCTCTCACCAGAGTGACCGAAGCCTTGTCGTGAAAAGCCGAACCCAAAGGACGGACATCCATCAGCTCCCCTGAAGCGGCATGTGTCATGGCCATGATTTTCTCCTCGAATTCTTTTCACGCATCTGCGCATCAAATGCAAAAACAGGCCAGCCGACTCAGGACGGCAGCATGGAATGGCAGCCCGCGCCCAGTTGCCGGTGGGCTTCGTCGATGCGCGCCAGGGCTTCGGCGGACAGCAAGGACTCCGCCCGGTTGAACAATTCCCGCTCTTCGAAGCGGACATGCGCATCGAGCAGCTTGCCAAAATCAGCGACCACAGAAAAATCCTGCGCGCCAATTCGCGTTGCCAGGCGACGCAACTCGGCATGTTCCAGCAAGGTGCGCTCGACCATGGGAATAACCTCGTCAGCGGGCCGGGCTTCACGCAGCGCCGACAGCAAGGCGATTTCCTCCACCTGGAAATGCGGCTCCAGTTCGCGGGCAAAAATCTCCGGCAACGTGCTCATGAATTCCCTGGCCTCGGTCTGGGTGCCTGCGGCCAGGCGCTGGGCGCGCTTGGCCAGCACCAAGGCCGTGTGATGTTCACGGGACAACTGCAACAAATGCGGACTGCGACGCATGGGCTGAACCTCCTTGCAAAAGAGGATTACTGAGTTTCTGAAAATCCATGAAATAAATATCTGTCGCGACGAATCATCAAACCACCCGAGTCAACAGGATCACCAATAATTCTCGAATGCCAGCTGCCCCGGCTTGCCACGCCGCCCCACCTGCAGGCCGCGCTCGGTCAGCTGCCTGCGCAGATCAACCGCCATTTGCGGATTGCCGCAGACCATCACCCGCGAATGCGCCGCATCAAGCGACACGCCGACCCTGGCTTCCAGACGGCCATCCGCCAACACTTCCGTGATGCGCGCAGACAGCGTCCCCGCAACGGATTCACGCGTTACCAACGGCACATAATGCAGGCGCGCCCGACTCCCGGCCAGCAGCACATGCTGCGGCAAGCCGGCAATGGTCTTGCTGTAGGCCAGATCCCGCGCTTCGCGCACGCTATAGACCAGCACCAGATTCTCGTAATCCTGCCAGACTTGCGGGTCATGCAGAATGGACAGAAAAGGCGCGACGCCCGTGCCACTGGCCAGCAGCCACAAATCACGCCCACCGGCAAAGCGGTCTGTCGTCAGGAAACCAAAGCTGTTCTTTTCGATCCGCAGGCTATCGCCGATTTGCCGTTCAGCCAGGCGAGTAGTGAATTCGCCATCCGGCACGACGATGGAAAAAAACTCCAGATGCTCATCGTAACTTGCCGACGCCATGGAATACGCCCGCCACACAACCTCGCCATCAGGCTCGTCACGCCGCAGCGGCAAGCCCAACCGGGCAAACTGCCCGGGCACGAAGCGGAACCCTGGATGGCGCGTGGTACGCAGGGAAAACAGCTGCGGTGCCCAGCGTTTGATGCCGAGTATGCGTTCTTCGCTCCATTTTTCACTGCCCGCAGCCTGCGAAGACTGCGAAGAGTGCAAAGACTGCGAAGACTGCGCCAGAAAAACCGTTTCGACAGGTTTGTTCATCTTGCCTCCACGCCACACTCCATTCTCCGCACCATGCCGTCGCCGCCACACCGCTGGCTCAATGCACAGCGGCCAGCTTGTCCTTGTCGAGCGACCGTCCCAACGCCACAGCCGCATGTTTGCGGATGCGGATGCGCCAGCATTGCGGCCCCTGCTCCAGATATTCCCAACTGAAACCGCGTGGTGCTTCGGCCAGCAGCAAATAGCGCAAAGGCGTCGAATGATGAAAATGCGTCAATTCGAGCGTTTCCCCCGGCTGCAAGCGGCTGAAACGCTCAAAAACCAGCGGCCGCCGCTCTGCCGCAGCCAGCATGCGCAAGTCAACAGCGATATTCCCTTGATTTTCTTGATCCATGGTATTGCTCCCTGCCACGCAATGACATAAGGTATATTTCACATACAACTTAATATTAGCAACTCAGTCTGCTGAAAGCAATATTTGAACTACATCTTTAACGGATTCTGCCATGCGTCTGACCACCTTTTCTGACTACACCTTGCGCGTCCTGATGTACCTGGCGCTCGATCCGGATCGCCTGGCGACCATTCCGGAAATCGCCGCCGCCTATGACATCTCCGAAAATCATCTGATGAAAGTGGTGCACCAGCTCGCCCGCACCGGCGTCATCGACTCCATCCGCGGCAAGGGTGGCGGCATTCGCCTGGCACGGCCGGCAGACGAAATCCGTCTGGGTGCCGTGGTCCGCGCCAGCGAAGGCGAAAGCGCCATTGTCGAGTGCATGGATCCGGAAAAAAACACCTGCTGCATCACCCCGGCCTGTCAGCTCAACAGCATCTTGATCCGCGCTTTCAACGCCCTCTTTGACACACTCGATGAGTACACCCTGGCCGACCTGATGGGCAAGAAGCAGGCCATCATCCGCCTGCTCAATACGGGGAACCCGGGCTGAAATCGCGCCACATAAGATGTATTTATTTTGTTGCTTAAAAGATTTTCCAATGATAATCTGTACATGTATCGATGATACATCTTTACAGCCATGACCGAGACGACGACAGCAGCCCCTTCCAACGGCACACTTGATCTTGATGGACTTGTCGAAGCCCTGCGTGCGGTGATCGACCCTGAAGTCGGCATGAACATTGTCGACCTCGGCCTGATCTACCGCATCGTGGTCACCGATGACGAATCCGCACTGGAAATCGAGATGACCATGACCTCACCGGCTTGCCCGATGAGCGAATCCATCGTCGAAGATGTCGAGATTGTCCTGCGCGATCAATTGCCGGAAGAAGTGCTCAGGAATGTCAAACTGGTCTGGGATCCCCCCTGGAGCCCATCGATGATGAGTCCGGACGCCCGGGCGCATTACGGCTGGTAAGACCCACCCGTTTCTTCCTTTCTTTCACTGGAGCCTCTCATGAGCAATGCAGAAAACATCAAGACCACCATCGATGTCCGCACCATTCCGCCGCGTGAACGCCATCCGCTGATTTTCAATACCTATGACAGCCTGGCTGCCGGTGAAGGCTTGTTGCTGGTCAATGACCACGACCCGAAACCGCTCTATTACCAATTCCAGTCCGAATCCAAAGGCGAATTCACCTGGGACTATCTGGAACAGGGTCCGGCCGTCTGGCGCGTGCGCATCGGCAAGGCCGCCACCGGAGAAGCCGCCAGCACCCGTTGCTGTAGCCACTGAACTGCTGCGCATCGGTAACCGAGCACGCCGTCACAGAAACCTGATCCTGATGCGCCCGCTGCCACCTGCTGCCCGTCTGCCCCTGCTGGCTTTGGGCGTCATTGCCCTGATTGTCGGCATTCTGGCCGGCCTGGCACGGCTGGCAGTCCGCGTTCCGGATGCAGCAGCCAGCCAGGCGGGGGTACATGGGGCACTGATGATTGCTGCCTTTCTGGGCACGGTCATCAGTCTGGAACGCGCCGTCGCCCTGATGCGCAACTGGGCCTATCTGGCCCCCCTGGGTGCCGGATTGGGCGGCCTGGCCTTACTGGCAGGGTTGCCCATTGCCCTTGCCCAGTGGCTGTTCTGCCTGGCCGGCGCGACCTTGACTTTCGGCAGCGCCCTGCTGTTTTTCCGCCAGCCCGCACTGTATCTGGCCACGCTGGCGCTCGGCGCCCTGAGCTGGCTGATTGGCAATCTGGCCTGGTGGCTCAGCGACCACATTTTCATCGCCATCCCCTGGTGGATGGCCTTCCTGATCCTGACCATCGCTGGCGAGCGGCTGGAACTGACGCGTTTTCTGCCAACCACGCTGACGGTACAACGAATTTTTGCAGCCATCGTCGCCTTCATGTTGCTGGGTCTGTTGCTCACCTTCTGGTCAGAAAACATGGGCCTGCGGATTTTTGCCGCCAGCATCCTGGTACTTTCCTTCTGGTTGTTGCGCAATGACATTGCCCGGCGTACCGTCAAGCAGGCCGGCCTGACCCGTTTCATTGCCCTGTGCCTGCTGGGAGGCTATCTCTGGCTCATCGTCGGTGGCCTGCTCGGTATGCAGGGTAACTTCGCAAGCGTCGCCGCCGGCAGCCCTCTGCGCGATGCGGCTTTGCACAGCATCTTTCTTGGCTTTGTCTTTTCGATGATCTTTGGCCACGCGCCGGTCATCTTTCCAGCCGTCGCCAAGGTCAGAATCGACTACCATCCGGTTTTCTATCTTCCCTGGCTGCTGCTGCACCTGTCCCTGCTGTTGCGCATCATTGCCGACCTGCTACCTGCCGCCCACGCGCTGCGTGGTCCGGCTGGCATCAGCAATGCCATCGCTCTGGCGCTGTTCATCATCACCATGCTGCTGGCGGTGGTGAAAACCGCGCAACGCCGGCGTCACGTGCAGGCCCGGGGACAGGACAACTGATACAGGACACCTCATGCACACACCCGATTTCTTTACTGCGGTTCCCACCTTGAAACTGCACGATCCACTGGCGAATTTTCTGGGTACCAGCCAGGATGGCATCATCGAATACACTTATCTTGATGTCGTCAAACTGGCCGGCCATTCCTGCCCCACTGTGGCTTGCGCTTACTGGCTGACGCGCCAGGCGCTGCACGCACTGTATGGCGCGGAGCTGCCCGAACGCGGCGCCATTCGTGTCGAATTCCGTGAGGATCTGCTGGAAGGGGTGACCGGCGTCATCGCCAATGTCGTGTCCATGCTGACTGGAGCCACCGTCGATAGCGGCTTCAAAGGACTGGCTGGACGCTTCGACCGCCGTCAATTGCTGAGTTTCAACGCCGAAATACCGCTGGAAATACGTTATACCCGCCTGCACGACGGCAAGCCGCTCAATCATGTCGATGCTGCAGCCAACCCGCGCCTGGTGGCCGCAGACCCCGCAACGTTCCAGCTCATGCAGCGTGGTCTGCAGGATCGCGCCAGCCCGGAAGAAAAACAACAGTTTGCCCAGCTCTGGCAGCAGCGTGTGCGCTGCATCCTGCTCGAACATGGCGATGATCCAGCGGTATTCCAGCTGCAACCGGGCAGGTAAAACAAAACATCCGGAGCAAGACAGCACGCAGCCTCTGCCACACCCCGGGTGTTTCGTCAGTTTCGTCAGTTTCGCCGCAGTTTCATCTTATGGCGCGCAGCAGCCCGGCAAGCGGGTCAAGTCTCAGGCCAGTTGCTGCGCCTCGGCGGCCAGCGTGCCATGACCGCCATGAATGTAATCCACCAGCTGGTCATTGGAAAATTCCAGCTCGGCGATGATGTCCTTTACCAGATCGCCAATTGAAACGATGCCGACCAGTTCGCCATCATCGAGCACCGGCAAATGACGCAGACGATTGCGGGTCATGATGGCCATGCACTCATGGCTACTTTGGCTGGATGAAACAGAAATCACCGGCGAAGACATGATCTTGCTGACCGGAGTATCGCGCGAAGACAGATCGAACAAAGCAATCTTGCGTGCATAGTCACGCTCGGAAAAAATTCCCACGATTTCCTTGCCGCGCATCACCAGCAAAGCACCGAGATTCTTGTCCGCCATCACACGCAATGCCTCGAACACAGTCGCTTCCGGCGCAGTCGCATACACCGTCGAACTGGTCCTGGCTTTCAGAATATTCGAAATGGGTCTCATCTGTCGCTCCTCCTTGTTGTCCATGTTGCCCTGCAGACAATTGCGGACTGCGCCGGCACACGGTATCGCGTTTTATATGAACACATGAGGTCAGCGGATTTCGCTACCACACTGGCACTCACGGTCTTGATTGTAGCCCACGGCAACGGAAGGTAAAGAAAGCGCTGCACGAATCGGCACGCAAGCGGACGCTGCGGGCTGCCTGGGATGCCAGACGCAAACCTGCGGCAATGACCTCCCCCTTGCAAAGACGCGCCAGGCTGCAGAGTATGCGGCGCGCCAAATCCGCTGCCGGATGCGTCGGAACACTTTGTGCAGCGCCTCCTGAACACCCACCTGCGGAATCTCCATCCAGACAGCATCACGCCGGCAAGGGCTTGAGCAGCACCAGTTTCAGATGCTCCTGGCCTACCGGCGACAGAGTGAATTGCCGGTAATGGATCAATCCCTGGTGCGGATGCCTGAAGCTGCGTTCGCCGCCCTGACGCTCCAGCACATCATGCAGCTTCCAATAGCGGGCAAACTCCACGCTGCCCTGTTGCAATTCATCAATCAACCGCTGCAGACCGGGTTCTTCCAGTCGACTGCGGCAATCAGCACGAAATTCCGCACAGATGCGACGGGCGCGGTTCTCCCAATCCACCACCAATTGCCGAGCCTGCGCTTCGAGAAACACAAAGCGCAGCAAATTGGGGGAAGTCGCTTCCTCCACGGCGTCATTCGCCCAGGACTGATCCAGCCAACCGGCAAACAGATGCATTGCCGCCCGGTTCCAGGCCAGTATGTCCCAATAGCGACCAAGAATGTAGGCTGGCATATGGAAATCTTCCAGCAGTTCGCTCAAGGCATCCGGCGCGTGCTCCGCTCCGCTCAGCAGGCCGGCCAGCCCTTGCGCATCGCTGCCACTGCGCCCGGCCACATCAAACAGATAGCTGCGCTGCGGTCCGGTCAGGCGCAGCGCCTGGGCGATGCGTTCCAGCACTTCATGCGAAACCTGCACATCGCGCCCTTGCTCGATCCAGGTGTACCAGGTCGGGCTGATCCCTGCCAACTGCGCCACTTCCTCACGACGCAGGCCGGGCGTGCGCCGCCGGCTGCCCTGTGGAAAACCAAAAGCTTCCGGCGCACAACGCTGGCGCAGCACGCGCAGAAAATCACCCAGTTCCTTACGCCGTGTATCCATTACATTCCGCCCATTTCATCAAACCCATCAAACCTGTTTCATCAGGTATTTTCCTGTTATTGGCTATACCAGTATAAACAATAGCCTTGTTCCGGTATCAAACACTGCATAAGATGCCGTTACTCGGTGATGCCTTTGCTTGGTGTGTGGCGTGGGCGTGTAGCGCAAGGTGCAAGGTACAGGGTATGTACCATCCTGTTTTTTTACCATCCTGTTTTTTTTTGCGCACAGGTCTGCACAACGCTGCACCGTTTCTACATGTTTTTGTCACTCACTGCTGCGACTGCAGCTCCGCCCCAGCATTTCAACCCACTTCAAGCAAGGAGCCCGCCATGGCCGGCAAAACCCTTTATGACAAACTCTGGGACAGTCACGTCGTGCATAGCGAAGACGATGGCACCAGCCTGCTTTATATCGACCGCCACTTGATTCATGAAGTCACCAGCCCGCAGGCTTTTGAAGGGCTGCGCCTGAGCGGTCGCACGCCTTGGCGCAATCACTCCATCGTCGCCAATCCCGATCACAACACGCCGACCGACCACTGGGATCGCGGTATCGAAGACCCGATCGCCCGCTTACAAGTAGAAACCCTGGATGCCAATATCAAGGAATTCGGCGCCCTGATTTACTATCCTTTCAAACACCAGAACCAAGGCATTCTGCACGTTGTCGGCCCGGAAAACGGCGCCACTTTGCCGGGCATGACCATTGTTTGTGGCGACAGCCACACTTCCACCCACGGCGCATTTGCGGCCTTGGCGCATGGCATCGGCACTTCTGAAGTCGAACATGTGCTGGCCACGCAAACCCTGGTGGCGAAAAAATCCAAGAGCATGTTGGTCAAGGTTGATGGCCAGCTGGGCCGGGGCGTGACCGCCAAGGATGTGGCGCTGGCCATCATCGGCAAGATCGGCACGGCCGGCGGCACGGGCTATGTCATCGAATACGGCGGCGAGGTGATTCGCAATCTGTCCGTCGAAGGACGCATGACCATCTGCAACATGACCATCGAAGGAGGCGCTCGCGCTGGCATCGTGGCGGCAGATGAGAAAACCATCGCCTATATGCAAGGCAAGCCTTTTGCTCCCAAGGGAGCGGAATGGGATCAGGCCGTGGCTTACTGGCAAACGCTGCGCAGCGATGCCGATGCTCAGTTTGATGCCGTCGTGAAACTCAATGGTGCAGACATCGTGCCGCAAGTCACCTGGGGCACTTCGCCCGAGCAGGTGTTGCCGGTCAGCGGTCTGGTGCCCAATCCAGCCAATGAAGCCGATCCAGTGAAGCGGGCAGGCATCGAGCGCGCCTTGCAATACATGGGGCTGGAGGCCGATACGCCGATTGAAGCCATCCACATCGACAAGGTGTTCATTGGCTCTTGCACCAACTCGCGCATCGAAGATTTGCGGGCGGCTGCCAAGATCATCAAGGACCAGGGCGGCAAGGTGGCCAGCAACATCACCCTGGCCATGGTCGTGCCCGGTTCCGGCCAGGTCAAGCGCCAGGCCGAAGCCGAGGGACTGGATAAAATTTTCATCGACGCCGGTTTTGAATGGCGCGAGCCGGGCTGCTCCATGTGTCTGGCCATGAACAACGACCGCCTCCAGCCGGGCGAGCGCTGCGCTTCAACCTCCAACCGCAACTTCGAAGGCCGCCAGGGCCCCGGTGGCCGGACCCATCTGGTCAGCCCGGAAATGGCTGCCGCCGCCGCGCTGGCCGGCCATTTTGTCGATGTGCGCAAGCAAATGGCCGCCCACGCCGCCTGAGCCCAGCCAGAACCCCTCGCCCGGACTTCAAGGAGAACCTTCATGCAAGCTTTTCAACATCTCAACGGCCTGGTGGCCCCGCTCGATCGCGCCAATATCGACACCGATGCCATCATCCCCAAGCAGTTTCTGAAATCCATCAAACGCTCTGGATTCGGCCCATTCCTGTTCGACGAATGGCGTTACCTGGATCACGGCGAAATCGGCATGGACTGCAGCCAGCGGCCATTGAACCAGGATTTCAGCCTCAACCAACCACGCTATCAAGGCGCACAGATTCTGCTTACTCGCGACAACTTTGGTTGCGGTTCCAGCCGCGAACACGCGCCCTGGGCCATTGAAGACTACGGTTTCAAAGTCATCATCGCCCCCTCCTTTGCCGATATTTTCTTCAACAATTGCTTCAAGAATGGCTTGCTGCCCATCGTCGCCAGCAGTGAAATCGTCGACAAACTGTTTCAGGAAACCGCAGTCAACGAAGGCTACAAGCTCGAAGTCGATCTGGAAAAACAGACCGTGATCAGTCCGCAAGGCTGGTCTTTCGAATTCGACATCACGCCCCACCGCAAGCATTGCCTGCTCAATGGCCTGGATGAAATCGGCCTGACCTTGCAGCAGGCAGAAAAAATCCGTGCTTTCGAAACCAGGCACAAGGCCGCCCAGCCCTGGCTGTTCGCCTGAACCGTTCTAACCATTCAACCAAGGATCAACATGAAAATTGCAGTGCTGCCGGGTGATGGCATTGGCCCGGAAATCATCAAACAGGCTTTGCGTGTGCTCGACGTTTTCAAAGCCGAGGGCATGAAAATCGAGACCGAAACCGCTCAACTGGGCGGGGGTGCGGTGGATGCCACCGGCTCGCCCTATCCCGAAGCCACCCAAAAGCTGGCCCGGGCGGCCGATGCCGTGCTGCTGGGCGCCGTCGGTGGCCCGCAGTGGGACAATCTGCCTCGCCCGCAGCGCCCCGAACGGGGTCTGCTGGGCATCCGCAAGGATCTCAACCTGTTCGCCAACCTGCGCCCGGCCATACTTTATGAAGAACTGGCCAACGCCTCCTCGCTCAAGCCCGAAATTGTCGCTGGACTGGACATCATGATCGTGCGTGAGCTCACCGGCGATATCTATTTCGGTGAGCCACGCGGCATCAGCGAAGAAAACGGCCAGCGTGTCGGCCGCAACACCATGATCTACTCCGAGGCCGAAATCCGTCGTATCGGCCATGTGGCCTTCAAGGCTGCCCAGCGCCGCAACAAGAAACTGTGTTCGGTGGACAAGATGAACGTGCTCGAAACCACGCAGCTGTGGCGCGATGTCATGAACGAGCTCGCCCCCGAATATCCCGATGTCGAGCTTTCCCACATGCTGGTGGATAACGCCGCCATGCAGCTGGTGCGCGCGCCCAAACAGTTCGACGTAATGGTCACCGGCAACATTTTCGGCGACATCCTGTCGGACGAGGCCTCCATGCTCACCGGCTCCATCGGCATGCTGCCCTCGGCCTCGCTGGATGAGAACAACAAGGGCATGTACGAACCCTGCCACGGCTCGGCGCCGGATATTGCCGGCAAGAACCTGGCCAACCCGCTGGCCACCATCCTTTCCGCCGCCATGATGCTGCGTTACAGCTTCAACGACGAAGCCTCCGCCGTGCGTATCGAAACTGCCGTGAAAAAAGTGCTGGCTGCCGGCTACCGCACCGGCGATATTTTCGAGCCGGGCACGCAGAAAGTCTCCTGCTCTGAAATGGGCGATCAGGTCGTCGCCGCGCTGCAATAAAGCCTGCGTCCGCCAGCCCGGACTTCAGGACGAGGTTGCACGGCAACCGGTGGCAGAGGTCTGCCTGACCGGTTGCCCCGGTTGCCGTGCAAGCGCTCCATGGCTGCGTAACGAAGTTTCCTTGGCAATCTATCAGGACGCTCCACCGCATCCATCTGCAGATTTGGTGCGCGCTGCACCGCACCATTTATCTGACGGCATTGCTCAGTTTCGGCATGCCCTCCTTGCGTGGTGTTTTGCGGCGCGCCTTGCATCGCGCAGCAAATCAAACGCCATACAGCATCCGCTGCCGCTATTTACGCAGCGATTCGTCAAGTTCGTAGGAAACCGCCGGCTCGGGGCTTGCAGCAGGCTCATGAGGCGCGTCAGCCGCCGGTTCGATCAACCAATCGTCCGCCTCCGGCGCGTATCCTGAATCAAACTCAGGTGCCGCACCGGCAGCCTCAGCCATGCTGTTTCCTGCTGCTTTCTCAGTCTTCGCATCGGCGTCGGCGGCGTTTTCCGTAGCCTTTGCAGCAGCGTTTGCCGGATATTCCCTCTGCCCATCCCGCTCATCGGTTATTTCTTCCGCCTCTACCTCTACCTCTTCCTCTTCCTCTTCCAACTGGATGAGAATACGCGGGCCGCGTATCACAGCGGGATCCACCGCAGCTCCCTCCGCCGGCTTCCTTGCTGTAGCCGGTGCCCGCTGCAGTAGCCGGACAATATCCTGATTGTTCCTGGCCTTGGCAATCTCCATGGCCGTCTTGCCCTGCGCATCCCGCAGGCCCGTCGCCGCACCTCTTTCCAGCAACAAACGCACCGCATCAGGATGACCGTTGCGGCTAGCGATCATCAACGCCGTCGCCCCATTGGCGGCCGGTGCATCAATCGCCGCACCATGGTCGAGCAACACACGCATGACCGCCGCATGGCCATTGAAGGCGGCATAGGTCAGCGGCGTCCAGCTGTTGCCGGCAGGATTGAGCGCAGCCCCCGCAGCGATCAATCGTTTCACGATCGCCAGGTGCCCATCCAGCGCAGCCAGCATCAGTGCCGTATCGCCGTAACGATTTCTTTGCAACAGGCTGGCGCGGTTTTGCAACAGATGCTCGACGAGCGCCTCATTGCCATTGCGTGCCGCCAGCATCAGCAAGGTATTGCCGGAACGATCCGAAGTATTGACATCCATGCCGCGTTGCAGCAACTGAACCACTTCGGCCACATCGTTCTGCTCCACGGCCTGCAGCAGATCATCATAGACGCCGGCAAACAGCGAAAAAGGGGCAAGCAACAGCGTCATGCCGACCGCAAAAACAGCGGCCAGCCTCGGCAGCCATGCCTCTTGTCGCGAGAAGACCATCCGCGTCACGCCGCCTCCCGCTGCGCTGTGACAAACAACCGGAAAAAATTATCTGTTGTCGCCGCCGCAATCGCCTCGACACTGGTCTCGCGCAGCCGGGCCAGCTCTTCGGCCACATGACGTACATAGGCAGGTTCGTTGAGCTTGCCGCGATGCGGTACGGGCGCCAGATACGGCGCATCGGTTTCGATCAGCAAGCGATTCTCCGGCACACTGCGCGCGACGTCCTTCAGCGCCTTGGCATTCTTGAAAGTGACGATGCCCGAAAAGGAAATATGAAACCCCAGCGCCAGCGCTTCCTCAGCCACGGTCTGTGATTCGGTAAAGCAATGCATCACCCCGCCCACCTCGCTGGCTTTTTCCTCACGCATCAGACGCAAGGTGTCGGCAGCGGCAGCGCGGGTGTGGATGATCAACGGCTTGCCGGCGGCGCGCGCGGCCCGGATATGAACACGAAAACGCTCGCGCTGCCATTCCAGATCGCCCTGCAGACGGTAATAATCCAGCCCGGTTTCGCCGATGGCCACCACTTTGGGATCAGCCGCCAGTGCGACCAGCTCGGCTACGGTCGGCTCGCGCGCAGGGGCTTCGGTATCCGGATGCACCCCTACAGCCGCGAACAAATGGGGGCACGGCCTGACCAGCGCCAGCAACTCCGGAAATCGTTCCAGCGTAACGCCCGCGCAGAGTGCATGACTGACCTGGTTGTCGGCCATGTGCGCCAGCACTTCCGCAAACTGCACAGCCAGTTCCGGAAAATCCAGATGACAGTGCGAATCCACCAAACCCGAAGTCATCGCTGTATTCACTTTTTAATCCAGGCAATTGTTTTCAAATGGTTTTCAAATGGTTTTCAAATTATCGCGCGACGGTTGCCCGCAAATAACGCGCTGCCATATCTTCCAGAAACAGCTGTGTGTTCAAGGGATGGCGCGCCACACCGCGAATGCGCCGCAACTCCCTGTCGAAAGCCAACAGAGCAGCAGCGTTACTGCGTTTCGCCTGTGCCTGTAAAGCCTTCTGCCAAGCCGGATCGCGGTGGTAACGCAGACTGTCGGCAAGCGTCATCTGGATCAGATCTGCCAGCCATTTTTGCACGATATCAACCAGTTGCGCCAAATCAAAGGCGCTGTCAGCCTTGAGCAAAGCACTCCATTTCTGCGCCATGGCAACTGGGTCATTGCCCGGTTGCAACAAAGGCTCCAGCGCCTTGCGATAAACCGGCAACATATCCTGCTGCGCCCAGTTGCGCGCCAGCAAAGGTGCACCGCCGGCCAACTGCAGCACGCTTTCAGCCTCCTTGATACCTGCGGCTTTCAACCAGGCCGCAGCCTGTCGCGGGTCGGGCTGACCAAAATTCACGATACGGCAACGGCTGCGGATGGTCGGCAAAAGCCTGCGCCATGCATGTGAAATCAATATAAAACAAACAGATGCAGGTGGCTCTTCAAGTACTTTAAGAAGCGCATTGGCAGCTGCCGGTGTCATCGCCTCGGCGGGTTCCAGCACGACGATGCGCCGCCCCTGTCGATGACTGCCCACAAAAACAAAATCTGTCAGCTCACGAATCTGTTCAATTCGCAGCGTGCCACTCCCCGTGCCGACCCGGGCCATGGAAGTCGCCACACCCACCGCCTTGCCTTGCCTGGTTTTATTTGTCGTTTTTGTTACTGCGTCACTGTCGCTTTCTGTCTCTGCGGTTTCTTCTGCCGCATCCGGTTGCACCAGGCGAAAGTCCGGATGATTGCCCGCCGCCAGCCAGCTGCATGAGCAGCATTCGCCACACGCCGCCGGCCCGCCGGTTGCTGCGGTCTGCGGCGCCTCGCACAACAGGCAGGCCGCCATGGCCAGAGCAAAATCCTGCTTGCCCAGCCCGGCCGGACCGGTCAACAACAGCGCATGTGGCAGTTTTTCCGGCGCATCCATGAGCTGCTTCCACAGCCCGCCTTGCCAGGGGTGGATATTCATGGACAAAACCCGTCAATGATTTTGCGGAGTGTTTCAGTTATCTCATTCACGGAAGCCGTCGCATCAATCCGTCGGATACGCTGCGGATATTGGGCCGCCCGCTGCAGATACGCCTGGCGCACGCGTTCGAAGAATTCGCCCTGCTCCCGCTCGAAGCGATCCAGCGCCTCTCCTGTGGCAGCCAGGCGCTGGCGGGAAACCGCGATCGGCACATCAAACAACAGCGTCAGATCCGGCTGGAAATCTCCTTGCACCCAGGATTCCAGCGTCGCCAGCCGCGCCTGCGACAAACCGCGCCCGCCGCCCTGATAGGCGAAACTGGCATCGGTAAAGCGATCGGAAACCACCCAGTCGCCGCGTGACAGCGCCGGCAGGATGACCTTGTCCAGATGTTCACGACGCGCCGCAAACATCAGCAGCGCCTCGGTTTCCAGATGCATCGGCTCGGCCAGCAGCAGGCTGCGCAGTTTTTCCGCCAGGGGCGTGCCGCCTGGTTCGCGGGTGGCCACCACCTGCCGGCCCTGCGCCCGCAGATGTTCGACCAACCAAGCGTGATGGGTGCTTTTGCCCGCCCCATCCACCCCTTCCAGAGTGATGAACTTGCCTCTTGCCACGGTTGCGGTCACGGATTGTTCCTTCCCTTGCCTCTTTGATAGAGATTCACAGCGCGGTTGTGTTCGTTCAGATTGCGTGAGAATTCGCTGCTGCCATCGCCCCGTGCAACAAAATAAAGCTTGTCGCTGCGCACTGGCTGCAAGGCCGCATCCAGCGCCGCCTGCCCGGGCATGGCGATCGGCGTGGGCGGCAGGCCCGGCCGACGGTAAGTATTGTAGGGCGTGTCGGTCTGCAGGTCGCGCTTGCGCAGATTGCCGTCAAAGCGTTCCCCCATGCCGTAGATCACTGTCGGATCGGTCTGCAAGGCCATGCCGATGCGCAGCCGATTGATGAACACCGAAGCCACCAGCGCCCTGTCCTCGGCCCGGCCAGTTTCCTTTTCAACGATGGAGGCAAGAATCAGTGCATCATACGGCGTGCGCAAGGGCAGACCGTCCGCCCGCTGCGCCCAGGCTTGCGCCAGCCGCTGCTGCATGGCCTGATAGGCCCGCCTGAGCAACTCGACATCGCTGGAACGCTTGCTGAACAGATAGGTATCGGGAAAGAACAGACCTTCGGCATGGGTTTCTGCCGCACCAATCTGCTGCAGGATTTCCTGTTCGCTCAGACCTTGCGTATCGTGCAGCAGATCCGGATGCGCATCCAGAGCGGCCCGCAACTGGCGGAAGTTCATGCCTTCGACAAACAGCAAAGCGCTCTGGCTGACATCGCCCCGCGTCAGTTTTTTGAGCAACTGCCAGGGCGTGGTGCCTGCAGCGATTTCATAACTGCCCGCCTGGATCGCCCCGGCCTTGCCCAGCAGGCGCACCATCAGGGTGAATTGCCAAGGCGAAAAATCCATGCCCTCACTGACCAGATGCCGAGAAATTGCCCGCAGGCTATAACCAGCAGGCACGCTGAAATCCAGTGGCCGGCCAGCACCAGCGGGATTGTTCAACGCCAGCGGCGTCCAGGCAAACCAGGCCAGAGCAGCGACAGCCAAGGTGCTCAGAACACCCGCCAGAAACAACAGACGTTTGAAAAAACCGGGCATTTTCATCAGTGCAAAACCCCACTGCAGACATGCGTCCTGCCTTGCCGGCAAAATCCGCTCATCCCTCCTGCACGCACAGGGGGCGCAGAGGACTTATGCAGAGCAACACACCGTCGCGCAGAAAGCAGCGGGATATAATGGAACGCTGATTTTAGCGGAGAACCTCAGCATGAATTCGCAGTGGCAGGATTTTCTGGCCCGGCAGGGTCTGACTGAACAGCAGCTGGACTTCGGCCAGCCTCTGGCCGAGCTGCAAAGTGCCCAGACGGGGGCCATCATGGTGCCTTTGACGGATCTTGGCCTGATCCGAATCAGCGGCACGGATGCCGATAGCTTCCTGCACAATCTGCTGACCAATGATGTTGAGGGATTGCCGGCCAATGGTGCCCATCGCAGCGGCCTATGCACACCCAAAGGGCGGATGCTGGCCAGCTTTCTGGTCTGGCGCGATGCCGATGAGCTGCTGCTGGCGCTGGCCGACGACCTGCACACCGGCATATTGAAAAAACTTGCCATGTATGTACTGCGCGCCAAGGTCAAGCTGGCCGATGCCAGCGATGAACAGGTCGTACTGGGACTGTCCGGGCCGCAGCTAGCCGACACCTTGGCCCAACTGGAAGGCATGACCACTCTGCCCGACGCCCCTTGGCGCAGCAGCCGCTTCGCCCAGGGCCAAGTGCTGCGCATCAGCGAACAGCGTTACTGGCTGATCACGACTGCCGCCCAGGCCCCAGCCCTGTGGCAACAATTGAGCAAGACGCTGCGCCCGGCGGGCCTGAATGCCTGGCACTGGCTGGAAATTGCCGCCGGCATACCGCAGATCACAGCCGCCACCCGCGAGGAATTCACGCCACAGATGATCAACTTTGAGCTGATCGGCGGCGTCAGTTTCAAAAAAGGCTGCTATCCCGGTCAGGAAATCGTCGCCCGTACCCAGTACCTGGGCAAGGTCAAGCGCCGCATGTATCGCGGCCATGTCGCCAATCTCGACAAACGGCCAGCCATTGGTACGCTCATTTTCGATACCACTGTCGAACCTGTCCCTTGCGGCATGGTGGTCAAGGTAGCCGCCTCCCCTCAGGGTGGTTTTGATCTGCTGACCGTACTGCAAAGCGCCAGTGCCGAAACGGGCCAGCTGCAGCTGGCCGGCGAGCAAGACGCAGGTACCGCCGCCCAGCCCAACCCCGGCGCCCTGCTGCTACTGGCACCGCTGCCCTACGCGGTGACTTGAAGCGCTGGCCCGCGCCGGCACAACACAAAATTGCCATGTGTCTGATCCTTCTGGCCTGGCAGGTCCATCCCGACTATCCGCTGGTGATGGCGGCGAATCGGGATGAATTCTTCGCCCGCCCCACGGCGCCGGCTGAATTCTGGCCAGAACATCCCGCCAGCGGCGGACAAGTGCTGGCCGGTCGCGACCTGCAGGCAGGCGGCACCTGGCTGGGAATGACGCGCAGCGGGCGCTTTGCGGCCTTGACCAATTACCGGGAAGTTCGTGCACCTGCCGCCAGCCCGTCGCCCACGTCACGCTCACGCGGCCACCTGGTCAGTGATTTTTTGCAGGGCAGTGGCAGCGCGCCGGATTATCTGGCCAACGTGGCGGCCCAGGCGGCCGACTACGAAGCCTTCAATCTGCTGTGCGGCCAGCTCCCTTCAGCGCATGGCGCAGCCGCTGGCCTCTGGTATTACTCGAACCGCGACATGACTGAACGCAAGGAGCCGCCGGCGGCGAGAGACGCTCCAGCCGCTCCAGCCGCACAGGGACCGATACAGGCATTGGCACCGGGTATTTATGGCCTGAGCAATCATCTGCTCGATGCGCCCTGGCCCAAGGTCACCGAAGGCAAATCCGCCCTCACCCTGGCGCTGGCGGACCTGCCTGAAAAAGCCCCCCTGTTCGAACTGTTGCGCAACAACAAGACTTACGCCGATAAAGAACTGCCGCGCACCGGCATCAGCCTGGATTGGGAACGCGCGCTGTCGGCGGCCTTCATCCGCTCGGCACAGATGCCCCATTACGGCACACGCAGTTCAACCGTCCTGCTCTGCGATCGCCAGCAGCACATTGATTTTGCCGAGCAGACCTATCCGGCAGAAGGCGCGGAAGCCACGGCCACCACTTCCAGCCAGTACCGCCAGTTTCGCTTCCCGCTGCTGGCCGGCTGAAGATCAAAGCGTGCGCCGCATCAACACATGCGGCGAGCCGGTTTCCATGAAAGGCCGGCCTGTGCTCACGAAACCCAAACCCCGGTAGAACGCTGCGGAATCCGCCCGGGCGTGCAGATAGACCTGCGGCAACCCCAACTGACGGGCATTTCCGAGCAATCGACGCAACAGATTGACACCGACCCGCAGTCCGCGCCAGTTTGGCAAAACGGCAATCCGTCCGATTCGGCCATCCGCCAGCAAGCGCCCGGTGCCAATGGGCTGCCCCGCCGCATCGAGCGCGACCACATGGTGGCTGACGGCATCCAGCGCATCCCATTCCAGCGCGGCCGCAATGCCTTTTTCCCTGATGAACACCGCCTCGCGCACGGGCCGTGCCGCACTCGCCAGCGCAGCCCAATCGCCACTGACCAGGCGGTACTCGGCGATATCCACCACGGTGGGCACAGCCACCAGATCAAACAGCTCGATGATGTCGCGATTGCGCATACGCACGCAACCGATGGAACCGGGCACCCCCATCGGCGCATCATCCGGACAGCCATGCAGATACACATAGCGACGCATGGTATCCACCGCCCCCAGCCGATTGCGCCCCGGCTCGCATCCTGACAGCCAAAGGATGCGCGCCAGGATCCAGTCACGCCCCGGTGAGGCAGCAGCCAGCTCAGGCGACCACAATTCCCCCGTCGGTCGCCGTCGAACAAACACGGTCTGTGCCGCACAACCCTGACCGATCTTGGCGCGAATCACATGCCTGCCGCGTGGCGTGCAATGGCTGCCCGTTTGCTCACCAGCGCCATTTCTGGCTGTCGATACGGCGTAACGCTTGAGTAACATCCCGGCATGATCAAACAGCTCCAGTGTCTGTGCCGGCAGGCTGACAAAAATTTCCATAGGTTTAATTCTTAGCTGTACAGAGATTCAGGCCGATGTCGCAGCTTCAAGGCCGGCGCTTCAGACGCTCAAGCCAGGGCCGTCTGCCGCCGCCGGGCGGCAAAGAACGAGGACAGCAGTTGAGCACTTTCCTCAGCCAAGACACCGCCGACCACTTCGGCATGATGATTGAGGCGTTTTTCGGCAAACAGATCAATCACGCTGCCACACGCGCCGGTTTTGGGTTCAGACGCGCCAAACACCACCCGCGCAATTCGCGCATGGAGCAAAGCCCCTACGCACATTACGCAGGGTTCCAGCGTAACATACAGCGTACAACCCGGCAGACGATAATTGCCCAGCGCCTTAGCTGCCGCCCGCAGCGCCATGATCTCGGCATGGGCGGTCGGATCGTGCCGGGCGATCGGCTGGTTGTAACCTTGCCCGATCAGCTGCCCATCCGGAGCCACAACCACGGCTCCCACCGGCACCTCGCCACACTGCCCGGCCAACAAGGCCTGCGCCAGCGCCAAATGCATCATCTGCTCCGCCTGCCCCATTTCCATCATCTGACCACCCGCACCACGGTCTTCCCACACATGAAGTTTTTCCTTTAAATGACCAATCCGCCCATTCTCTCCTGAAAAACCCCGCATCGACAGCGCCAAAACCGGACAAAAACCCTAAAAAACATCCTGACCCAACAAACCATCCCAAATGTATTGACAAGGAAAAAATATTAAGATAGAATAGGGCCGTGACGTGACGTCACGTTAAATCAACAACCACTTTAGCTAAGGGGTAAATTATGTCCAAGTTCATCACCGCACTGACCCTGGTTGCAACCACGCTGATGGTTACCGCCTGTGGTGTTAACGGTACCTATGCCTTCACCATGGCATTTGGCAAGTAAACACAACGGGACAACGTCCCGTATGTGGTACCAAAAAAATGCGGAGCCTCGGCTCCGCATTTTTTTGGCTCATACCCCGTGGTTCAGCCTGAACAACCCTGCGATAACTGAAGCCTTGGCCAACAGTTTTTCGATGTATCAGCTTGAAAATCTGCCGAGTGATCGCGCACCAGTGGTGCGAACATCAGCGAGCAATCTTGCTCAGGCTACGCGGCATCGGCTCATCATCAATCAGCGCTTAGGATACCGCAGCCAGTCGCGTGGCGAGCAAGTCGACCTGCTCGGAAAACTTCTTCGCATCGGTCTTCTGCAACTGCGCCAGGTTGTGCAGCTTCCAGCGGATGCCCGGCAGATGTTCGAGGTGCGCGATGTCCAGCAGCGACCACTCCGGCGTGCCAGCAGCCAACGACAGCAGGAAGCGCCGCTCGTCGTCGTCCAAGCCCTGCTGGATTTCGCGCACCATGCGTTCCCGCGCGGCGAGCAGTGCATCGAGCGGAACATGCTCGGTCGTCATGCCTTGAAAATTGTGCTCGTAGTCGTACCGGATGTCCCGCAGTGGCGGGAACAGCACCTCATGGATCGGCCGATTGCTGCTGGCCAGGTAGACCACGAAGGCACGTCGGATGCCGGGCGTGATGCCCTCGTGCGCGAAGAGCTGCATCACGTCGAAGAGATCGCGCGGGTGCTGCCGATCAAGCGCCGCCACCAGCTTGCCGCCATACACGTCTTCCAGCGACACCACCGGAATCTCCAGATCAGCCATCAGCAGGTCGCGAGCCATCGGCGTCAGCGAAGCGCGGCGCACCGGCTGCACCGTGCCGCGCATGACGAAGTTGACTTCGACCTTGACCTGAATCGAGCCACGACGCACCAGCAGCTTGGTCTCCCCTGCTGCTGCCGCTGGTGTGTGCGTCTGGAATCCTCGCTTCTTCAGTCGCTCGGCAGCTTGCCGGACGGCCTCGTTGATGCGAGGCCAACGCCTCGTCACGCGGCAGCGTGTGATCGGGAAAGATCAGATCGAGATCAACCGACAGACGCGGCATGTCGCGCACGAACAGATTGATCGCCGTGCCGCCCTTCAGCGCAAAAGTGTCATCCACGAACACCAGCGGCGCCACCTGCGTCAGAAGGCGCGCGGTGTCGAGCCAGGTTTGATTCATGGCTTGAGCACCAGCAGGCCGTCGGCCGACCGAGACACCCAGGACCGCTCGCTGCCCGTCGGCAGCGTGGCCGGATCGAGCTTGGCCGCCCAAGGCAGTGACATCTCGCGGCCGAGTTGCAGACACAGCCGCACGGTCTTGACGTTCGTGCAACGTTGCAACAGCTCGCGCAGCACATCCGCGCGCAGGCTGTAAGTGCCTTCGACGAGTTCACGGGCTTCCTGCAAGGGCTGGCGCACGCCGACTTCGCTCAACAGTTCCAGCAAGGCGCGCTCCGGTGCCGACACCTGCGGCGCCCCGCTGCGCTGCTCGAACGGACCAACGTGCAACAAGGCGGCCGGCTGCTCGTCGAACAGCCGCTTGCGGTGGTACTCGGCTGGGAATCGTTCGGTGAACCAGTCCGGCAAGCGTGCCGCCTTCCAGCCATACAGATGCAGCATCGGCTGCTGCGACACGTACTGCCGCATACCGTACCAGTCCAGCGCCGACTTGCCGCCGACGTGCAGGCCGTCGAACCGGCGCTGCAACAGCAGCAGGCTGGGATGAAGCGCCGGGGGATCGTTCGGACGGCAAAACACCCCCCGCGCCAAGCGCGTAAGCCAGCCCGCCCGAACGTAGTGAACGGCCAGGTCGGCAGAGATACTCAGCGCCGCCAAGTCCTCCGAGGTCAGCGGCGTTCCCGGTGCCAGCCGGGTGTAGAGCGCGTTTAGCTTGCTTGAATTGGTCGTAGCCATGCTACGACTTTTACAACTTTCCCAAGTGAAAGTCAATTTAATATGACCCATCCAGTCGTAGTATGGATACGACAATAACAGCATATCCAAAATCTCATCCCTTCGGCGCAGCAGCGCAGAAAGACGGTTGCTTGTCGTCCCCTCTGCCCCGCCTGAATCCCCGATCTGCCGCCATGAACGCCTCCAGCATGTGCGGGATCAACGGTCAGCAAGCGGTTCTGGAAGACCGGCAGGATGTCCCGGTCGATGATGTACTTGCGCATGGCGCGGGTGCTGTCGGCCAGCCTTACGTTGACCAGCCACGTCTCCATCGCCGCACCGAAGATCTTGATGGCGACCACCCGGCGTTTCTCACGCTGCTTTTCCAGCGCGGGCGAGACACCTTTGAGAATGGTTTTGCGCGCGTCCAGCAGCAGTTCGCGCGCCATTGCCAGCGAGATGCCACCAGGGCCATAGCGTCCGAGGGTCAGCGTCTCGCGGCGGCCGTGGAGCCGGTAATCGTAGCGGAACGTGATCGTTCCGCCAGGCGATACCGTCACGTACATCCCGTCTCGGTCAGAAGTCTTATAAATCTTTGGCTTAGGTTTGAAATTGCGTAGTGCAACGTCGGTCAGCATCGAGGTTTCCTCCGGCATGTGACGGATTTACCGTCAGGTTTTACCGTCAGGGACCCCCCTGGAGACCTGCTGATGCCCGGAAAGCCCCATGAAACAAGCTTTCCCGAGAAGGCTTTTACCGTCAAAGACGGTAAAAGCCTGAATAGTGAACGAGAGTGTCTTAATCCGGCCTCGATTTTTACCGTCAGCTCTACCGTCAACCTTTTCTGTTGGCCGGCGCTAGCTACCGATAGCCGCCGTGACGTATTTTTTTCAATATCAACACGTTACGTTGGTTTCTCGATAGCTGGCGATAGTCCTCGAAGGACGTAAATTCACTCCCACTCAATTATCAACGAGCAATTGAAACCCGCATGAATACTGGGTTCCGCTCGTTTCACCCCTGCTGATACCGTCACTGATACCGTCAAAAAATGAACGTTTAGTATTCATGCGGGTTTCCGGGCGATTGTGGAAAAACAAGCTTTCGCGGACATTCGCCGACGTTCGGAAAATCGACGAATTATCCATGTCACGAATGTAGCAGACATCCACCTGTTTTGTGACGGTATCGGTGGCAGATTGGCCAGTTCCTGATACCGTCAAATCGCCCGAGAACCCTTGCGCTGAGTGGTTCTCGGTAATCCCCTACCCCTCCCCCACTCGCACGGCGTATCCCGCCTCGCGCTGGCTGCGAATCGCCAGTACAAAAACGATGTCCATTTCCGGCACATAACGATAGAGTGCAAGATAACCTCGGGTACGGCGACCAATGACAAGTTCCCGCTTGCCGTTCGCCACCGGACGACCGATCAGCGGGTTCTGCTCCAGGACATCTAAAGCGGCGATGATTTCTCCAATGCGCTGGCCAGGATTTTCGATCTGATAGGTTGCCAGGTGGTCAAGGATGCGGTCGAAGTCCTCCGCAACCTCTGGGGCCAACTCGATCTTGGCCATTTCAGCGTGCGAGTTTTCGGGCTACGGGACGCTTGGCAGATTTTCCGGCGACACGGGCTTCGAGATACTTGCGCATCTCGGTCCAGGGAATGGTTTTTCCAGAAGAGACGATGTCAGCGTAGCGCTGTTCGGCGACCCCATCAAAATCCGCCCTGAGTTCTGCCTGCTGGGTCTTTTCGGCAATGGCTTCAAGAATGAAACCATGGGCTGTCGTCCCGGAGCGCTTCGCTGCGGTTGCCACCCGTGCTTTCAGATCTTCGGGGAGGCGAATGGTCGTGGTGGTCATAACAGACACTCCGATTCAGAGATTGGAGCCTTATGGTAGCACTTATGTGCTACAACGGGCAGCCAGATTTTCTCCGCAATATTTGCGGAGATTGACAGCACTTATCTCCGCACGGTCACCAAACCTACGCTTACTCCCCTTCCCCATCTGGCTTTACGGGCAGGTGAAAGACCACCTCGATCCCGTGCCGACGGCACACCTCCAGTACCTTGCCGATTTGGGCCGTGGGCTTGCCCTGCTCCACTTTGTTCAGGAATGGCAAGCTGACATTGCACAGGCCGGCCATGTCCCGTTGCGTCAGCCCCGTCTCTTTGCGCAATAGGCGAAGAATGGCGCCAATATCGTTGGCCGAGGTAATCGAAATGGTACGGGAAGTCATGGTCAGATGATGAACGGTCGTTGATTGTCCGCATCAAAGTAACTCGATTCGGATAAATACTCAACGACCGTTGATCCAGTTGTCCAGGTCAGATCTGGCTGATATCCGACAAGTCATGATGCGATCCTGATCCTTCAATGAGTGACAGGGATGCCGAAACAATTGATGCGGGATCTTCGCAATCCCCGACTCACTTGAAAGAGATTGGAGTACGCTAGTTGTGGCTACCACTTTGAAGGAAGGATCAATGAACGTTTGCCATCGATCGTCGGTTGCCAATGAGTGGCCGGAAGAACTTCGACTGAAAATCGCGGACTCCCTCTTCAATAATTCAAGTGAAGGCATATGCATCACCGATGCCAGTGAACAAATCGTTGAAGTTAATCCGACGTTTTGCAAGACTTCCGGCTACTCAAGGGAGGAATTACTCGGGAAAAGCCCAAGGGTACTGGCCTCCGGTCTGCAGGATCGCGATTTTTTTGTCGCCATGTGGGCCGATTTGCTGGATGTCGGGGAATGGCATGGGGAACTCTGGAATCGCAAGAAGTCGGGTGATTTGTTTGCCGTTCGCTTGAACATTTCGGCGATTTGCAATGCGGCGGGCGAGGTTTCCCACTACCTGGCAATCATGGCCGATGTAACGGCCATGAAAGTGCAGCAGCAGGAGTGGGAGAAAAATGCCAACCATGATCAGTTGACTGGTTTGCCCAATCGCACCCTGCTGATGGATCGACTGCACCAGGCCATGGCGCAGTCGATACGCACGAATCTCGTGCTGGCTATATGTTATCTGGACCTCGACGGCTTCAAGCCGATCAATGACATCCACGGCCACAAGGCGGGCGATACCGTACTAGTCGAGGTCGCCGAGCGCTTGCACCGGTCCGTTCGGGAAGGGGATACGGTGGCTCGCGTGGGGGGCGATGAATTCGTCCTGTTGCTTTGGGGGCTGGCTGGTGTCGAGGAATGCAATCACACGTTGGCTCGGGTGATCTCCGAAATCGACCGCCCGATAGCGATCGGGCATGCGGAGGTTTCAGTGACGGCAAGCATTGGGGTGACGGTTTTCCCGCAGGATGGCAAGGCCCCCGTCTTGTTGACGGCGCAGGCCGATTCTGCGATGTATCGCTCGAAGGTGGCGGGGGGGAATCGCTTTACTTTTTTTTGATCACAGAGTTGCCGTTAGTAGGCTGTAATTCCGTCAAGGTCATCAGCGCATCAGCGTACCGGAGCGCAGTTCAGCCTCAGAGCTTCGTCGAGAATTTCCTTCTTGCCTGACTGGTGGAGCAACCTGACGGTAGCAATTTGAGCTGTGCAGAAAGTGGAATCTTCTGTCAGTACCGGGCGTGCAGTTCGGAATTCAGTGCATCAATGATTACCACCCACTCAGCGTCATCAAGAGTAGCTTCACGGAGAAATCCGGCTTGCGCCGCCGTCCAGAAGGACGCTTCGTGCAATTGCACATCGCCGTCCAGCGGTGCATGGCTGCTGATGAAGCGGGCGATGGATTGTGCATCGCTAGCCTCGCCGAGTTGGGCAAACAGGCTGTTCATGTCGTGCGGAGAGCGTTCCATGACTAACTCCTTTCGGGTCGGGGTAGCGGCGATAGGAGGGCGCTCATCTGCTGGTCGAACTCCTCCCCGGTCAGGTAGCCCAACGACAGGGCCGCATCGCGCAGCGTGCCGTTCTCATGCTGCGCCTTGCGTGCGATTTCCGCGGCGCGTTCGTGGCCGATGCGTGGAACCAGTACCGTGACCAGCATCAGCGAGCGCTCGAGGTGTTCGGCGATCTGCTCGCGCCGGGCTTCAATGCCCCGGACACAATGTGCCTCGAAGCTCGCCATGCCATCGCCGAGCAGGCGGATGCTTTGCAGCAGGTTGTGGGCAATCAGCGGCTTGAAGACGTTCAGCTCGAAGTTGCCCGAGGCCCCGCCGAAGCTGATCGCCACATCGTTGGCCATGACCTGACAGCAGAGCATCGTGAGGGCTTCGCACTGGGTCGGATTGACCTTTCCGGGCATCATGGAACTGCCCGGCTCGTTTTCCGGGATGCTGATCTCGCCGAGACCCGAACGGGGTCCGGACGCCAGCCAGCGGACATCGTTGGCAATCTTCATCAGCACGACGGCGAGTGTCTTGAGCGTGCCATGGACGGCGACCAGTCCATCGTGCGCTGCCAGCGCGGCGAACTTGTTGGCGGCGCTGGAGAACGGCAAGGCATATGTCCTGGTGAGTTCCAGCGCTACACGCGAACCAAATTCCGGATGGGTGTTCAGACCGGTACCGACGGCCGTGCCACCAATCGCCAGCGGGTAGATCGAGGCCAACCCTTGTTCGATGATCGTCCGCGCATGGTCGAGTTGCGCCACGTAGCCAGAGAATTCCTGGCCGAGTGTCAGGGGTGTAGCGTCCTGTAGGTGTGTGCGGCCGATCTTGACGATATCGGCGAACGCCGCCGACTTGGCATCCAGCGTTGCCTGCAGTTGCGAAAGCGCCGGCAGCAACTGGCGTGTGATGCCCAGCGCGGCGGCCAGATGCATACCGGTCGGAAACACGTCGTTCGATGATTGACCGAGGTTGACCTCGTCGTTGGCATGCACGCAACGTCCTTCTCCGCGCTCGCCATGGAGGAGCTCCGAAGCGCGATTGGCGAGCACTTCGTTCATGTTCATGTGGGTTTGCGTCCCGGAACCAGTTTGCCAGACCGACAGAGGGAATTCGTGCGGATGGCGACCGGCGATGATTTCACCGGCGGCGGCAATGATGGCATCGGCCTTGTCGGCTGGCAGCAGGCCGAGATCTGCGTTGACTCTCGTGCATGCCTGCTTGACGGCGGCCAGCGCATGGATGAGCTCCACCGGCATGCGCTCGGTGGAAATTCCGAAATGTTCCAGCGAGCGCTGCGTCTGCGCGCCCCAGAGCCGCTCGGCAGGAACGTTTACCGTGCCGAGCGAATCATGTTCTCCGCGTGTCTCGTCCATGGCGGCCGACAACGAGTTGGCCGAGCAAACTATCAGGCAACCGAGCCGAACGACTTGTCGGTAGCGTAGGGCGGTGCAGGAATTCCCGCCAGTCGTGATCCCTGGCTGACCGGCCCCTGGGGGAACGCCTGGTATAGAAACTTGCGACCACCTTCCTCCGTAAAGTCGCTCTCCAGTTGTTTGATGACTTGACGGGCGTTTTCGGCACGCCCCTGTTTTCGGTACATTCCGCGCAGCGAATAGATGACGCGCCACTGCGTGTCAGATAACTCGCCCAGTCCTTCTGAGAGGGCATGTTGCTTGGCAATTGCGCGCGACCAGGCAGGCAATCCTTCCAAATTACCTTCGAGGTCATGCGACTGTGATTCAAGTTGATTGACAGCCTTATTGATGTCGAGCATGGTGTTCTCCAATCTATCGTTATCAGGTGAGCTTGCTGGTCCACTCATCCAGGGGGGTGCAGGCACCGGCTGTTGGTTTGTGTGACTTATCCAGCAAATTGACCTGACAGAGGTATTCGTTGCCTTGTGCATCGTGCAGGTTGCTGTAGGGACCCGCCGCAAAGGGATCGAAGGGGCTGGAGTCGGCATAGATGAACGTGAAGTCACCGGCGACATCGATTTCCAGCTTGCCGCCATGGCTGGCGCCGTAGTCGTGCCAGCGGGTGCGCAGGTCGGCGCCTTCAATGACAGGGGACATGCGCGCTGCCTTGCGGTCGTACCAGGCGACCAGTACCGGGTCGATGACTTCCGCATCCTGATCCGCGTAGCTTGCCGCGAGTTGTGCTGCCATCAGGTAATTCAGATCCGTCGCCGGAGATGTGATGTGTGCTTGTCTCATGATGGGGTGCTCCTGTAGGGAATGACTTCCTGATTTAATGCTTTGCAGCCAATCGTTAGCCGAAGTCTGTTCGTAGTCTTCAGCACAGTACAAATTCTCACAACGAACTGCATCGTTATAAGCCTGCATGCCATTTGCCTTGACGAAGATGGCTTTGGCTGCGGCGCCATAGGGCATAAGTTGTTCCGCAGCGGCTGCGGAGGGCTCGGCAATTCCCATGAGGGTATTGCTTCCGTACTTCGCTACTGAGTGGATGAACTTCTCAGCCGGGGTTTGGGTTGTATTGTTCATTTTGACTTCCTTTATCTCGCACCCACTGGGGGTGGCGGTGCCGGTCTCATGTGGCCGGCAACGAAGTCAGCATGCGCTGTTTTTCAGGAATAGCCAGCGGTTTAAATAAATAAAGCCCCTTGCAATTTGACGATGCTGTCCCAGCTTGGCTTGAGCGGGGTAAAACAGCATAAGTAACGTTGCCAATTACGGGGTTCTGCCTCGCGCTTTGCGCGACGCATACCATGTCATCAGAGGGAATGCGGATATTCCATGGGCCAGGATCGAGGTTGCTACTGTCAGCAAGGTTAGGTTGACCAGATCTTGGGCCAGTGGGCCGGTAACGCCATGGTCCAACGCAAACATCAGGTAAAACATCGAGCCAATACCGCGAATTCCGAACCACCCGATGATGACCATTTGATCTCTGCTAACGGAATTGCCAGCCATGCCAATAGCAGTGGCAAGGGGACGTACGAGAAGGAGAAGAACCGGAATGAACCACCATGCCGCCGGGATAGATGAAATGCTCGGCAGGAGGACGCCAGTAACGAGGACGATGGCCAACTCGGCGAGTTTTTCGAGTTGCCCGTTGAAGCCACGGACTGCCTGATTCATGGCCGAACTGGCATGTTGGGGATGGGTGAACCTGTTGTCCCTATCACTGCTGGAGGAAATGCTCGAAAGCTCACTGGCCAACTCGCCGTTCATCGGCAAATCCTTGACGCGGCTGATAGCAA
>JAHRWT010000031.1 GCA_019105045.1 Sterolibacterium sp.
GTGGCCTTGGCGTGGGCCACGCTGGTGACACTTGCTGCACCCAGCATGGCGGCGATAGATACTGCGAGTTTCAGATGCTTGAATTCCATTGTTACTCCCCCAACTTGTTTGTTTATGTTGCTTATGGAACAGAAGGAACCAGTCTCTTGCCAGGTGCGACACATGCAACTATCTCGCGGATACTGAAGCCGAAGCCCAGAATGGCATGAAAATTATAGCCACAAAAAATTGACCAAGTGGACAATTTGTTTGTAACAGAATTTTTGGGGAAATTACCTGACGGCAGGGGTGAAACTCAGGCTGTTTCAAGTGCCAGCTGCAGCTCCAGCCAGCGCTCTTCTGCCTGGGTGATCCCGGCACTGAGTGCGTCGCGGCGCTGTTGCAATGCGCGGGCTACGGTGGCATCGCTGCCGGCGGCGTAGAGCGCCGGGTCGGCCAGCCGTGTTTCAATCTGTTGCATTTCGGTCTGCCAGCCGGCCAGTTGCCGTTCCAGTTTGTCGGCTTCCTTTTGCCAGTTTTTCAGTTGGAGCTGTTGCTGCTGTTGCCGGGCGCGGGCTGCGCGCGGGCTGGGGGTGCTGGCGGCTTCTGTCGTCTTGCGGGTGGCGGTTTCGCCAGTGGTTATGCGTTGGCTGGCCAGCCACTGGGCATAGTTGTCGAGATCGCCATCAAAAGGCCGGGCGGTGCCGTCGGCCACCAGCCACAGCTCGTCGGCCGTGCTTTTCAGCAAATGACGGTCGTGGGAAACCAGTATCACGCAGCCTTCGTATTCTTGCAGGGCGAAATTGAGTGCTTCGCGCATGTCCAGATCGAGGTGGTTGGTGGGCTCGTCGAGCAGCAGCAGGTTGGGGCGTTGCCAGATCAGCAGGGCCAGGGCGAGGCGCGATTTTTCGCCACCGGAAAAGCGTTGGCAGGGTTCTGTCGCCTGGTCGCCGCGAAAGTCAAAGCCGCCCAGATAGCTGCGCAGTGTCGCTTCGCGCGTTGCCGGGTCGAGGCGGATCATGTGCTGCAGAGGGGATTCGTCTGGTCGCAATTGTTCCAGCTGGTGCTGGGCGAAGTAGCCGATCTTGAGTTCCTTGGCCACGGTGCGGCGACCGCTCAGTGGGGCCAGTTCGCCGGCGAGCAGCTTGACCAGGGTTGATTTGCCGGCGCCATTGCGACCCAGCAAAGCCAGGCGCTGGCCTGGACGCAGGGTCAGCGTCAGTTTGTCGATAATGGTGCGCTCACCATAGCCAGCCGCTGCTTGCTCCAGCACCAGCAGCGGATCGGGTGCGCTGTCGGCTTCGCGGAAACGAAACGTGAATGGTGTGTCGACGTGGGCTGCTGCCACTTCTTCCATGCGGGCCAGCGCCTTGATGCGGCTTTGCGCCTGGCGGGCCTTGGTGGCCTTGGCGCGGAAACGTTCGATATAGCTGGCCAGATGGGCGCGTTCACGTTGCTGTTTTTCGAACAGCGATTGCTGCAGGGCCAATTGGGCGGCGCGCTGGCGTTCGAAGGCGCTGTAGTCGCCACTGTAGAGGGTGAGCGTCTGCTGCTCCAGACTGAGCGTGTGATCGACCACGGCATCGAGAAAGTCGCGGTCGTGGGAAATCATCAGCAGTGTGCCGGAATAGCTTTTCAGCCAGTCTTCCAGCCACAGCACGGCATCCAGATCGAGATGGTTGGTTGGTTCGTCGAGCAGCAGCAGGTCGGAACGGCACATCAGGGCGCGCGCGAGATTCAGGCGCACCCGCCAGCCGCCGGAAAAATCCGCCACCGGACGCGTGAAATCGGCATCCGAGAAACCCAGTCCGTGCAGCAGTGCGGCCACGCGGGCGCGTGCGGCATAACCATCGATTTCCGTCAGCCGGCCATGCAGTTCGCCGATGCGATGGCCGTCGTGGTTCAGCGCACCGCTTTCGAGAGCCATCAGTTCGCGCTCGATGGCGCGCAGTTCGCCATCGCCATCAAGGGTGAATTCGAGCGCGGCATCGGGCAGTGCCGGCGTTTCCTGGGCCACATGGGCAATCACCCAGGCGGCAGGCATTTCCAGGTCGCCGCTGTCAATGTGAAGTTCGTTGCGAAGCAGCGCCAGAAACGAGGATTTGCCGCTGCCATTGGCGCCGATCAGACCGATTTTCCAGCCTGGGTGGAGTTGCAGGCTGGCGTCCTGGACCAGTTTGCGGCTGCCTCGGGCAAAGCCGAGGTTGCGCAGCAGGATCATGCACCGCCTCGTTCGCGCCAGGCCTGGTCCATGTCGATGAAAGCGAATGGTCCTTGCTGGGCCGGAAATTTGCCGCGCCGGCCCTGGTAAGCGTCCGCCAGAGCGGCCAGGTCGGCGACTTCATCGCCGCTGGGCGAGTGAAAGCCGATGATGCCAACTTCACGGCGGGCGTAATCAATGCAGCCCAGCGCCAGCGGTACCCCGGCCATCAGCGCCAGGCGGTAAAAGCCGCTTTTCAGGTGGTTCACCGTGCTGCGCGTGCCCTCTGGCGTGATCGCCAGATAGAAGTGCGGGCTATCCGCGCAGGCTTGCGCCATTTGCTCGACAAAGCCGGTACGTTCGCGGCGATTGACCGGCACGCCGCCCAGGGCGCGGAAGAACCGGCCGGGCAGGCCGGCAAACAGCGTGTCCTTGGCCGCCCAGCGGATGGGCAGGCGGGTGGCAAAACGGTAAAGAATACCGATGATGAAATCCCAGTTGGAGGTGTGTGGATACACCATGATCACCGCCTTGGCCATGGGTAACGGCGGTTCGAGCAGCCGCCAGCCGGCCAGCCGCAGCGTCAGCCGGCACAACCAGGAAAAAGGATTCCAGCCCGAATTCATCGGGTTATTCTATGCCCTGGCTGGCCAGATAGTCTTCGTAATTGCCGCGATAGTCGATGATGCGGCCACCCTTGATTTCGAAAATGCGGGTGGCGATCGAGGATACGAATTCGCGGTCGTGAGAGACAAAAATCAGCGTGCCCGTGTATTTGGCCAGTGCGGTGTTGAGCGCTTCGATCGATTCCATGTCGAGGTGGTTGGTGGGCTCGTCCATCAGCAGCACATTGGGCATCATCAGGATCAGCTTGCCAAACAGCATCCGCCCCTGCTCGCCACCGGAAAGCACCTTGACCGATTTCTTGCCGTCATCGCCGGTAAACAGCAAACGTCCCAGGGTGCTGCGCACGATCTGTTCATCATCGCCTTCCCGCGCCCAGCGGCCGACCCAATCGACCAGGGTTTCATCCTTGGCAAAGTCTTCCGTGTGATCCTGGGCGAAATAGCCGAGGCGGGCTTTTTCGGCCCATTTCACCGTGCCGCCCTTGGGCGTCAGTCCGCCCAGAGCTTCACCTGCCAGGCAGCGCAGCAGAGTCGTCTTGCCAACGCCGTTTTCGCCGATGATGGCGACTTTTTCGCCCGCTTCGATGAAAGTGCTGAAGTTTTCGAACAGCGTCTGCTCGAAACCGTGACGCAAGCTGTCGATTTCCACGGCGTGGCGATGCAGTTTTTCCTTGTCATCGACTTCAAAGCGTATCCAGGGATACTGGCGGCTGGACGGCTTGATGTCATCAACCTTGATCTTGTCGATCTGCTTGAGGCGTGAAGTCGCCTGGCGGGCCTTGGATTTGTTGGCCGAAAAGCGGCGCACGAATTCCTGCAGTTCCTGGACTTTTTCCTTGGCCTTGGCATTCGCCTGCACCTGGCGCTGGCGGGCGGCGGTCGAGGCCTCCATGTAATCGTCGTAATTGCCCGGATAGACTTTCAATGTGCCGTAATCCAGATCGGCCATGTGAGTGCACACCTGGTTGAGAAAGTGGCGGTCGTGGGAAATGATGATCATCGTGCTTTCCCGCTCATTCAGCACATTTTCCAGCCAGCGGATGGTGTGGATGTCGAGGTTGTTGGTGGGCTCGTCGAGCAGCAGGATATCGGGATCGGCAAACAGGGCCTGCGCCAGCAGCACGCGCAGCTTCCAGCCTGGGGCGACGGCGCTCATCGGGCCAAAGTGCTGTTCGGTCGGGATGCCTACTCCCAGCAGCAGTTCGCCCGCGCGCGCTTCAGCGGTGTAGCCGTCATATTCGGCGAACTTGCCTTCCAGTTCAGCGGCGTGCAGATAGTCGTCCTCCGTGGCTTCCGGATTGGCGTAAATCGCGTCTTTTTCCTGCATGCAGGCCCACATTTCCTGATGGCCTTGCAAAACGACATCGATCACCCGCTGGTCTTCGAAAGCGAACTGATCCTGTTTCAGGAAAGCCATGCGTTCGTGGCTGTCGAGGGCGACGTTGCCAGCCGTGGCCTCCAGCGAGCCGGCGAGAATTTTCATCAACGTCGATTTGCCCGAACCATTGGCACCGATCAGGCCGTAGCGATGGCCTTCGCCAAACTTGACGGAAATGTTTTCAAACAGGGGCTTGGCCCCGAACTGCATGGTGATGTTGGATGCAACGAGCACGGTAATATCCTGATGAACGGGTCATGGGCAGCTGATCTGCGCCATTCGAACCCGGTATTTTAGCCAATTTGCCCTGTCTGCGCGGTACGCGCCTGTGTCACAGAACGGGCGTCCATGGTGTTTTTCGTCCTGATTTGAACCACTTGCCTGCGACGGTATCCTTTATACTGGACGGCTTTCATATCCTGCTTTCCTTCCTGAGCGCATGACCATCAAATCAGACAAGTGGATCCGCCGCATGGCGCAGACCTATCAGATGATCGAGCCTTTCGCACCCGAGCTGGTGCGCGAAGCGAATGGTCAGAAAATCGTTTCCTACGGCACCTCCAGCTATGGTTACGATATTCGCTGCGCCGACGAATTCCGCGTGTTCACCAATATCAATTCGACCATCGTCGATCCGAAGAACTTCGATCCCAATTCTTTCGTCGAAGTCTCCGGCAAGGGCTATTGCGTGATTCCGCCGAATTCCTTTGCCCTGGCGCGCACGGTCGAATATTTCCGCATTCCGCGCAATGTGCTCACCGTCTGCCTGGGCAAAAGCACCTATGCGCGCTGTGGCATCATCGTCAATGTCACGCCTTTCGAGCCCGAATGGGAAGGCTATGTGACGCTGGAGTTTTCCAATACCACGCCGCTGCCTGCCAAGATCTACGCCGGCGAAGGCTGCGCTCAGGTGTTGTTTTTCGAGTCCGACGAAGTCTGCGAAACATCTTACAAGGATCGCGGCGGCAAATATCAAGGCCAGATTGGCGTCACCCTGCCCAGGATCTGATCCCTCTCCCACGTTCATTTACCGCAAACCGACACCTTGCCACGAAAAAACAACGACACTGTGGCGGCCGCTCCGGACGGGAGCGTGCCGCCTCGTCAGGCGCGCATGTGTGACCCGCCACAGTCTTGTTTTTTCACGCGAATTCCCGATTGCCTGATCCCCACTGCGTGAGGCGTGAGGAGAAGCGCGTTGCCGGCGGGCAGCAGCCTCTCCTCACGCTTTACTCCTTGCCTCTTACGGAGTAACCCATGAAATTCCGCTTTCCCGTCGTCATCATTGACGAAGATTTCCGTTCCGAAAACGCTTCCGGCCTGGGCATCCGCGCGCTGGCCAAAGCCATCGAAGAAGAGGGCATGGAAGTGCTGGGCGTGACCAGCTATGGCGATCTGAGTTCCTTTGCCCAGCAGCAAAGCCGCGCCTCGGCGTTCATCCTGTCGATCGATGACGAGGAGCTGGTGCTGGAAGAAGAAGAAACGATTGCCGAACTGCGCGCTTTCGTTGGCGAAATCCGCGCCAAGAACGCCGAAATCCCGCTGTTCCTGCATGGCGAGACGCGCACCAGCCGGCACATTCCCAACGACATCCTGCGCGAGCTGCATGGCTTCATCCATATGTATGAAGACACGCCGGAATTCATCGCCCGCAGCATCAAGCGTGAAGTCAAGGATTATCTGGATTCCCTGCCGCCGCCGTTTTTCCGCGCCCTGGTGAATTACGCCGGTGATGGTTCCTATTCCTGGCATTGCCCGGGCCATTCGGGTGGCGTGGCTTTTCTCAAAAGCCCGGTTGGCCAGATGTTCCATCAGTTCTTCGGTGAAAACATGCTGCGTGCCGATGTCTGCAATGCGGTGGAAGAACTCGGCCAGTTGCTTGATCATACCGGCCCGGTGGCGGCTTCCGAGCGCAACGCGGCGCGCATCTTCAATTGCGATCATCTGTATTTCGTCACCAACGGCACCTCGACGTCGAACAAGATCGTCTGGCATTCGACGGTCGCCCCGGGAGATATCGTGGTGGTGGACCGCAACTGCCACAAATCCGTGCTCCACTCCATCATCATGACCGGCGCAATCCCGGTTTTCCTGATGCCCACGCGCAACAACTACGGCATCATCGGGCCGATTCCCAAGGAAGAATTCAGCTGGCAGAACATCCAGAAGAAAATCGCCGCCCATCCGTTTGCCAGTCAGGTCGAAGGCAAGCCGCGCGTGCTGACCATTACCCAGAGCACTTACGACGGCATTCTCTACAACGTCGAAGACATCAAGACCGAGCTTGACGGCAGGATCGATACCCTGCACTTCGATGAAGCCTGGCTGCCCCATGCCGCCTTTCACGATTTCTATGGCGACTACCACGCCATCGGCGCCGATCGCCCACGCTGCCGGGAGTCGATGGTGTTTTCCACCCAGTCAACACACAAACTGCTCGCCGGCCTGTCGCAAGCCTCGCAGATTCTTGTCCAGGATGCCCAGAATAGCCGGCTCGATCGCGACGTATTCAACGAAGCCTATCTGATGCACACGTCGACCAGTCCGCAGTACGCCATCATCGCATCCTGTGACGTGGCGGCGGCGATGATGGAAGCGCCGGGCGGCACCGCGCTGGTCGAGGAATCCATTGCCGAAGCACTCAATTTCCGCCGCGCCATGCGCAAGGTCGACAAGGAATGGGGCAGCGACTGGTGGTTCCAGGTATGGGGGCCGAGCGATCTGTCCGAAGAAGGCATCGAAGAACGCGAAGCCTGGATGCTCAAACCGGGTGACCGCTGGCATGGCTTCGGCAGTCTGGCCGATGGTTTCAACCTGCTTGATCCGATCAAGGCCACGGTGATCACGCCGGGACTGGATGTGGATGGCGATTTTTCCGACGATATCGGCATCCCGGCGGCCATCGTGACCAAATATCTGGCCGAACACGGCGTCATCGTCGAAAAGTGCGGTCTTTACAGCTTCTTCATCATGTTCACCATCGGCATCACCAAGGGCCGCTGGAATACGCTGGTCACCGCGCTGCAGCAATTCAAGGACGATTACGACAGCAATCAACCGCTGTGGCGGGTACTGCCGGAGTTCGTCGCCAAGAACCCGCGCTATGAACGCATCGGTCTGAAAGATCTGTGTACACAGATTCATGAAGTCTACAAACAGAACGATGTGGCGCGGCTGACCACTGAAATGTATCTGTCTGACATGGTGCCGGCGATGCGCCCGGCCGATGCCTTTGCCCGCATGGCGCACCGTGAAATCGAACGGGTGCCGCTCGATCAGCTCGAAGGCCGGGTCACCGCCGTGCTGCTGACGCCTTATCCGCCGGGGATTCCACTGCTGATTCCGGGCGAGCGTTTCAACCGCACCATCGTTCGCTACCTGCAGTTTGCCCGCGACTTCAATGCGCGTTTCCCCGGCTTCGAAACCGATATTCACGGTCTCGTCAAGTCGGAAGGCAATGGCTATTACGTTGATTGCGTGAAAAATCCGTAATCCGTAATCCGTAATCCGTATCGGGTCGACTCAGCGACGCACGTAGCGAACGAACGCGTAAGCCAGCCCTGTGGCGCTGCATCCCGTTTCGCGCCGGGCTTCACGCCATTGCGCCGCATCAACTGTCGGAAAATGACAGTCGCCGTCAAAATCGGCGGCAATTTCGGTGAGCTCCAGCACGGCAGCCTGTGACCAGGCCTGGTCGAACAGCTCGGCGCCGCCAATCAGAAATGCCGTCTTGCCGGCGCTCACCCGGGCAAGGGCCGCTGTCAGCGTGTGTACCACCTCGGCCCCTGCGGCCTGGTAGTCAGGGTTGCGTGTCACCACGATGTTGTCGCGAGCCGGCAACGGGCGGAAGCGCGGCGGCAGCGATTCCCAGGTCTTGCGGCCCATGATGACCGCATGGCCGATGGTCAGTTCCTTGAAATGTTTCAGATCTTCGGGAAGATGCCAGGGCAGGGCATTGTCCTTGCCGATCACGCCATTGCGGGCAACGGCGGCAATCAGCGTCAGCTGGGGGAGGGCGGACATGGCGGCTTTCAAAGGTATGGATGATCAGCCGGATTATCCCGCAGCGGCCGCCTTGTCGGGAAACATGGCAGAATTTCACGGCTGTTCGCCTGATTGCCGGAAAGCGCCCCGGTTATCATCGGCGAGCCTGGCAAGTTGCGCGGCAAAATCGGGACAGCCCGGTTGCCGGCGGTAATCAAGGCGATCAGCGGATAACTGACAACGGATACGGATAGCACGTTTGGATCTGGCTCATTTCAACCTGTTCAGCACGTTCGGCGTGCGGGATATCGTCATCCTGGTCATCGGCGTGGTGGCTGTCTACCTGCTGGTGGCCTTGCTGCGCCTCAGCCAGATTCGCAGACCCGGCAAGTCCGAGGCCAGCCTGCCCTCATTCAGCGCGGCGAGCGACAAGCCGCGTGACGCAGCGGATGAAACACGGCCAGCAACAACCCGTATCGACAATGTGGAAAGCAGCACGCCGATGGTTCCCCTGTTCGAATACCAATTGTTTCGCAATCAGGTGGAGGCCGAGCTTGCGCAGTTGCGCCAGGAGCTTGCCAGTCTGCATGAGAGCATTGCCCAACTGAGTGTTACCCGCCGCATGTCGCCGCAGTACAACGAGGCCATGCAGCTTGCCCAGCGAGGCGCTTCGGCGCGACTGATTGCCGAACAATGCGCGATTTCACTGGGTGAAGCCGAACTGGTGGCCGCCCTGGGGCGCGACCAGCAGAATCATCAGCCATTTCAGGACAGACCACAGGAGTCGCCATACCATGACCCGCGATACCCAGCCGGATATTGATGCTGCCCATGATGGGGACGAGGAAGCGGCGAGCCAGTTCAAGCGCCGCCTGCTGTTGCGCGCGGGTGTTGCCGCCTTGCTGATTGCCGTGCTGCTGGCCGGCCTGAGCATGTTCGACGAAGCCAACCAGCCTCAACCCAAAGCAGCAGATCAACTGACGGAAGCGCCCACCCAGCCGGCCAGCCTGCCGGCTGCCGCAGCAGACACCGTGTCAGCGCAGGTTCCGCCACTGACTGAAAACAGTGGCGAAGACCTGATCGAAATGGCCGACGCGGATGAGGCCGCAGCGGCCGGCACGGTTGAGGACGGCGGCGCCGCGTCGGATTTCATCACGCCGCCCGGGCGGCCGCTGACCCGGCCGGCGACTGCGCAACTGGCTACGCTCAAACCGCCGGTTTTCAGTCTGCCTGAAAGTACGCCTCCGCTACGCAACGAAGCGGGCCGAGCCCTGCAGCGTCAGGCACAGCCGGCGCCAGCGCCTGTTGCCCGGCCATCGAGTCGGTCTGTGCCCGGTGCGTCAGGCGTTGCCGTTGCTGTTGCCGGCAAAGCCTATCTGCTGCAGCTGGGCGTCTTCAATAATTTGACGCACGCCGAGGAATTGCGCGCTAAACTGGAACTCAACGGCATTCCGGCGCAGATCGAAGCCCGCGTTCAGGTTGGTCCTTACGCCAGTCGTGAAGAGGCCGAGCAGATACGCAGCAAGTTGCGTCAGCTGGGTCTGGAAGAAGCGGTGCTGGTCGCCACCAAAAAATGAATGTTAACTTTGCGGTTCCCGCAGGGCAGAAAAGGAAAAACAGATGAATATCGAAAGCCCCCGTTTTGGCAGCCTGCAGATCGAGCCAGGCAAGGTCATCGAGTTCCCGCATGGTTTGGCCGGTTTCGAAAACAGTCGGCGGTTTTCGCTGTTTCATCCAGAAGGCGAAGCCTCACCCAAATATTTCATCCTGCAGTCGCTCGATGATGCCGCCGTCGCCTTTCAGATCACCGATCCGGCCCGGTTGGGCTTCAGCTATGAAATCGAGCTGAACGACGAAGAAACCCAACTGCTGGGCTTTTCCGATCCGGCCGAAATTGCCGTTGCCGTCATCGTCTGGCGCGACGGTGATCATGGCCATGACGGTGACGCGAATGTTGCGCAGGCCGGTACGCTACGCGCCAGCCTGAAAGCGCCGCTGTTGATCAACACACGTGCGCGCCGTGGCCTGCAGCATATTTTCACCAAGCTGGACTGCACCTTGCCCAGCGCATGAATGGCGACTGGCCAAAATCGCCGGCCAGCACAATACAAACAGCTCGACACCACGACACAATGAAACGCACGGTCCATGCCACCCACCACGCGCCCGCCGCCATCGGGGTGTATTCCCAGGCGGTCGAAGTTGGCGGTACCGTCTATCTTTCCGGTCAGATCGGTTTGAATCCGCAAACCATGCAGCTGGAAACCGGCATCGAGGCGCAGATCCAGCGCGTCTTCAGCAATCTCAAGGCGGTGGCCGAGGCCGCCGGCAGCAGCCTGGACGACGCTGTCAAATTGACGGTCTATCTGACCGACATGGCCGATTTCAGCAAGGTCAATGACGCCATGGCGCAATTCTTTGAGCCACCCTATCCGGCCCGCGCCGCCGTCGGCGTCAAGGCGCTGCCGCGTGATGCGCTGGTCGAGGCCGATGCCGTGCTGGTGAAAAACCAGACTTGATTCTGCGCGTCAAGGCGCTGCCACAGCCCGTTACCAGCCGCAGCGCCAGCGTCAGCGCATGAACCGAGGGGTGAGGCATGGCTGAGTCGACTGCAGAGCAGGCTGCCAGGGCAACAGCCGGCAGCAAAGGCGAAAAGACCCGGAAAAAGCCGCCGGCCAATACCCTGAGCGGCAAGCTGGCCAGGCTGGGCATTCATGGCGATGCCGAACTGATCCTGCATCTGCCGCTGCGCTACGAAGACGAAACCCGCATCGTGCCACTGGCCGAAATTGCCGCTGCGCCCGCCGGCGAGGCCTTGCAAGTGGAAGTCGAGGTCATGGGCAGCGAAATCAGTTTTCGTCCCCGCCGGCAACTCGTCGCCCGCGTGCGCGATGCGGTCACGGGCAGCGGTCTGCTGGTGGTGCGGCTGCTGAATTTTTATCCCACTCAGCAAAAGCAATTCGAGCCGGGCAACCGCCTGCGCCTGTTCGGCGAAGTGCGCGAAGGCTATTTCGGTCTGGAAATGGTGCATCCGCGCGTGCAGGGGGTGACGGCCGGCACCCCCCTGCCTGTTGCGCTGACGCCGGTTTATCCGACCACGGCCGGGCTGGGGCAGGCGACCTTGCGCCGCCTGATCACCCGTGCCCTGCAAGGCGTTGCCCTGCACGACACCTTGCCGGCAGAAATTCTTCAGCAGCATGAGCTGATGGCTTTCGATGCCGCCATTCGCATGTTGCATCAACCCCCAGCCGCACTTGCAGCCGAGGCGCTGGCAGCGAGAAATCGCGCCGCCTGGCAGCGCATACGTTTTGATGAACTGCTCGCCCAGCAGCTTTCGCTGCGCCGTGCCTGGGCCACGCGCCGCTCGCATGGCGCGCCTGCTTTACCGGCTCTGCACAGCGCCAGCGCCTTGACGCAGGCCCTGCGGGCACAGTTGCCTTTTCAGCTCACCACCGCGCAGCAGCGAGTTTGGCGGGAAATCGCCGCCGATCTGGCCCAGCCCTGGCCGATGCAGCGCCTGCTGCAAGGCGATGTGGGCAGCGGCAAGACCATCGTTGCCGCGCTGGCCATGCTGCAGGCGGTGGATAACGGCTGGCAGGGGGCGATGATGGCGCCCACCGAAATTCTCGCCGAGCAGCACTACAGCAAGCTCAGTCAATGGCTGGCGCCGCTGGGCATTGAAGTCGCCTGGCTGTCCGGCAGCCTGAAGAAATCGCAAAAAGCCGCCATGCAGGAAGCCGTGCGCAGTGGCCGCGCCGCCGTGGTGGTGGGCACCCATGCGTTGATCGAGGAGGCCGTCGATTTCGCCCGCCTGGGAGTGGCGGTGATCGACGAGCAGCATCGCTTCGGCGTGCGGCAACGTCTGGCGCTGCGGCAGAAAGGCCAGACGGCGCACAGCCACACGCCGCATCAATTGATGATGTCGGCCACACCCATCCCGCGCAGTCTGGCGATGAGCTATTACGCCGATCTGGATGTCTCGGTGATCGACGAGCTGCCGCCCGGCCGCACGCCGGTGGCCACGCGTCTGGTGGCCGATGGCCGCCGCCGTGAAGTCGTCCGCCGAGTCCATGCCGCTTGCAGCCAGGGACGGCAGGCTTACTGGGTCTGCCCTTTGATCGAAGAATCAGAAACGCTGCAGTTGCAGACGGCCATCGAGACCCATGCCCGACTCACCGAGGAACTTCCCGAGCTGCAAGTGGGGCTGGTGCATGGCCGCCTCAAGCCGCAGGAAAAATCCGCCGTGATGACGGCCTTCGCCGCCAATGAAATTCAGGTACTGGTGGCCACCACGGTGATTGAAGTCGGCGTCGATGTGCCCAATGCCAGCTTGATGATCATCGAACACGCCGAGCGTTTCGGCCTGGCCCAGCTACATCAACTGCGTGGCCGGGTCGGGCGGGGTGTAGCCGAATCCACCTGTGTGCTGCTCTACAGCGCGCCGCTGGGGCAAATCGCCCGCGAGCGTCTCAAGGTGATCTACGAACATACCGATGGTTTTGAAATCGCCCGGCAGGATCTGGCCCTGCGCGGCCCCGGCGAATTCATCGGCGCCCGGCAAAGCGGACTGCCGTTGCTGCGCTATGCCGATCTCGACGACGCCGAGCTGGTCGATCGTGCCCGCCAGGTGGCCGAACAGTTGATGCGTGATCATCCAGCGGCCGAACGCGCCCATCTGCAGCGCTGGCTGGCCGGTCGTGAAGAATTGCTGAAAGCCTGAAAGAACGGAAAGCGGAGAACGCGACAAATGTCGCGCTGCGCGACAGCACTACGCAGCGCAGGTCATCGCGCGGGGTGAAGTCAGTGCAGCATCCTGGGCATGGCCAGCATGAATTCGGCAATGGGGGCTTCAAAGACAGTGCCGTCTTCGGCGGTCATTTGATAACTGCCGCGCATGGTGCCCACAGGGGTGGTGAGGGCACAGCCGCTGGTGTAGGTGAAACTTTGTCCGGGTTGCAGCAAGGGCTGGTGGCCGACCACGCCCAGGCCGCGCACTTCCTGCACCTGCTCTTCGGCATCGGTGATGATCCAGTGGCGGCTGATCAATTGCGCCGCCACGCTGCCGGTGTTGCGGATGTCGATGGTGTAGGCGAACACGTGACGCCTGTCGGCCGGATCGGATTGCTCGGGCAGGTATTGCGTGCTGACATTGACGCTGATTTCGTATTTTGCGCTCATCCTCGCATTGCACACGAAAACGGGGCCGGGCAAAACATCTAACTGCAGCGTGAAACGGTTTCAGTTCCGCCGCAATTCTGCGGGCAGGGGGCAGCGGTAAGCTAAAATCATGGTTTCGAGTCAGCACCCCATCGCGGTGCGCCAACCCTCTTTCTGGATGCCTGCCATGAGCGCCAACTACCGCATCGCTCCCAGCCTGCTGTCTGCCAATTTCGCCCGCCTGGGGGAGGAAGTCGACAACGTCATTGCTGCCGGGGCGGACTGGATACATTTCGACGTGATGGACAATCATTACGTGCCCAATCTGACCATCGGCCCGCTGGTTTGCGAAGCAATCCGGCCTTTGACGACGGCGCCGATCGACGTGCATCTGATGGTCAAGCCGGTCGATCGCATCATTCCCGATTTTGCCAAGGCCGGGGCCAATATCATCACTTTTCACCCGGAAGCCTCTGAACATATCGACCGCTCGCTGGCGCTGATTCGTGACCACGGCTGTCAGGCCGGGCTGGTCTTCAATCCGGCCACGCCGCTGCATTACATGGATCATGTGATGGACAGGCTGGATCTGGTGCTGCTGATGTCGGTAAACCCTGGTTTCGGCGGGCAGAGCTTCATTCCCGGCACGCTCGACAAGCTGCGCCAGGCACGGGAAAAAATCGACGCCTACACGGCGCGCACGGGGCGGCGCATTCTGCTGGAAATCGACGGTGGCGTGAAAGTTGACAACATCGCCGAGATCGCGCGCGCCGGGGCAGATACCTTTGTTGCCGGCTCGGCAGTGTTTGGGGCCGGGCAGGACAGCGATGCCCACCGTTACGACAGCATCATCGCGGCCTTGCGCGGCGAGCTGGACAAGCTCTGATGCCATCCGCCCTGGCAAGAAAACCGGGAGCCGCCCCGGCGCAATTTTCGGTGCGTGCCGTGCTGCTGGATCTGGACGGCACGCTGGTCGACAGCATCGAAGATTTGCACGCCGCCGCCAATGCCATGCTGGCCGAATTCAGCCGTCCTGCTCTGGCGCTGGAAACCGTGCGCAGCTACGTGGGCCGTGGCATTGCCAATCTGGTGCAGCGCTGCTTTGGCGATGAACCGGCACCGGCCGATGCCCTGGCCAGCTTTCGTCGCCATTACCAGCACTTCAACGGTCAGCGGGCGCGGCTTTATCCTGGTGTGGTCGAGGGCCTGCAAGCCATGCGTGCGCTGGGTCTGCCGCTGGCCTGTGTGACCAACAAAGCCAGTGCTTTTGTGCCGCCTTTGCTGGCGGCCACCGGCCTGGCGGACTTCTTTGATTTTCTCGTCTGCGGCGATACGCTGGCGCGCGGCAAGCCCGATCCGCTGCCCCTGCTCCACGCCTGTGCGCATTTCGGTGTGCCCCCGCAAGCTGCGCTGATGATCGGCGACTCGCTCAACGACGTGAAAGCGGCGCGGGCGGCGGGCTGCCCCGTGATCTGCGTTCCCTATGGCTACAGCGAAGGGCGCAGCCTACAGGCCGATGACTGTGATGCTATAGTCCCGTCGCTGGTTGCTGCCGCCCAATGGCTGGCTCCTGTGCATTCCTGAATTTTCGCAAACATCATGCAAGAAACTGAATTCAAGCGCCTGGCCGCTGCCGGCTACAACCGCATTCCGGTCACGCTGGAAACTTTCGCCGATCTCGATACGCCACTGTCGATCTACCTCAAGCTGGCCAATCAGGCCAACAGTTTCCTGCTTGAATCGGTCGTCGGCGGTGAGCGTTTTGGCCGTTATTCCTTCATCGGTCTGGCTGCCCGCACCGTGCTGCGCGCCCATGCGCACAGCGTGGAAGTGGTGCGGGATGGCCAAGTGATCGAACGTCACGACGGCAACCCACTGGATTTTCTGGCCACCTATCAGGCCCGCTTCAAAGTGCATGTGCCCGCTGGCCTGCCCCGCTTCTGCGGCGGGCTGGCTGGTTATTTTGGTTATGACGCGATTCGCTATGTCGAAAACAAACTGGCCAGTTTTGATCAACCCGATGAAATCGGCATGCCTGATGTGCTGCTGCTGCAAACCGAAGAACTGGCCGTGGTTGATACCCTGGCCGGCAAGATCTATCTGATTGTGTATGCCGATCCGGCCCAGCCCGCTGCCTGGCAGCAGGCGCAAGCACGTTTGCAGACCCTGGCCGGCCAACTGCGCAGCCCGTTGCCCATACCGCAAAGCCAGCCAGCGCCGGGGGCTGCGGCCATTCGTGATTTCAAGAAAGACGACTATCTGGCCGCCGTGGCCCGCGCCAAGCAATACATCACCGATGGCGACATGATGCAGGTGCAGATCGGCCAGCGCATCAAGAAGCCTTTCGCCGCTTCGCCGCTGACGCTGTACCGCGCACTGCGTTCGCTGAATCCTTCGCCCTACATGTATTACTACGATTTCGGCGAATTCCAGGTCGTCGGCGCCTCGCCGGAAATCCTGGTGCGCCAGGAAGCCACGCCGGATGGCCGCAAAGTCACCATCCGCCCACTGGCCGGCACCCGCCCACGCGGCGCCACCCCGGAAGAAGACCGCGCCCTGGCCGAAGAACTGCTGGCCGACCAGAAAGAACGCGCCGAACACGTCATGCTGATCGACCTGGCCCGCAACGACATTGGCCGCATCGCCCAGACCGGCAGCGTCAAGGTCACCGATCAAATGGTGATCGAACGCTACTCCCACGTCATGCACATCGTTTCCAACGTGGAAGGTCTGCTGGCACCGGGGCTGGACAACCTCGACGTCTTCCGCGCCACCTTCCCGGCCGGCACACTGACCGGCGCCCCCAAAGTGCGGGCAATGGAAATCATCGACGAACTGGAACCCGTCAAGCGCGGCCTGTACGGCGGAGCTTGCGGCTACCTGAGCTTTTCCGGCGAAATGGACCTGGCCATCGCCATCCGCACCGGCATCGTCAAAAACGGCACCCTCTACGTCCAGGCCGCCGCCGGCATCGTGGCCGACTCCGTACCGGAAAGCGAATGGCAGGAAACCGAAAACAAATCCAAAGCCCTGCTACGCGCCGCCGAAATGGCCGAAAGCGGACTGGATACACGCTTTACCTGAGCGCGACAAACCGGCTTATCGGCTGAACTCATAGGCTGGGCTCAACCAGCACACCCAGCCAAGCAGGCGGGCAAAATCAGCAAAACCAACAGCGCCTGATAGTGCCTGATAGCGCTTGATTCTGCGTCGCCACCTCCTGCCACTGCCCGATGTGTCGGAAAACCCTCAATCCCTGCGTCTTCATGCCACACAGATAGCGTTTGTCATGGAATAATATGAAGCGCCTCACCCAATGTACATATTGCGTTTCGGTACGCAGGCTGTAATGCTTCAAGCGCAAGCGATCACGCAACTGATCCAGCAGCTTGGGTGGTGCAAGAGGTGTTGGCAAGGAAGATGTGTCCATAAATTGATTTAAAATCTTGATGTTATATGAATTTCATTTTTTGTTATACACCGATTTTTAGGAAGTCTACACCGCTTGCGGTGTAGACTGGACGTTGCACCAGATAGGTGGCTGCGCTGTGAGTTTGCTGATTACCACATGACAAATGTGTTTATAAAATGAGGCAAACATGCTATTTAGCGAAGTGTTTTATGAGCGGATGTATAACGCGAGCGTTCATACACACGCCCAG
>JAHRWT010000049.1 GCA_019105045.1 Sterolibacterium sp.
CAGGGGCGACCGAAACTGTCGCTGATGATGATGCCCGGCGCCACACCCAGCAGTGTCTGCAGGCGCGCGCGCAGTGCTGCCGCCGAAGCATCGGCATCCAGCGGCAGCAGCAGTACGCGCTCGTCGCCGTCCGCCGCGCCACGTTCAACATTCGAATGGTCGATGCCGGCATTGGCCATCACATGACCCAGGCGGTGGCGCACGATCAGTACCCGATTGACGGCGCGCAGCACTTCGCTGGATTCGCTGAGTATCAGCTCCACCAGGCGCGCATCCTTGTCGACTACTTGCGCCAGTTCCAGCGCCCGCGCTGAAGGCGTGACACTTGCCAGCGCAACACTGCGGCCTTCAGCCTTGGAAACGATTTTCTGTGCCAGCACCAGCACATCGCCGTCATGAACGGTGAGTGCGTTGCGTTGCAGGCCGCTGGCGATCAGTGCCGCCAGATCGTCGCCAGACTGGACGAGCGGAATGCCCTGCAGGGCTGTGTAGGTGATGTTGGCAGCCATTGCAGCCACTATTTGAGCTGGTATTTCAGGACTTTGCCCGAAGCATTCAGCGGCAGGGCGTCAAGGAATTCGACATGGCGCGGTACTTTGTAGTTGGCCATGTTGTCGCGTGACCAGGCAATCAGTTCTTCCGCGGTCAGTGTGGCTTGCGGACGCAGTACGACAAATGCCTTGCCGACTTCGCCCTGGCGCGCATCGGGTACGCCGATCACCGCAACCTGGGCAATGGCCGGGTGACTGGTGAGGATGCGTTCGACTTCGGCCGGGTAGCAGTTGAAGCCGCCGACGATGTACATGTCTTTCAGGCGGTCGGTGATTTTCAGGTTGCCGTTGGCATCCAGAATGCCGATGTCGCCGGTGTGCAGCCAGCCGTCCTGATCGATGGTTTCCGCCGTGGCTTGCGGATTGTTGAAGTAGCCCTGCATGACGTTGTAGCCACGCATGATCACTTCGCCTTCGGCCCCCACCGCGACATCCTGACCCTGTTCATCGACACAGCGCAGTTCGATGCCGGGCAGGGCGCGGCCGCTGGTGGTGGCGATGGTTTCGGCAGCGGCGTCGCGGTCACAGATGGTGGCCACGCCGCAGCATTCGGTCAGGCCGTAGGCGGTGACGATGATCTTGAAGCCCAGTTCATCGCGCATACGGTGAATCATGCTGGGTGCAATGGCGGCCGCACCGGTGACCGCCACGCGCAGGGAAGACAGGTCGAAATCCTTGAGCTGTGGATGAGCGAGGAAAGACAGGAACAGCGTCGGCGAACCGGGCAGGAAGCTGATTTTTTCGCGGGCGATCATCTGCAGCACGCCTTCGGTATCGAATACCGCCAGCGGGTAGATGGTGCAGCCGCGCATCAGGGCGGCCAGCCAGCCGGCCTTGTAGCCGAAGGAGTGGAAAAAAGGATTGATGATCAGGTAGCGGTCTTCGGCTTGCAGATCGACACAGCGCGACCATTCATCGAAAGCGCGGATGTTCTGGCCGTGGCAGGTCATCACGCCTTTGGGCCGGCCCGTGGTGCCGGAAGTGAACATGATGTCGGACAGGTCTTCCGCTTTGACGGCGGCGGCGCGTTCGCGGGCGGCGTCTGCCGGCGTCTGTTCGGCCAGTTGGAGGAATTCGTCCCAGCCCAGATCACCGGCCCGGGTTTTGCCGAGCACCACGGTGCGCTCCAGCGCCGGCGTGTGCTGCCCTTGCAGCAGCGTGGGGAAATGATCGTTGAGGAATTCGCCCACACAGAACAGCAGCCGCGCTCCGCTTTGTTCGAGAATATCCGCCGCTTCCACGCCTTTCATGCGCGTGTTGAGCGGCACCAGGATCGCCCCGGCGCTGTGCAAACCCAGGGCTGCGGCCACCCATTCATGGCTATTGGGCGCCCAGATAGCGACCCGATCGCCTGCTTGAATACCCCCCGCCATCAGGGCGCGGCTGACTTTGCGGCGCAGGGCATCAAGATCGGCAAAACTCAGTTCAACGCCGGCTTCGCGGATGGCGATACGGGTGGGATGCTGGCGGGCAGCGGCTTCGATCAGGGCGGGGATGGTTTGCGGCAACATGCGGTTTCCTTGCAGCGATGGACAGTGAGCGATGGGTAATGAGCGGCAGCAGTGAGTGACAGCGGCGCGCGCCCAGGGAGGCGCGGCAAAAGTAGCGGTCAGCCCGCCGGTCCCATGTCTTCCGGCCCCCAGTAGGCGCGCATTTCGATCACTTTGCCAGCCTCGTTGAAACGCATGGTTTCGATGACATTGATTTTCATCGCAGGCAAACCCGGTTGGGCCAGATCGACGACCACCGGCATGGCGGCGTAATCGCTGGAAGAACCGGTCTGTGGGCCAACGATGGTGAGTTTGGCGCCACTGGCAATCGCCATTTCATAAAAAGCGCGGATTTCCGCCGTACCCTGCTTGGTGCCGGTGCCAACCGGATCTTCTACCGTGGCATCCTCGGCATACAAGGCCATGATGCCTTCCAGATCACCGGCATTGAGGCAAGCAACGTATTCGCGCATGAGCGCTTTCATTTCATCACTGCTGGGCATGGCGGCTCCTCCGTTGTTGCGTTGTTGCAATATTGTTCAACAAGGTTGTTCAACAAGGCAGAAATCAGAAATAGTAACGGCTGATGGTATCGACCACGCAACCCGGCTTGGCTTCGCCTTCGATCTCGATGGTGATGCGGATGGTGGCCTGCACGCCGTCACCAGCGCGATCGACGGCGATCACTTCGCCTTTGCCACGGATGCGTTTGCCGGCTTTGACCGGGGCGGGAAAACGGACTTTTTCGCAGCCGTAATTCACGCCCATTTTCATGTTCTTGATTTCCACCAGCTGCGGCAAAAACAGGTTGGCCAGCGACAGGGTGAGGTAGCCATGGGCCACGCAAGCGCCGAAAGGGCCGGTCTTGGCGCGCTCGGGATCAACGTGTATCCATTGATGGTCGTCCGTGGCATCGGCAAATTTGTTGATGCGCTCCTGGGTCAGTTCGATCCAGGCGGTCGCGCCCAGATCGGTGCCGGCGGCGGCCAGCACTTCTGCGGCGGATGAAAAAACGGTGGTCATGCGTGCTCTCCTTTGTTTCGTGTCTTTTTTCCGGATGCGCAGATCCAGTTCAGGCGCGCTGGCTGCTCACGGAAACGATTTCACCCGTCATGTAGGACGAGTAATCGCTGGCCAGGAACATGATGACGTTGGCGATTTCCCAGACTTCAGCGGCGCGGCCAAACGCTTCGGTGCTGGTGAGTTTTTGCAGCAGTTCTTCGGAAGCGGATTTCTTGAGGAATTCATGCAGCGCAATGCTGGGCGAAACCGCATTGATGCGCACGCCATGATCGGCAGCTTCCAGGGCGCTGCAGCGGGTCAGCGCCATCACACCCGCCTTGGCAGCCGCGTAGTGGGCCTGTTCCTTTTGCGCCCGCCAGCCCAGCACGGAGGCGTTATTGACGATCACCCCCCGCCCACGTGGCTGCATCCGAGTCAGCATGGCGCGGGTCATGCGGAAGGTGCCGGTCAAGGTGATGTCGATGACCTTGTTCCATTCGTCATCGGTCATTTCCACCAGCAGCTTGGAGCCGCCCAGGCCGGCGTTGTTGATCAGGATATCGACGCCGCCGAGCTTGTCTTCGGCCAGCTCGATCAAGGCTTGCACCTGCTCTTCCTTGGTGACATCGCACAGCTGACCATACACCGGCCGATCGCCCGCAATTTCCTGCAGCTTGGCCACCGATTCGCCCAGGCGGCGCTCGTGCATGTCGGAAATGACGATGGCGCGGCAGCCTTCCTCAACGCATTTCTGTGCCGTGGCAAAACCGATGCCCGCCCCGGCAGCGGCGGTAATGAGAACGGACTTGCCCGCCAGCAGGTTGTGACCGGGGACATAGGGAGGCGCTTCACGCATGATGGATTCCTTTCAGTTTTTGTCTTTGCTGCCAGAAGGCAAGAGCAGCGAGGGGTAGAGGGTGGCGCAGGGGACGCGGTGACTACTTGCCGCGCGGCTCCTTGGGCATGCCCAGCGCGCGTTCGGCAATGATGTTGAGCTGGATTTCGTTGGTGCCGGCGTAAATGGTATCCGAGCGGCTGAACATGTAGATGCGCTGCAAGTGGGCGCGGGCGGTGTCGTCGCACTCGTCGAGAATTTCACCGTGGCAGCCATAGACATCCATGGCCAGCTTGCCCAGATCGCGATGCCAGTTCGACCAGTAGTATTTGTACATCATGCCGGCGCGTGGCAAGGTACCGTTTTCCGTGCCCGACAACATGCGCAGTGCGTTGTAGCGCATCACTTTGAGGCCACTCCAGGCAGCGGCGATACGTTGGCGGATGTGCGGATTCCTGTCTGCGCCATTGGCCTTGGCCGCCGCGCAGACCAGCTCGAACTCATGCAGAAAATGCATTTGCTGACCGAGGGTCGAAGCACCGCGTTCAAAGCCCAGCAGCGCCATCGCCACGTTCCAGCCTTCACCCGGCTGGCCGATGATGTTGTCTGCCGTGGTACGCGCTCCATCGAAGAACACTTCGTTGAATTCCGCCGTGCCGGTGAGCTGACGAATCGGTCGGATTTCGATGCCTGGCTGATCCAGTGGCATCAGCAGAAAAACCAATCCCTTGCTGCCCTGGCTGTCGGGGTCGCAGCGGGCAACGACGAAAATCCACTGCGCCTCATGCGCCAGTGAAGTCCATACTTTCTGGCCGTCGACGATCCAGTCGCCATTGTCATCCTGACGCGCCCGGGTGCGCACATTGGCCAGATCCGAACCGGCTCCCGGCTCGGAATAGCCCTGACACCACAGTGCCGTGCCGTTCTTGATACCCGGCAGAAAACGCTGCTTCTGGGCACCAGTACCCATGGCAATCAAGGTTGGTCCGATCAAGCCTTCGCCGATGTGGCCAACCCGGCCAGGGCCGCCGGCGCGGGCGTATTCTTCATGAAAAATCAGTTGCTGGGCCAGCGTCAAACCGCGCCCGCCGTGCTCCTTGGGCCAGCCGACGCAAGTCCAGCCAGCGGCAGCCAGTTTCTTTTCCCAGACCTTGCGCAGCTCCGGGAAAGCGTCTTCATCACCCGGCCCGCCACGGTGTTTGAGTGGGGCAAATTCACCGACCAGATTGGCCTGCAACCAGGCGGCCACTTCACCACGAAATGCTTCGTCTGCGGCTGAAAATTCCATCTGCATGTTGTTTTCCTTCCCGGCAATCAGGTGGCATCCAGCAGCACGCTGGCAATGCTTTCGCGCAAGGCATCACTGCTGCCCAGCCAGTGGGCGCTGGCCTGCGCCCGCTTGAAATAGAGCTGGGGATCATATTCCCAGGTAAAACCCACGCCGCCATGCAGCTGGATGGCTTCTGCCGCGCAGTGGCAATAGGTGTCCGAGGCCAGCGCCTTGGCGGCAGCCGCTTCCAGCAGGAAATCCGTGGCCAGCGCCGGGTTTTCCGCTACGGCTGCGGCGCCATAAATGGCCGAACGGGTGGCTTCGATGGCCACCATCATCTGGGCGCAGCGATGCTTGATGGCCTGGAACGAAGCAATGGTGCGGCCAAACTGCACTCGCTCGGCCGTGTAGGCCAGCGTCAGATCGAGGCATTGCTGGGCGCCACCGAGTTGCTCGGCCGCCAGCGCCAGCCGGGCGCGGCTGATGGCACGCGGCATGAAGGCGGCGACTTGGGCCGCACTGGCGATTTGTGCGCCAGCCGGCAAGACGACGTTGTCCAGTTGCAAACGGGCCAGGCGGCGCGTCAGATCAAAATTCTGCAGTGGCGTGCGCGTGATGCCCGGTAGATCAGCGGGCAGGGCAAACAGCGTCAGCAGACCGTTTTCATCCGCGGCTGGGACGATCAGCAAATCCGCTGTGGCGCCATCGACCACGAGGCCATAACCGCCGGTCAACGCTTGATGATTGCCGGCTATGCTGACGCTGGCTGTGACGCTGGCTGGCTGCCAGTCCATGCCATCTGCCGCCAAAGCCACGGTCGCTGTCAGCTCACCGGCGGCGATTTTCGGCAGATAGCGTTGGCGAGTGGTTTCGTCAGCCACTTCCAGCAACACTTGGGCCGCCAGGGCGACAGTGGCGAAATACGGCGAAGGCAGCAGGCGCCGGCCCATCTGCTCCAGCAGCAGCACCAGTTCGACACTGCCCAGCCCCAGGCCGTCATGGGTTTCGGGAATGGGCGTGGCACACCAGCCCAGTTCTTGCGCAATCTGTGTCCAGACAGCGGCATCAAAGCCGGTCGGTGTTTCCATGGCCGTGCGCACGGCGGCTGAGGCAGCGGCTTCTGCCAGAAAATCGGCAGCCGTATCGCGGATCATCTCCTGATCGGCGCTGAAGGAAAAATCCATGGGAACCTCTTCTTCGTTTCCGGGCAAGACGGATTTGATGATCCGTGCCGGGGCGGGTGAATCGGGGTGAGCCGGAGAATGCTGGGTGTGGCGTGTGGCGTGCGGCGTGTGGTGTACTGGGAAGAACCCGGGAAAACCTTGAAAACCGGGGCTGTCACCCGCCGTTCATCGTTTTTGCTACCGGCTGCACCGTTGCAGGGGCCGCCTGTCGTGGGCCGGCAAGCGGTTCTTGCGGGAAACCAGCCATCGCTGCGACAAAAGCCGAACGATACGATGCGCAGCGGATTTCCCGGCAAGTATCCGAGCCGCAATCAGGCGCCGTAAACTTTCTGCGGCGGCACGGCTTCCTTGATCAGCTCATTGACCACACTGGTCAATTCAGCTGGCTGCCAGCGGGCTTTCTTGTCGCGGGCCGGGCCGGCACGCCAGCCGTCGGCAATCATCACCTGACCGCCCGCCACTTCAAATACGCGGCCAGTGACCCCCTTGGATTGCTCGCTACCCAGCCAGACCACCAGCGGGGCGACGTTGGCGGAATCGTAGAAATCGAAGCTGCCGTCTTCGGGCTTTTTCATCATTTCGGCAAACGGGCCTTCGGTCATCAGCGTGCGGGCCGAAGGTGCCAGCGCATTGGCGGTGATGCCATAGCGGCCCAGTTCGGCGGCCTGCACCAGGGTCAGCGTGGCGATGCCTCCCTTGGCAGCGGAATAGTTGCTTTGTCCGATCGAGCCTTGCAGACCCGCACCCGAAGTGGTGTTGATGATGCGGGCTTCGATCTGCTTGCCGGCTTTCGATTGATCGCGCCAGCGCTTGGCGAGAATGTTGGCCAGGCAGAAATGACCGCGCAGATGCACGTTCATGATCTGATCCCAGTCGTCTTCCGACAGGCTGACGAACATGCGGTCGCGCACGATGCCGGCGTTATTGACGATCACATGCACTTCGCCAAAGGCCGCCAGCGCTGCATCGACGATTTTCTGTGCGGTATCCATGCGGGTGATGTCATCACAGGTGGCGATGGCCTTGCCGCCGGCAGCGATGATTTCATCGCGCACCTGTTCGGCGAAGTCACGGCGAATGTCATTGACCACGACATTCGCGCCTTCGGCGGCGTAAGCCAGTGCGTAAGCCTTGCCCAGGCCGCTGCCCGAGCCGGTGATGATGACGGTGCGTTGATCGCAGATACCCATAATCTGTCCTTTATGCGTGGAGAGTTCAATTTACCCGAGGCACAGTCTGGCTGGCCAGGTGACCGATAACCCCTCATTTTTTCCACAGGGGGTGATTGAAGCATCGTCCGATGGGACTACGAAGAGGGTGGCTCGCACCATGCGCCATGGCGGCAGTTTGCGCACCGGCCACGCTGCGCGACCTTGCCGGCAGCAAAAAAAAAACATGACGCCCCGTGTTGCACGCAGGGCGCCATGTTTTGTATGCAGTGCGCAGTGTGCAGTGCGCGTTGTTTATTGCGCGTTGTTCATTTCTCGACGAAAGCCCGTTCGATCACGTAATCACCGGCCGTACCGGTACGCGGTGAGACCTTGAAACCGCGCACATCAAGCATGGCGCTGATGTCTTTCAGCATGGCCGGGCTGCCACAAAGCATGGCGCGGTCGTGGGCCGGATCGAGCGGCGGCAGGCCAATGTCCTCGAACAGCCTGCCGGATTCGACCAGGGCCGTGATGCGGCCCCGGTTGCGGAAAGGTTCGCGCGTCACGGTCGGATAGTAGATCAGCTTTGCGCGCACATCCTCGCCGAGAAACTCGTGCGCGGGCAGTTCACGCGTGATGAAGTCCGAATAGGCCAGTTCATTGACGTGGCGCACGCCGTGGATCAGCACCACTTTCTCGAAACGCGCATAGGTTTCCGGGTCCTGGATCAGGCTCATGAAGGGCGCCAGCCCCGTGCCGGTGCCGAACAGATAGAGATTCTTGCCGGGCAGCAGATCGGGCAGCACCAGCGTGCCGGTGGGCTTCTTGCTGATCATGATGTCCTGGCCTTCCTGCAGATGCTGCAGGCGCGAAGTCAGCGGGCCATCGGGTACCTTGATGCTGAAGAATTCCAGATGATCGGCATGATTGGCGCTGGCGATGCTGTAAGCACGCATCAGGGGCTTGCCCTCGACTTCCAGGCCGATCATGACGAACTGGCCGTTATCGAAACGCAAACCGGGATTGCGGGTGGTACGAAAACTGAACAGGGTATCGTTCCAGTGATGTACGCTGAGAATACGTTCGGTGTTGAGATTGTTCATGACGTCCTCTTGTCTTGAATGCGGACAATTCTAGGAAATCAAGGTTTATCTGTAAAATTGATTTTATTGAGATCATAAATCGGTTTTTTGAATATGAAACATACCTTGCGTCAACTGGAGGTCTTTGTTGCCGTGGCTCGGCTGGGCAGCGTGACGGCGGCGGCGGATGCGGTGGCACTGTCACAATCGGCGGCCAGCATGGCCTTGTCCGAATTCGAGCGTCAGTTCGATTGCCGCTTGTTCGAGCGGGTCGGCAAGAGCCTGCGCATCAATTCCCTGGGCGAGCAGTTGCTGCCCAAGGCGGTGGAATTGCTCGACCGCGCTGCTGAAATCGAAGCCCTGCTGGAAGGCCGCAGCGGGCTGGGCACGCTGCGCATCGGCGCCACGTTGACCATCGGCAACTATCTGGCCACGCTGATCGTGGCTGATTTTCTGCAGCATCATGCGGAAGCCCGGGTGCAGCTGACGGTGCACAACACTGCCACCATCGTCGAACAGGTCGCGCAATATGAACTGGATCTGGGGCTGATCGAAGGTGCTTGCCGGCATCCCAGTCTGATTACCCAGCCCTGGGTGGAAGATGAACTGGTGATCTTTGCCGCGCCCGGCCATCCCTTGCTCAAGCAACGCAAGGTCACACTGGATGTCTTGTTGCAGGAACGCTGGATTCTGCGCGAACAGGGTTCAGGCACGCGCGAGGTTTTTGAGCAGGCACTGCGCCGGCATTGCATCGAACCGGGACGTCTGTCGATCCGTCTCGAACTGGAGCACACCGAAGCCATCAAGCGCGCGGTGGAATCGGGTCTGGGCATCAGCTGCATTTCACGGCTGGCACTGAAGGAGGCTTTCCGGCGCGGCAGCCTGGCACCCATCGAAGTGGCCGGGCTCGATCTGGGACGGCGTTTCCAGTTTCTCTGGCATCGTGACAAATACCATACTGCCGTGCTGCGTGAATTTCTCGCCGCCTGCCAGGCCATGACGGCCACTGCCCGCCGCAGCGACCTGATCGAGCTGCCCTATATCGCCTGAATGTTATGCACCGGATAGCTGAAGGGGGCTGCGGTGGCGGCATCCTGTGCCGTCGGCGTGCGTAAATCATTGGGTGCGTTAACCACATGCGCCGCATTTACCTTGTTCGCTGTTGCCAGGACAACCTGCAGTTGCCGGGCTTCATGGGCAAGAAAACCTGCCAGCAGGCGGGTGGTTTCGGCGAAGAAGGGGTGGGCGTTCTGTTCGGCTGCCTGGGGGTGCAGCTGCGGCGCCCAGCGGCCCAGCTGGCGTTGCAGAAAGTCGCGCTGGCCACGTTGCCAGTGGCCAGCGTCCTGGTCGGCGGCCAGGCACAGGCTTTCCTGGTGGCAAAGATAGTGCATGAATTCCAGTTCGGCAACGAGATGGTCGGGCAGATCGTTGAGTTGCCGGTTGGGGCCAAGGCCGAAGTGTTCATAGAAGCGCAGGACTTCTTCCATGACTTGCATCCGCGTGCCGTGCTGCAGGCCACCATACAGGGCGATGGGGCCGGTGTCGAAGAGGCGGGTGTATTCGATGGCCAGGTCTTCGTCTGCCTGGCCGGCGTTGCTCAGGGCGGCCTCATCGATGGCGGTGTGCACTGTATCGTTGCCCAGTGCGTGGTGCAGCGCCTGCACGCGTGCGGCGACTTCGCCGGCGCGGATGGCGGCGACCCAGTCGGCATCGGGATAGCTGAAGAGAAAGGCGAACAGGGCGTACATCGCGCTGCGGGTGGCGGCGTGCTGTGCCGCTGGCGGTGCGGCGGGTTTGCTGGTCGGTGTGTGCATTTCAGCGGCTCCGGCTGCCGGCGACAGGTGCGGCTCGCCTGGTCTGCGTGCTCTGCGCGTTTTTCACGTCGGCGCCGGTGGCGGCAGTGGTGCCCTGTTTGCCAGCCTGTCTGCTGGCCTGTTTTTCGCTGCCGACTTTTTCAATTTCCACGCGCGTATCGCGGTCGGTAGGCCCCGGCGTGTTGGCTTCCGGTAGGGGTTGCAGGTGGTCGTAGCCGCCGGCCAGCGAGAGCGGGTTGAGCGGGTTGGGCGTCAGCGCGCTGTAGGAGATGTGGTTCTTGTACTGATAGGGTTCCCAGGCGTGGTAGATGATGACCTGGCCGGGGCGCAGATTGGGGACGATCTTGGCCAGTGTTTCGAAGCTGCCGATGTCGTTGAAGACGCGTACCCGGTCATTGTCTGCAATACCGCGCCGGGCGGCGTCCTGCGTGCCCATCCAGACCGTGGGTTCGCCGCGACCACCCAGGCGCAGCAGATTGGGATGATCGCGCCAGGCAGCGTGGATCGACCAGCGGGTGTGCGCACCGTTGAGGATCAGCGGGTAATTGCCGCCGATGGGCGGGCTGTCCTTGTGCGTGGGCAGTTGTTCACCCTGCTCCAGATAGTAGGGGTGATCGATGTAGAACTGGATGCGTTTGGTCAGCGTGGGCCAGGGATATTTCTTGTCCGTGTGCCAGGTGTTGGCGGTGATGGTTTCGTTGGGCTTGATGTCGGTGGCATTGCCGATGTTGATGAAGTTCATGCCCAGTCCGGTGATGCGCTCGTAGCCTTTTTCCTTCAGCGTCTGCCAGTCGATGCCGTTGAGCATGGTGGTCTGCTTGAGTACATGTTCGAGCAGGGCTTCGGGTTTGTCTTCGGAGAAGCGGCCATTGAAGGTGAATTCGTCATAGACGTTGTCCAGCCGCCGCTGTTTGCCGGTGCGGTCGTTGAAATGCTTGATGCCGCGCGCCTTGGCGCGTTGCTGGATGGCCTTCATCAGCAGGCAGAGAATGGCGTATTCGGCCTTGGATTCGCCCAGCGGCTCGACCGCGCGGCTGATGATGTGGATGTAGGGCGAAAGCGGCGTGGCCCACAGAATGTCGTC
>JAHRWT010000066.1 GCA_019105045.1 Sterolibacterium sp.
CGGCTTTGCCGTCGATGCGGCAGGCAACGCGGCAACGGGGGATGCCAAGGCCGACATGAGCCTGACGGGCGCCTTCAATCAGCCCAAGGTGTATTCCTATGACCTGAGTGCTGGCGCAACCAGCGGCGTGATCGATACCAACATGGGGACCGATACCAGATCCGATGCAATCACTTTCGAGCCGGCCAAGGGTGATTCTCTGCTGATCCAGGGTGTTTCCGCATCGCAGGTAACCGTCGGCGGCGGCGCCATTGCCGGAGGAGACGGGAATGCCACGATCACCCTGGGGGAACGGTCGGTCGAACTGCTGACCCATCAAACCGGGTTGAATGGCAATTTGCTCAACGGCAGTATCAAGTTTGCCGACGGCTCGGTGTTGTGGACCAACACAGGTGCGCAAACGACCCTCACCGGCAGCAATGCGGCCGGTGGCGATCTGCTGATCGCCGGCAACAATGGCGACACGTTGCTTGGGCTGGGTGGCAATGATCTCATCTTTGGCGGCGATGGCAATGACAACATCTTCGGCGGCAATGGGGATGATCTCATCGGCGGTGGCGATGGTAATGATGTCATCGATGGTGGCGATGGCAATGACACCATCTTTGCTAGCAATGGCAATGACATCATCACTGGTGGCAATGGCGATGATGGCATTGATGGTGGCGATGGCGATGATGTCATTGATGGCGGTGATGGCAATGACCTCATCATCGGCGGCAAAGGTAACGACATCCTCAATGGCGGCAACGGGGTCGATACCTTCCTATACACCTATGCTGCCGACGGTGAGGGTTTGGACTTCATCAACGACTTTGCGGCGGGCACAGGCGGTGATGTGATCGAGCTCAGCGGCGCGCCGACCATCGACCAGGCCTGGATCACGCTGCATGCACAGGCAATCGATCTCGGTAACGGAAAGGACAATACAAGCATCTGGCTGGCTGATCTGACCGAGACGATTACCTTGGTAGGTGTCAAGGCAGATACGCTGACCGTAGACAACTTCCTTGCTTCCTGATCGATGTTGCGGCATGGCAAGCCACCGGCCTGTGGCTTGCCGCTGCGCCTGCTGGTCAGGTTACAGCCTGACCAGCAGGCGTCATTCCAGCCGCCGCTGTCGGGCCAAAGCCCGACCTGCCAAACTTATTTATCCCAGGCACCGCTGTTGGCTTGAAACCCGACCTGCAAATCCTTCGATCTGCAGGTCGGGCTTCGGCCTGACAAGTCGTCTTGAAATCTTGAAATTGAAACACTCACCGCCTTGGTGGCCATTCCAATAAAATGCCTGGCCTGCGCGCAGCAAACTGAACACCCATGAAAAAACGGCTTGATCCACAATTGGAAATCGACGAGGTGCTGCTGGGCTTCAGGCAAAGTTTGCTGCGGGTAGGCGGCTTCAGCTTCGTCATCAATCTGCTGATGCTCACGCCGGCCATCTACATGCTGCAGATTTACGATCGCGTGCTGGTCAGCCGCAATGGCATGACGCTGCTGGTATTGACGTTGCTGGTGGTTGGCCTGTTCATGCTGACCGGTGGGCTGGAATGGGTGCGCGCGCGCCTGCTGGTGCGGGTGGGCACGGCGTTGGATCGGCGCTTGTCGAAACGGGTTTTTTCGGCCTCTTTTTTACGCAATCTGCAGCGGGCGGGCGGCACACCCGCACAGGCGCTGAACGACTTGACGACGCTGCGGCAGTTTCTTTCCGGGGCCGGGGTGTTTGCGTTTTTTGATTTGCCATGGACACCCATTTATCTGCTGGCCTGTTTTCTGCTGCATCCGCTGATCGGGCTGTTCGCGCTGTGTGCCATGCTGGTGCTGGCCGCACTGGCCTGGCTGAACGAAATCGCCACGCATAAACCTTTGCAGGAAGCCAACATTCATGCGCTGATCGGCGCTCAATACGCCAATAACAATCTGCGCAATGCCGAAATGATCGAAGCTCTGGGCATGACCGACCAGATCGGCGCACGCTGGGCAGAACAGCAGCAGAAAGTGCTGGCGCTGCAAACCCTGGCCAGCGAACGTGGCGGCACGATCAATGCGACCAGCCGCTTCATCCGCATGACCTCACAATCGCTGATTCTCGGCGTGGGCGCCTGGCTGGCACTCGACAACATCGTATCGAGTGGTGCAGTGATTGCCGGCTCCATTCTCATGGGCCGCGCGCTGGCACCCGTGGATCAGACCATCGCCGTGTGGAAGAACTGGCTGGCAACGCGCACGGCTTATCATCGTCTGGCCGAACTGCTGGCCAGGCATCCTGCCAGGACAGTGCAGCTTTCCTTGCCGCCACCGACAGGTCAGATCACGCTGGAAAACATCGTGCTGATGCCGCCGGGCAGCGATATGGCGGTACTCAAGGGGCTGGCCTTGCAGATTCCGCGTGGCAATGTGGTCGGTGTTCTGGGGCCGAGCGGGGCAGGGAAGACCTCACTGGCCAAGGCGCTGATCGGCGTCTGGCGGCCACGTCAGGGGCATGTGCGACTGGATGGCGCTGATGTGGCCGACTGGGACAAGCGTGAATTGGGCCGCTCGCTGGGGTATCTGCCGCAAGGTGCCGAACTGCTGGAAGGCACGGTGGCAGAAAACATTGCCCGCTTTGGCGAGCTGCAAAGCGAATCCATCGTGGCTGCCGCCAAAACAGCCGGCGTGCATGATCTGATCCTGCGTCTGCCCAAGGGATATGACACGCCGGTGGGCGTGGATGGAGGACAGCTTTCTGCCGGGCAGCGCCAGCGCATCGCCCTGGCCCGTGCGCTGTATGGTGATCCGGCCCTGCTGGTGCTGGATGAGCCGAATTCCAGCCTCGATGAAGCCGGAGAGCTGGCGCTGGCCGAAGCCATTCGGGCGGCAAAGGCGCGGGGCAGCACGGTAGTGGTGATCTCACACAGGCCTTCCGTGCTGGCCGTGGTCGACAAGATCCTGCTGCTGCGTGATGGGATGCTGGCTGCCTACGGCCCGCGCGATGATGTCATCAATGCCATGCAGCAAGGTGCCATTCCGGGCATTCGCAGCTTGCCAGCCAGCAATCCAGACAGCAATGAACAGCCCCCGATCAAGCCGCAAGCTGAAGATGGGGAAGGGGAAGAAGCATGAAGTTCGGCGATTGGCTGCGCCTGTTTCGGCGTGATGCGGCGGATCTGGAAGTTGAGCGCCTGTTGAATGCGCCGGTGGTGATTGCGCCGATCGACCAGCAGCAACCTGCCCGCTGGGGCCGCTGGATGCTGTTGGTCGGGCTGGGCGGTTTTCTGCTCTGGGCGCTGTTTGTTCCCTTGAGCCAAGGGGTGCCGGCGCCGGGCGTGATCAAGGTGGAGGGCAATCGCAAGACCATACAGCATCTGCGTGGCGGCATTGTGGATGAGATTCTGGTGAAGGAGGGCGAGCGCGTCGCCAAGGATCAAGCCTTGCTGCGCCTGAGTCCGACACAGTTTTCGACGCAGATGAATATCGTCGAAAGCCAGCTGGTGACTGTCTCGGCTGTCGAATCCCGCTTGCTGGCCGAGCGTGACGGTCTGTCGTCAATCCGCTTTGCCGGGTTTTTGAATGAGCGGCGCGACCAGCTTTCGGTGCAGGAAGCCATGCAGGCGCAAAAAGAACTTTTCAGCGCCCGCCGGACCAGCCTGTATGGCGAGGAAAGAATCGGCCAGGAAGTCATCGCCGGACTGGAGGCGCAGATTTCCGGCCTGGCATCGCAACTGGCCTCCAAGGACCGCCAGCTTGAGCTGTACAACCGCGAACTGGCTTCCTTGCGGCCCTTGTTCGAACAGGGTTTCGTGCCGCGCAATCGAATGTTCGAGCTGGAACGGGCGGTGGCCTATCTGGAAGGTGGCCGCGGTGACGATGCGGCCAACATGGCACGGGCGCAGCGGCAGATTGCCGAAGTACGGCTGAAGATTCTGCAAAGCAAGGAAGCCTTCAAGAAAGATGTGGAAACCCAGCTCACCGAAATCCAGGCCAGGGCGGCCGATCTACGCGAACGCATGGTGGCCGCCAGCGATGACCTTGATCGCGTGGTGCTGAAGGCGCCGGTCGCCGGCGTGGTGGTGGATCTTGCGATTCATACGGTGGGCGGCGTGGTGCAGCCAGGACAGAAGTTGATGGATATCGTGCCCGAGGGCGAAGGCCTGGTGATCGAAGTGCGCATTCCGCCGCATCTGATCGACAACGTGCGCACCGGACTGGAAGCGGATGTGCATTTTTCTGCGCTCGACCGCACGCTGGTGCCCACGCTGCCGGGGACGCTGACTTACGTTTCAGCCGACCGAATGACCGATCCACGTACCGAGATTGCCTATTACGTGGCGCGGGTGGCGATCGATCCGGTGGAACTGGCCAGGCTCGGTTCGGAAAAGATCCAGCCGGGCATGCCGGCGGATGTGGTCATCAAGATGAACCAGCACAGCATGTTGGCCTATCTGTTTCAACCTTTGCTGAAGCGCATGCGCTTCGCCATGACGGAGCGCTGATCATGCGGATTTCCCTGCTTGCCCTGAGCTGCCTGACCCTGGGGATGGGACTGAACAATCCGGCCCAGGCGGATGCCGGTCTGGTCAATCTGTATGCCATCGCACAACAACGCGATCCGCAGTTTTTGGCGGCCCGCTCGGCGCTGGAGGTCGGCCAGGAAGAAAAGGCCATCGGCCGCGCCGCCTTGCTGCCGCAGATAACGGCAAACTTCGGCGTGATGCGTTTCGATTATGAGATGCGTACCCTGGCAGCACCAGGACTCAAATCCAAATACGACTACACGAACAAATCCGGCGGTTTGCAAATCTCGCAACCCCTGTTCGAAATGGAGCGTTTTGCCACCTATGAAGAGGGCAAGGCCAAGGCTGCGCTGGCCCAGGCCGTGTTTGAAGAAGCGCGACAGGATTTGCTGTTGCGCCTGACGCAAGCCTATTTCAATTATTTCTACGCCAAGGACATTCACAAACTGGCGCAATCACAGCTTGACGCTGCAAACGAGCAGATGCGCGCCGCCGAACGTCTGGTGCAGGCGGGCGCCGGTTCGGTGACGGACATTGAAGAATCCAGGTCACGGATGGCCCTGGCCCAGGCGCAACTGGCGGCGGCGGGCAGTTCGATTCAGGTGCGCCGTCAGGAACTGGAAAAAATGGTTGGCCAGTTGCCCGCATTGCGTCCTCTGGGTGCAGAACCCAGACTGGTTCTGCCCGAGCCGCCGCAGCCCGAAAAATGGCTGACGGCAGCCGGCACGCAAAGTCCGACCGTGCTGCGCGCGCGCATGGCGCTGGACGTGGTCACGCGGCAGGAGCAACGCGCCCAGGCCGGGCATTGGCCCACCGTCAATTTCGTTGCTTCGCGACAGAAAGCCGATGAACCCAACTATTACACGCTCGATGACGCCACCACGCGGTGGGGTGTGCAGATGAACATTCCAATCTACGAGGGCGGACGGACTTCGGCGCTCAATCGCCAGGCGTCCGCCCGTCGCGCCCAGGCGCTCCACGAAGTCGATGCCGCGCGCGAGGACAGCCGCATCAAGGCCAGCCAGGCTTATCTGGGCGTGGTCAATGGCGTCGCCCAGGTGGCCGCCTATGAACAGGCGGTGAAATCGGCAGAAATCACCCGGCAGGGCATGGAAGTCGGCCAGCAAGCCGGTTTTCGCACCAATACTGACGTATTGAACGCGCAACAGCAGTATTTTGCTGCCCGCCGCGACCTGCAACGCGAACGCTACGCCTATCTGGTCAGCCGCCTGCAACTGCAATCCGTCAGCGGCGGCGCGGGAGAGAAGGATCTGGCGGCAATCGATGCCTTGCTGGATACTGGCAGCAGCCAGTAATCCGACAATTCGGCAATCCGCGCAGACACGATACACAGACATCCTCGTTTGCAGCCAAGCGGAATCTGCAAGAACGTCATTGCGCGACAGGCATAGGCAGCATATGCGTCAGCGCACATGCAAGCCATCATCATGCTGCGGCATTCCGGCTCAGTTGTACCGGCTCGGGTTTTCATGCACCCATCATCTGCATACACATACACATATAATTACGCATAATATAGATTATGTTAAACAACGGGTAACATGGGTGTTGTAGCAGTGTTGCACCAATGCTGCATTGATGTTGTTGGTGTTGTTGATGTTGTATTGGCAGTCATGGGGAAAAAGCAACCTGCCCTGCGCCAGACCACTTGCCTGCTGCTAGAATCACCGCCTTGGTCATTGGGGAGTAGCCATTTCCGGTGCGACATGTTCATGCCGGAAAGATCACATCAACAGACTTGAGCGTTCCTCATGGTGTGATCGGTCGCCACTGGTGTTGGGTGTTGCAGTGGTCGACCAGGCGAGACTTTTGGCCGCAATGCGTTTTGCCAGCCGGGCAAGCCGCATTGCGTGCCATTGGTAACTGCTTGCCCGGCCCGTCATCCGTATGTTGCTCACTCTGTTGCTGTTTCTGCTATCCACCGCAGCGATTTATTTCGCCTGCGCGTATTTCGTCAATGGCATCGAGTGGCTGGGGCGCCGCCTGAACCTGGGGGCGACGGCAGTTGGCTCGGTATTGGCGGCTTTTGGTACGGCGCTGCCAGAAAGTGCGGTCACTTTCATGGCGGTGATTTTCGGCAATACGCCCGAACAGAAAGAACTTGGCGTGGGGGCCGCGATGGGTGGTCCGCTGGTGCTGGCAACACTGGCCTATGCCGCCGTGGGCTTTGCCATGATCCTGAACCGCAAACGACTGGCGCGCGATTCGCATCAGGCGCAAGTCGATCATCTGCGCATGAGCCGTGACCAGGCGGCTTTTCTGCTGGTGTTTGTCGTCAAGGTCACACTGGGACTGGTTGCCTTTGCATTCAAGCCCTGGCTCGGCGTGCTCTTTCTGCTGGCTTATGCCATCTACGTCTGGCAAGAAATTCGGGATGCAGAAACGGCTCCTGACGAAGAAGTACTTGAACCGCTCAGAATGCGCCCGGATCTGGCCGAACCCTCATTGGGTTGGGCGGCCTTGCAGAGCGCATTGGCGCTGGTGGTTATCGGTTTTGCCGCCCATGTGTTTGTTGATCAGCTTGAAACGATAGGCAGCGCCTTGCAGTGGTCGCCCCAACTGGTGGCCCTGTTGCTCAGTCCGGTTGCCACCGAACTGCCGGAAATCATGAATGCACTGATCTGGGTGCGTCAAGGCAAGGAGCGGCTGGCACTGGCCAATATCTCCGGTGCGATGATGATGCAGGCCACGGTCCCGAGTGCGCTGGGGATTTTCTTCACGTCGTGGCATTTTGATGGCCCCCTGCTCGCTTCCGGCATCATCACGAGCCTGGCGATTCTTTTTCTGTGGCACATGTTTCGCCGGGGAGCGACCAATGGCGTCGCGCTGAGTGCGGTCAGCAGCCTGTATGCCGTCTTTGCGCTGTTGATCGTGGTTTACTTTTGACAGCAGACAAGGACGACAAGGTCAAATGAAACTCAAATGAAACTCAAAGCCCGCCGAGGCGGGCTTTGAGTCATGCAACTACCGTACAGCCAACCGGTTTGAGGGGCGTTGCCGCTGGTTGCCCAGTTACCCCGTCAATGGTTCAAATTTCGCTGCGGTCCTTGAAAGCACGCTTGGTTGCCTGGAAATACTGGTTCAACTCGGCTTCGCTCATGTCGGGATATTTTTCACGCAGCACGTTGTAGGCCAGATGCTCCAGAGGTTGCCCGGTCCAGCCGGTTTCCGGATCGAGAAAAGGTTCGACACGGGGAAAAACTTCCTCAAAAGTCTCGCGATTGGCCTGACTCTTTCGCCGCTCGTCTGCGGTGGATTTGATGGCTGCTGTCATGTTGTTCTCCTCCTGTTACGACAGTTGACGGCAGGGATCTGCCGCCCGGTTTCTGCTGTCTTCCCCGTCCAAGCGCATGTCACTTGCAGCAAGTGATGCGCTTCTGTTCATTGTAGCCAGAGAAGCCGCGAGAGACCATGGTGCGAGCGGTGTTTCGTGAAATAGTTCCTGCATCGGCACATCTGAAAAAACATCAAATACGCTTATCCAGACGTGCTTTCCTCTCCGTCGGATCTTGGGAAAGCGCTGCACACGTTGTACGCACCGTATCGCCCGTGTCATTCATATCATGTGTATTGCCCGACTGGTTTGGCGCACCAAGCCAAACGCCGCGCAGCCCCTGCCTGCCGCCATTGAACACTGCGATGCTGGCAGCGCTTTCTTGACCTCCTGCGCTTTCGAATCCTGTCGTTGCCTATATTGCATAATGCAGAATTTGCTGCTAGATTTAAACAAGTGTTTGAATTTTTCTGGCGAGCTGTTGAAAATCAATGAAACCGGCTTTCCCTTGAGGTGGCGTTTGCGATGACAGACAAATACATGCAGTTTGCCAATTCGGCAGTGGGCAGCAAGCTGGCGGGTTTGCTGGGATTGCCCAGGCCGCCGGTGCTGGCACGTTATCAGGCGGATCCGCAAAAGCCGTTGCTCGATGGCAGCGTGGTGCTGGGCAGTGCTGGCGGTGGTGCCCTGCTGGATGCCGTGGTGAAAGTGCTGATCGGCATCAAGGCTCCGGTGCTGGCACATGGTGAAGCGCCCCGCTGGGTGGGTGCGGCCAACCAGGCCGGGCTGATGACAGGACGTTTCATCGCTCCTGTGCGGGGTGAAAAAAAACCTGCCAATGGGCGCATCAAAGCCTTGGTTTTCGATGCCAGTGCGATCGAAGAAAGCCATCAGCTGGTGGCGCTCTATCATTTCTTCCATGATACGGTGCGTTCGCTGGATCGTTGCGGGCGGATGATCGTGCTGGGGCGCCCGCCGGAAAACTGTGCCACGCCGCGCCAGGCCACGGCACAGCGCGCACTGGAAGGCATGACGCGTTCGCTGGGCAAGGAAATCAAGCGCGGCTGCACGGCACAGCTGGTGTATGTGGCGACAGGCGCGGAAGCCGGCATCGAATCCACGCTGCGCTTTCTGCTTTCGCCGCGTTCGGCCTATGTCTCGGCGCAAGTCATTCGTATCGGCAACCAGGCCCTGCCCGTGGCTGACTGGCTGCGCCCGCTGGCGGGCCAGACGGCGCTGGTCACCGGCGTTTCGCGCGGCATCGGTGCTTCGATAGCCGACGCGCTGGCCCGTGATGGCGCCAAGGTGATCTGCGTCGATGTGCCGCAAGCCGAGGCTGCGCTGACGGAAGTCGCCCGCAAGCTCGACGGTATCGCCCTGGCGCTGGATGTGACCGCTGCCGACGCGCCGGAGAAAATGGTGGCTGCCGCCCAGGCGCAGGGCGGCATCGACATCATCGTGCATAACGCCGGCATCACCCGTGACAAGACCATTGCCAACATGAAGCAGGCGCAGTGGGATCTGGTGATCGAAGTCAATCTCAGCGCCCAGGAGCGCATCAACGATGCCCTGCTGGCCGCCGGGGCGATCAAGCGCAACGGTCGCATCGTCTGCGTCTCCTCGATCAGTGGCATTGCCGGCAATCTGGGGCAGACCAACTATGCGCTGTCCAAGGCCGGCGTGATCGGCATGGTGCACAGCATGAGCACCCTGCCCTTGCTGCGTGAGCGCGGCATCACCATCAATGCCGTCGCGCCCGGTTTTATCGAAACCCAGATGACGGATGCAATTCCCTTCGTGGTGCGCACGGCAGCGCGTTTGATGAATTCCATGAACCAGGGCGGGCAGACGGTGGATGTGGCGGAAACCATCGCCTGGTTCGCCTGCCCGGCTTCCACCGGCATCAACGGCAATATCGTGCGCGTCTGCGGGCAGAGCCTGATCGGCGCCTGAGTCCCGTCTTTACCCAAACCTCTTACCCCCCCCATTTCATTTCGACATGCAAGCAATGGAATCTCTGGAAATTCGGCAGATAGAGCGGCTGCCCGCGCCTTTGGGCCTTTACGCTGCGGCCCTGTTTTCTGCTCGCAAGAGAAACTGCCAGCCGCGCCCCATACCGGCCATCAGCCTGGTGCGCCCCACGCTGACTCTGGATGCCGAACATATCGCCCGCTATGCCGCACTCTGCGGTTTCCAGGCAGCCCATGGCGTGCCGCTGACTTACCCGCACATGCTGGCCTTTCCGCTCAACATGATGCTGATGGCGGACAGCCGCTTCCCCTATTCCATGTTGGGCATGGTGCATCTGGCCAATTCAATCGAGCAACATGCGCCGCTGTCTGCTGGCCAGCAGATTCGCATGGAAGTGCGTTACGGCGTACTGCTGACCCATGAAAAAGGTCAGGTCTTCACGCTGACAACCCAGGTGCATGACCTGGCAGAGGGTGCGCTGCTGTGGGAGAGCTGCAGTACCTATCTGCGCACGGGTATTCGCGCCCCCTTCGGCATACCCTACCAAAGCCGGATTGCTGAAGTCTGCAGCCCGCAGGCACAGGAAGAATGGGTGATTGACGCCAATATCGGCCGCCGCTATGCCGCAGTGTCGGGCGATCTGAACCCCATCCATCTATACACATTTGCCGCCAGACTCTTTGGCTTTCGCCGTGCCATCGCCCACGGCATGTGGACCAAGGCACGGGCGCTGGCCTCCGTGATGCCGGCCCGACCCATCAACGGGGCGGCTGTCCAGGTCGAATTCAAGACACCGTTGTATCTACCCGGCAAGGCGACCCTGTGGGTGGATCCCTATCAACAGGCAGGTGAAATCGCGGCCGACCAATGGCCGGGGCAGGCATTTGAAGTCAAGGATGAGCGCGGCGAGAAGCCGTACTTGCGGGGACACTGGCGTACATGAGCCGGCTGCGGCAAGGCCGCTTTGCCAATCTGCCTCTGCGCCCCTGGATGGTGCGTCTGGGTTTTGCGCTGTTTCCGCCCCTGCTGGGTGCGCACATCCATCTGGAAGAACTGTCCAGTGATTTCCGTTATGCGCGGCTGACCATGCCGCTGTGGATCAGCAATCGCACGCTGTGGGGGGCGCATTTCGGTGGTTCGCTGTTCGCCCTGACCGATGCCATCCTGCCGGTGCTGCTCAAGCAGAATCTGGGTGCGGATTATGTGGTCTGGGACAAGGCCGCCACGATCGAGTTCATGCAGCCCGCGCGCAGCCGCGTCTGGTGTGAATTTCGGGTGGATGAGGCCTTGCTGGCGCGCATCCGCGCGGAAACCAGCGCAACGGGCAAAAGCGAACCTCTGCTGGCACTTCGGGTTTATGATCGACAAAACCAGACAGTCGCGGTTGTTGACAAGAAAATCTATGTGCGGCGGCGCGACGTGGACAGTACCTGAAACTGTCGCTGTCCCCTGCCCGGCCGCTTTGGCTTTGTCTGTTTGCATTTGGGGAGTTCAGATTCAATGAGCAACTGCAATCAAAACATCCGTCGCGTCGCCATCCTTGGCGGCAACCGCATTCCCTTCGCGCGTTCCAATACCGCCTATGCCGAAGCCTCCAACCAGCAAATGCTGACGGCGGCGCTGCAAGGTCTGATCGACCGTTACGGACTGCACGGCCTGCGCCTGGGCGAAGTGGCGGCCGGCGCCGTCATCAAGCATTCGCGCGATTTCAACCTGACGCGCGAAGCCGTGCTGTCAACCACGCTGGCGCCGGAAACGCCGGCTTACGATCTGCAGCAGGCATGTGGAACCGGTCTGGAGGCGGCCATCCTGGTGGCCAACAAGATCGCTCTGGGGCAGATCGATGTGGGCATCGCCGGTGGTACGGATACCACGTCGGATGCACCGATCGGCATCAATGAGCGGATGCGCAAGGTGCTGCTCGAAGTCAATCGCAGCAAGACCCTCGGCGGGCGCCTGCAGGCGCTGGGCAAGCTGCGTCCCGGCATGTTGACCTCGTTGCTGCTGCCGCGCAACACCGAGCCGCGCACGGGTCTGTCGATGGGTGAGCATTGCGAATTGATGGCCAAGGAATGGCAGATTCCGCGTGAAGATCAGGATCGCATGACCATCGACAGCCACCGCAAGCTGGCGGCGGCCTGCGAACGCGGTTTCTTCAGCGATCTGATGACGCCTTTTCTTGGTCTGAATTGTGACAACAATCTGCGTCCGGACATTTCCGTCGAAAAACTGGCCAGCCTGAAACCGGCTTTTGACCGCAGCAGCGGCACAGGCACGCTGACGGCGGGCAACTCCACGACACTGACCGATGGAGCCTCCTGCGTGTTGCTGGCCAGCGAAGACTGGGCGCGCGAACGCGGTCTGCCGGTGCTGGCCTGGCTGAGTTTTTCCGCCGTCGCCGCCGTGGATTTCGTCGACAAGAAAGAAGGTTTGCTGATGGCGCCGGCCTATGCCGTGCCGCGTATGCTGGATCGCGCCGGCTTGAGATTGCAGGATTTTGATTTCTACGAAATTCACGAAGCCTTTGCCGCTCAGGTGCTGTGCACCCTGAAAGCCTGGCAAGACCCGGTGTTCTGCCGTGAGCGGCTGGGTCGCGATGCGGTGCTGGGCGGCATCGACATGGCGAAGTTCAACGTCAATGGCAGCTCGCTGGCGACCGGCCATCCCTTTGCCGCCACGGGTGGGCGCATTCTGGCCACGCTGGCCAAGCTGCTGAATGAGCGCGGCAGCGGGCGCGGCCTGATTTCCATTTGTGCGGCGGGCGGCCAGGGGGTGGTCGCCATACTGGAGCGTTGAACATCCCGACCCGGCAGCAACGATTTGCAAAGCAGCAAGACAGTTCAAACAGATTCAAGAGCTTGCAAGAAAACAAGGCAAATAAAAGGGGGCGCAGATGAGCAATACGGCAGTGTTCAGCGATTTACCCGATGAGCGGGAGCGTATCTGGTTGCCGGCCTATGTGGCGGGCGTGCCTGCCGACATTGATCTGCAAACCTATCAGTCGATCAACCAGTATTTCGACGAGTGTGTCGAGAAATATCGCGACCGCATTGCCCTGGTCAGCATCGGTTCGCAGCTGAGCTACGCCGGGCTGGCTGAAAAAGTCGAGAATTTCGCCGCCTATCTGCAGCATCTCGGCGTAAAAAAAGGCGACCGGGTAGCGATCATGCTGCCCAATCTCTTTCAGTACCCGATCGCTCTTTTCGCCATCCTGAAAGTCGGCGCCATCGTCGTCAATGTCAATCCGCTGTACACCGTGCGCGAGCTGGCGCATCAGCTGAAGGACAGCGGTGCGGAAACCATCGTCATTCTGGAAAACTTCGCCCGCACGCTGGAGCGCGCCCTGCCCGGCACGGCCATCAAGCACATCATTCTCAGTGAAATCGGTGATCTGCTGGGCGGCAAGCTCAATCTCAAGGGACGTCTGCTCAATCGGGTCGTGCGCCATGTGCAGAAAATGGTGCCCTCCCACAAGCTGCCAGCCGCGCAGGTCACCCGTATGCGGGCAGCACTCAAACAAGGGGCGCGGCTGCGGTTTCAGCCGGTGGCGGTCAGCCAGGAAGATGTCGCCTTTCTGCAATACACCGGCGGCACCACGGGCGTGGCCAAGGGCGCGATGCTCAGCAACCGCAACATCATCGCCAATCTGTTGCAGGCCAAGGCCTGGGCCGAAGGCCAGTTGACGGATGAAATCGAGACTGTACTCACGCCGCTGCCGATGTATCACATCTATTCGCTGACGGTGAATTGCCTGATTTTTCTCGGCCTGGGTGGGCGCAACATCCTCATTGCCAATCCGCGCGATACCCAGCGCATGACGCTGATCCTGCGCAAGGAACAATTCACCGGCATCACCGCAGTGAGCACGCTGTTTGCCGCCTTTCTGGAAAACGAGGAATTTTGCCGTCGCGATTTCCGCCCGCTGAAGCTGGCCATGGCCGGCGGCATGGCCATGTCGCGCACAGTGGCAGAAAAATGGAAAAAAGTGACCGGCGTGGATATCGTCGAAGGCTATGGCCTGACCGAATGCTCACCCATCGTCACCATCAATCCGGTGGATATTTCCAGGCCGGTGGAATTCAACGGTTCCATCGGCGTACCCATCCCTTCGACCTATGTGCGCATGCGCCGTGAGGACGGCAGCTGGGCGGCCATCGGCGAAGCGGGCGAACTGTGTGTACACGGCCCGCAAGTCATGCAGGGTTATTGGCAACGCCCGGATGAAACGGCGCGCGTGCTGGATGTCCACGGCTGGCTGGCCACCGGCGATATTGGTGTCATGGATGAACAAGGCTACATCCGCCTGATCGACCGCAAGAAGGACATGATTCTGGTTTCCGGCTTCAATGTCTTTCCGAATGAAGTCGAGGAAGTCATCATGAGCCATCCGGATGTGCTTGAAGTCGCCGCCATCGGCGTGCCGGATGAGCTGACGGGGGAGCGCATCAAGGCCTTTGTCGTCAGCCGCAACCCCCGACTCACGGCGGAAGACATCATCGCCCATTGCCGCAGCGGCCTGACCGGTTACAAGATTCCACGCATGATCGAGTTCCGTGATGACCTGCCCAAATCCATCGTCGGCAAGATACTGCGCCGCGAATTGCGTGAGCAGGAGAATCATTGATCTTCCGGCAGCCCCCATCCTTGCCAATCAAAATCGCAACTTGCAACTTGTTGATTACAAATTAAAAACTATAAATTACAAATTACAAATCACACACAACCCACCGGGAGGAGCACGAGATGAACAGAAAATCACTACCACTGTCACGCATTCTTGGCGCCGTGGCTGCAGCCACATTGCTTGGCACTGCAACGCTTGCAGTTGCCCAGAACAACGCGCCAACGCCCGGCGCCAGCGAGCCGCATGTCTATAACTGGCAGCTGGAGCGCACCGAAGGGCCGTGCAAAAGTTACAGCAGCGAGGTGAGCGGCAAGGAGTATGTCGCGGCCAAGGCCGTTTGCGATATTCCGGTGCCAATCGAAGTCGTCGGCACCATACTGCACGATATCGAAAGTTTTCCGGACTGGATGGCCGACTGCAAGGCCACCAAGATCTTGAAAGTCGAAGATGACGACAAGGACACCATCGTTTTCTGGCTGCACCAGCATATTCCCATCCTGCGCGACCGCGACATGGTATTGCGTTCGACCGTCACCGTGGATTACGCCAGGCACATCAACCTGATCGAAGCCCGTTCCACGACGGACCTCAACCATGATGCGGGCAAAAAGCTCTTTCGCATGCCCAATTTCTACGCCCAATACCGTCTGGAATGGATAGACCGCAACAATACGCGGGTGACCTATCTGATCGATCCCGATCTGGGGCCGGGATTGCCCACCGGTATTTCCAACATGAACATCCGCAAGATTCCGCTGCGCAGCATGCAGGGCATGATCAAGATTGCCAGCCAACCCAAATACATCGAGGCCGCAAAAAGCAGCAAATACGCCCGCTGGGTTCAGGAAGCCCTGCAGCAAGGTTACTTAAAGTAAAACATAAAATAAAAACCATAACGATATGATTTTCAGGAGGATTTATGTTTGAATTTATTATCAAAAATCGTCTTGTCAGCCTGCTGCCCATCTTTGGACTGGCTTGCGCCTGCCCCGTTCATGCCGCGCCGGGCGATCTGGTGATGTCCATGGGGTTTGTCAGCATCAACAACAAACGCAGTTCCAGCACGCCGCAGCAGAACCAGCTTGATCCCAATACGCTGGGCCCGAAACTGGGCCTCGTTCCCGCCCACTTCGACTCACCGGGCACCGAGCAAACCGTCGGTGGCTCACTCAAGCCCATCCTGACTCTCAGCTACTTCCTCACCGATCACGTGGCCATTACGGCCGTGGGCGGTGTGCCGCCGGTGCTGGATGTGACCGGTCATGGTGCGGTGACCACGCCGGGCGTGCTCAACAAGCTGGTTCCCGCCGTGGACATGGGCAAGGCGGCCAACAACCCGGTCGCCACGGCCCGCCACTGGTTCCCTTCGGTGATGGTGCAATATCACTTTGGTGAGAAAGGCGATACCTGGCATCCCTATGTCGGTGCGGGGCTGGGCTACAGCTTCTTCACCAGCGTCAAGCTGGGACACAATTTTGACAACAACCTGAAGCAGGCCGGCGGTTTCATTGCCGATCCCCTGAACGCTCTTGTTGGCAAAGCCGTGGTGAGCACCGAAGCCAAGGCCTCTTCGGCTATCCGCCCCCTGTTCAATGCCGGCGTCAGCTACATGATCGACGACACCTGGTCACTGGGCGCCTCGGTTTCCTATGTGCCGATCAAGACCACAGCCACCATTTACGTGCGCGACAAGACCGGCAATGTGGTATTGACCAGCAAGGCCAACCTTGACATCCCCACTGTTGCCACCTCGGCAACAATAGGTTATCACTTTTAAATCAATGAAATAATACATATTATTAATGTAATTTCATGGACAGGAAAGATGATTTTGATTACATCGTGATCGGCTCGGGTTTTGGCGGCAGCGTCTCCGCCCTGCGTCTGGCCGAAAAGGGCTATCGGGTCGGCGTCATGGAAATGGGGCGACGCTGGACAGCCGAGACGCTGCCAAAAACCAACTGGTCGCTGCGGCGCTGGCTGTGGGTGCCGCAAATCGGCCTGCGCGGCTTCTTCAACATCAGTCTGTTCAAACGCGTCATCGTGCTGCATGGCAATGCCGTGGGCGGCGGTTCCATCACTTACGCCAATGTCTTGCTGGTGCCACCCGATCGCGTCTGGGAACAAGGCAGCTGGGCCGGCCTGCGTGACTGGAAAGCGATAATGCCTGCGCATTACGCCACGGCGCAGCGCATGTTGGGGGTGACGGAAAATCGCCTGCTCGGCCCGGCCGATCATCGTCTGCGCGACATGGCCAAGGTGATCGGCGTGGCGGACAGCTTCTACGCCACCCCGGTCGGCGTGTATTTTGGCGAACCCGGCGATGCGCCCGGCACCACCCGCGCCGATCCCTATTTCAATGGCCAGGGCCCGCAACGCACTGCCTGCAATGCCTGCGGCGCCTGCATGATGGGCTGCCGTTACAACGCCAAGAATACGCTGGACAAGAATTATCTCTATCTGGCCGAGCAACGGGGGGTGGAAATTCGCGCCGAGACCCGGGTGGTCGATGTTCGTCCACTGGCCGGCCAGGCGGATGGCAGCGCGGGCTATGAAGTATTCACCCGGCCCAGCACAGGTGGCCGCAAACAGCCGCTGACCCGGCTGACCTGCCGTGGCGTGGTGTTCGCCGCTTCCTCGCTGGGTACCCAGCATCTGCTGTTCCGCCTCAAACAGCGCGGCTCGCTGCCGCACATCGCCGAGGCGCTGGGCAAAAACGTGCGCACCAATGCCGAATCCCTGATCGGCGTGCGCTTTCCCGGCAGCAAGGTGGATCTTTCCACGGGCGTGGCGATCGGCTCGGGCATCCACATCGATCAGCACACCCACATCGAAGCCACCCGCTACCCCGCTGGATCGGACGCCATGGGACTGCTCAGTACCCTGATGGCCACCGGCTGGCCGCGCTGGCCCTGGCTGCGTCCCCTGGCCTGGCTGCTGACGCTGATCAAGCTGCTGCTGAAGCAACCGTTCAGAACATTGCGGATGCTCTGGCCCGTCGGCTATGCCCGCGAAACCATGATCCTGCTGTGCATGCAGACGCTGGAAGGCCATCTTGACATGCAGCTCAAGCGCCCGTGGTACTGGCCCTTCTCCCGCCTGCTGGTCAGCAGCGGCCGGCCGATTCCGGTCTGTATTCCCGAGGCCAATGAATTCGCCCGCAAGGCGGCGGCGGCCACCGGCGGTATGCCGGCCAATTTTGTGCCCGAAGTCTTTCTCAACATCCCGGCCACGGCCCACTGCATGGGCGGTGCGGCGATGGGCCGCAACCGGCAGAGCGGCGTCTGCGATGCGCAGAACCGGGTTTTTGGCTACCGCAACATGTACATTTGTGATGGCGCCATGCTCGGCGGCAATCTGGGCGTCAACCCCAGCCTGAGCATCACCGCACTCACCGAGCACGCCATGAGCTGCATTCCGCCAGCGGCGGAACAGCACTGGCAGGACACGGGTATCGAGCAGTAGCCTTCAGGGCAACGCAGGGAAGTTCAGAGCGGCCGCCCTGCCCGCCTGCCGTGCTTATTTTTCAAAGCGTGTCAGCGCAGCATGTACCGTATCAACGACAAACACCGCCAGTAGCCGGGCCGGTGCGCTGTCGCTGGCATTTTCACTGATCAGATGATGCGCGCCGGGATTTTCGAACCAGCTCTGCCCCGCCTGAAAAACCTTGACCGGCTCGCCGGCCACCTGGCTGCGTATCGCGCCACTGACCACATAGGCCATGATGAAACTGGAATTTTCGTGCCAGTGCGCCGGTGATTTTTCACCGGGGGAGTAATCCACCTGGACAGCAATCATGGATTTGCCGGGAATATTGCTGATCTGCTGGTTGAAAACCTCGGCCACCCCCTGCGCGGTGGCCGCCGTCTCAACGCCGTGAGCCCACAGCGCCGGCGCCGCACAGAACAGCGTACAAGCCGAAAATACAAGAAAAACAGGGTGTTGTCTGCTGAATGACATGGCGTGCTCCTGCAACAATGAAGGGAATTTCATTGTAGGCAGCCCACCGCGTTTTGCCATGCAAAATCCGCTGATCGACCGCACGCCAGGGGCGGCAAGCAAGCAGCGGGACGGGAGGATACGATGCGATATATCGGTGATATATCGCGCCGATACCGCCAATCCGCTCTGCTTCGGCCTACCGCACTTCGCGCGTTTCCATGAAGCGGATATCGGGGAAGCGTTCTTCGGTCAGGCGAAGGTTAACTGAATTCGGGGCCAGGTAGACCAGGTCTTCGGCGCCATCGTGGGCGATGTTCTGTGGATATTTGTCGCTCAACAGGCGCAGCTGCTCATCGCTGCCCTGCAGCCAGCGGGCGGTAGCCACGGAGACGGGCTCAAAAATCGCATCGACACCGTATTCGTTGGCCAGTCGATGGGCTACGACATCAAATTGCAGGCTTCCCACGGCGCCGAGTATCAGATCGTTGGTGGCGATCGGCCGAAACAGCTGGGTGGCCCCTTCTTCAGCCAGCTGCTGCAAGCCTTTTTGCAGCTGTTTCAGTTTCAGGGGGTTTCTCAGAATGGCCCGCTGGAAGAGCTCAGGAGCAAACGAGGGAATCCCGGTAAAGCGCAAATTTTCGCCTTCGGTAAAAGTTTCACCCAACCGTATGGTGCCGTGATTGGGAATGCCGATGATGTCGCCGGCGTAGGCCTCATCGGTGGTGTTGCGGTCGCGCGCCATGAAGGTGATGGCATTATTGACGGCGATCTGCTTGCCGCCGGCCACCTGCTTGATTTTCATGCCGCGTTCGAAGCGCCCCGAACAAACACGCAGAAAAGCAATGCGGTCGCGGTGCTTGGGGTCCATGTTGGCCTGGATCTTGAACACGAAGCCGGAAAACGCCGGCTCCACAGGATCGACCACGCGCGTGCGCGTGGCACGAGGCAGCGGTGCCGGTGCCCACTGCACGAAATCGTCCAGCATTTCCTCCACGCCGAAGTTGCCCAGTGCCGTGCCGAAGAACACCGGCGTGAGCTTGCCTTCCAGATAGGCCTGCTTGTCGAAAGCATGGCTGGCGCCGCGCACCAGCTCGATCTCGGCGCGGAAGTCCTCGGCGTAGGGACCCAGCCAGGCACTGACCTCGGCGCTGTCGAGACCCTGCAGTTTCTTCACCACACGGATCTCGTCGGCATACTCCTTCTCGTATACGTGGACGGTATCGGTGTAGAGGTTGTAGATGCCCTTGAATTCCTTGCCCATGCCCAGCGGCCAGTAGATCGGCGCACACCGGATCTTCAGCACGTTCTCCACTTCGTCGAGCAGTTCGATGCCGTCGCGGATGTCGCGGTCCAGCTTGTTGACGAAGGTGATGATCGGCGTGTCGCGCAGACGACACA
>JAHRWT010000092.1 GCA_019105045.1 Sterolibacterium sp.
CGCCCGGGCGCACAACCCCGAGGCCTTCGAGCTCAGTGCCGAGCGCCTGAGCCGTCTGGCGGGCACCAGCATCACCTTGCTGATGCTCACCAGCAGTTTCTGCATCGCCGCCGCCGTGACCAGCATGCGTGCCGGCAAGCGTCAGACCTCGCTGTACTGGCTGGTCGCCGGTCTCGTCATCGCCCTGGGTTATCCGCTGGTGAAATTCCTCGAGTTTCGCTGGAATCTGGCGCAGGGCATCGATGGCGAGTCGGGCGTATTCTTCACCACCTATTACTACCTGACGCTCAATCATCTGGTGCATGCCTTCTGGGGCATCCTGGGCATGCTGTGGGTGCTGGTGCGCCATGTGGCGGGGATTTATACGCCCGAGGATTACAGTGGCCTGGAGGCCCTGGCCTGTTACTGGCATGCCACCGACATCATCTGGCTGGTGATCTTCCCCTTCTTCTATGTCCTCAACTGAGCCTGCCATGGAACCGTCCGCGACTCCCCGCGATCTGCCGGCCGTCCCCCCGGCCCTGACCCTGGCCTGGCTGGCCTTGGTGTTGCTGACCCTGCTGAGCCTGGGCATCGGGCGCTGGTTTCATGGGCAGTACTGGCTGCCGCTCATGGTGGCCGGCATCCTGGGCTTCAAGGGCTGGCTGGTGGGGCGTTATTTCATCGAAGCGCATGTGGCAACACCCTTCATCCGTTTCGTGTTGTGGACCTTCGTCGCCTGCACCCCCCTGGCATTGGTGCTGACGGTGTTTTATGGTGCCGAATTTGCCGCCTGGACACGCCTGTGGCTGCCGGATTGAGGAGGCGGCCATGAAGATTGCCACCTGGAACGTGAACTCCCTGAAGGTACGCCTGCCGCAGGTGCTCGACTGGCTGGCCAGCAGCCAGGTCGATGTGCTGTGCCTGCAGGAGCTCAAGCTGGAAGAGCACAATTTCCCGCTGGCCGAGATCGAGGCCGCCGGCTATCAGGCGGTGTTTGCCGGTCAGAAGACCTATAACGGCGTGGCCATCCTGGCGCGTCAGGCGTTGACGGACTGCCAGCGTGGCATCCCTGGCTACGACGACCCGCAGCAGCGCGTCATCAGCGCCACGGTGGCGGGGCGGCGCATCATCAGCATCTATGTGCCCAATGGTCAGGAAGTGGGCTCGGACAAATATGCCTACAAGCTGGAGTGGTTGGCGGCGCTGCGGGGCTGGCTGGCGGAAGAGCTCAGGCAGCATCCGCAGCTGGCGCTCCTGGGCGACTACAACATCGCGCCGGATGATCGCGATGTGCATGATCCGGCGGCCTGGGCCGGCAAGATCCTGTGCTCGCAGCCGGAGCGCAGTGCCTTCCAGGGGCTGACGGCACTGGGCTTGCAGGATGCCTTCCGTCTCTTCGAGCAGCCCGAGCGCAGCTGGTCGTGGTGGGATTACCGCATGATGGCCTTTCGCCGCAACATCGGGCTGCGCATCGATCACATCCTGCTCTCCCCCGCGCTAGCCGAGTTATGCAAGTCCTGCCACATCGACAAGGAGCCGCGCAGCTGGGAGCGGCCCTCGGATCACACACCGGTGGTGGCGGAGCTGGCCTGATTCAACTCCGGGTGCTTGTGTGTGGTGGAGCGGTGGAGGAGTGATGGAACGCCGGCTGCGCACGCACGGCATGCGGCGCGTGCGCAGCTGTGATCAAACGGAGGTTTGACGGCGGCGGGTGGCCAGTCCGATGAGACCCAGACCCAGCAAGGCTAGTGAGGCGGGCTCGGGCACGGCATTGCCCGAACCTTGTTCGGCACCATAGACGCGCATTTCATGAAGTGTCCCCCAGTGGCTGCCACCAACGACGGCGAAACGCAGGTAACGCGTTTCGACAGGGGCGGCAAAATCATGCACTGCGGTGCGGTCGCCAAGGTCGGGGGTGTCGTGAAAAACTCCACTGGCAAGCACATTCCAGCTTCCCTCGTCAGCGCTGGAGAGGAGTTGATACTCGTTGGAAAAGTTGTACCAGCTTGGAACATTACTGGGGTACATCCAGAACAGATCGATCGAGGTGATGGCGGAGACTGCGCCAAGATCGACCGTAATCCAGACCGGCTCTGTGGCACTGCCATGACGGTCGGCCGCCCAACGTGTGGTGTCATCTCCATCGATGGCATGACTTGCAACTTCGCTGCCATAGACGCTGTTGCTGGTCGCTGTCTTGCCCAGGGCAAGATTGACTGGTGCAGCCATGCTCGAACCGGCGATGCAGGTGAGTGCCAGAGCTGCAACAAGGATGTGTTGTTTCATTGCAATGACTCCTTTGGTGACAATACTGTGAAAAGAGTAACGCAACACGCGTACCTGATTTTTCAACGCCATGATAATCAAGGAAATAATTTTTTCTCTGCTATGTCCTTGGAGATAGATGTAAAAACTGCCGACAGAAGTCAAGGCTTACGCTTGTAAGGTGAATCTGGCATCCGTGCAAGATGAATCCTGCGGGTGTTGAATGATTGGAATGTCATGTTTTTTGGGCAGGCTTGAAACAGGGGGTCAGCGCATGCCCGGCAGCATGCCCTTCATGCCACGCATCATCTTCTGCAGGCCACCCTTGGAGAACTGCTTCATCACCTTCTGCGTCTGCTCGAACTGGTTCAGCAGGCGATTGACTTCCTGCACCGGCACACCGGCGCCGGCGGCGATGCGGCGCTTGCGGCTGGCCTTGATGAGCTCGGGACGGCTACGTTCCAGCGGCGTCATGGAGTTGATGATGCCTTCGATGCGTCGCACCGCCTTGTCTTCGACGCCGCTGCCGGCCTGTTGCGCGGCGGCAGCGAATTGTGCCGGCAGCTTTTCCAGCAGTGAGGAGATGCCGCCCATCTTGCGCATCTGACCGATCTGTTCCTTGAAGTCATTGAGGTCGAAACCCTTGCCTGATTTCAGTTTATGCGCCAGTTGCTGGGCCTTTTCCTGATCGACGCCGCGCTGGGCTTCTTCCACCAGGCCGAGGATGTCGCCCATGCCGAGGATGCGTGAGGCCATGCGCTCGGGGTGAAACTCCTCCAGGCCAGCGAGCTTTTCGCCGACGCCGGCGAACTTGATCGGCTGGCCGGTGACGTGGCGCACCGACAGCGCCGCGCCGCCACGGGCGTCACCATCGAGCTTGGTGAGCACCACGCC
>JAHRWT010000045.1 GCA_019105045.1 Sterolibacterium sp.
GGGTGCTTGGACGACATCACGTCATACGCGCCGCCGTAGGCCTTGCTGGTGATCACGGTGACCTTGGGGACGGTGCATTCGGCGTAGGCGTAGAGCAATTTGGCGCCGTGCTTGATGATGCCGCCGTATTCCTGGGTCGTCCCGGGCAGGAAGCCCGGCACGTCGACGAAGGTGAGGATCGGAATCTCGAAGGCATCGCAGAAGCGCACGAAGCGGGCGGCCTTGATCGAGGACTTGATGTCCAGACAGCCGGCCAGCACCATCGGCTGGTTGGCAACGATGCCGATGGTTTCGCCATCCATGCGGGCAAAGCCGATGATGATGTTCTTGGCGTAGTCGGGCTGCAGCTCGAAGAAGTCGTTGTCATCGACGATCTTGTAGATCAACTCCTTCATGTCGTAGGGCAGGTTGGGATTGTCCGGCACCAGACGGTCCAGCGACAGATCCAGGCGATCAGCTGGATCGGTGGTGTCGCGATGCGGTGCTTTTTCCCGATTGTTGAGCGGCAGGTAGTTGACGAAACGGCGCAGCATCAAGAGGGCATCGACGTCGTTTTCAAAGGCCAGATCGGCCACACCGGACTTGGTGTTGTGGGTCACCGCCCCGCCCAGCTCCTCGGCGGTGACTTCTTCATGGGTGACTGTCTTCACCACGTCCGGGCCGGTGACGAACATGTAGGAAGTGTCCTTGACCATGAAAATGAAATCGGTGATGGCTGGCGAATACACCGCACCCCCGGCACATGGCCCCATGATCAGCGAAATCTGCGGTACGACGCCGGAAGCCAGCACGTTGCGTTGGAACACGTCGGCATAACCACCCAGTGAAGCCACGCCTTCCTGGATGCGCGCGCCACCCGAGTCGTTCAGGCCAATCACGGGCGCACCGACTTTCATCGCATGATCCATGACCTTGCAGATTTTTTCTGCGTGGGCTTCCGAAAGTGCGCCGCCGAATACGGTGAAATCCTGCGAGAAGACGAACACCATGCGGCCATTGATGGTGCCATAGCCAATCACCACGCCATCACCGGGGATCTTGGTATCGGCCATGTCGAAATCGGTGCAGCGATGTTCGACGAACATGTCCCATTCTTCAAATGAGCCCGGATCGAGCAACAACTCGATGCGTTCGCGGGCGGTCAGCTTGCCTTTGGCGTGCTGGGCGTCGATGCGCTTCTGCCCACCGCCCAGGCGGGCTGCCGCACGCTTGTTGTCAAGCTGGCGGATGATGTCGTGCATAAGATCTTCTCCTTGATCGCCCCGCAGGGCTGGATGAGTCCAAACCGGAAATTGAAAAACCGTTAATTATGCTGCAAGACCGCCAGCAGGCGGTAGGCGGCGGCATTGGGCGTGGTGTGCCCCTGGGCAACGGCCCGACTGATTTCGGGCAGGTCGGTGCGAACGGTTGGGTGGTTGTGAAAATACTGGCGCAAGCCGGAATCGATCAAACTCCACATCCAGTCGATATTCTGTTTCTGGCGCCGCGTCGCAAATTCACCGGTTGTGGTCAGCGCCGCGCAGAATTTCTCTACCTGTTCCCAGAATTCGGCGATGCCTTCCTTGTGCAGGGCCGACAGGCTGATCACCGTCGGCGACCAGTTCGGGCTGGCCGGGCGCACGAAATGCAGGGCTTTCTTCCATTGCGACTGCGCTACCCGGGTTGCGCGCGGGTCGATGTCGGCCTTGTTGATGACCACCAGATCGGCCATCTCGACAATGCCTTTCTTGATTGCCTGCAAGTCATCGCCGGCATTGGGCAGCTGCAGCAGACAGAACATATCGACCATGCCGGCAACCGCTGTTTCGCTTTGGCCCACGCCGACGGTTTCCACGATGATCACATCGTAGCCAGCCGCTTCGCAGGCGATCATCGCCTCACGGGTTTTTTCCGCCACCCCGCCCAGCGAGCCGGCTGACGGGCTGGGGCGGATGAAAGCCTCTTCGTGCTGGCACAGCAGCTCCATGCGGGTTTTGTCGCCGAGGATGGAGCCACCGGAAATCGACGATGACGGATCAACGGCCAGCACGGCCACCCGTTTGCCGGCCTGAATCAGCCACAGTCCAAGGGCTTCAATGAACGTTGATTTACCCGCCCCCGGCACACCGGAAATGCCGATGCGCACCGCCTTGCCGCTGTGCGGCAGCAAGGCATCCAGCACTTGCTGGGCGCGCACTTGATGATCGGCACGCGTCGATTCAAGCAAGGTGATGGTTTTGGCCAGGGCACGCCGCTGCGCTGCCGTCCCGGCGAGGATGCCGGAGACAAGCTGCTGATCGGCAGCGGTAAGGGGAGTGAAATGTTCAGACATAGCCAGCTCCACAAGCCTCAAGTTTCGTTCGCCCTGAATTGGTCGGAGCAATCAGGGCGAAGGGCAACAGAGTCAGGTGGTTCAATTGCTCGGTTTCAGCCGCGCGCCTTGCGGATTTCCTCCAGTACGCGTTTGGCCGAGTCTTCGATGCGGGTGCCGGGGCCGAAGATGGCTTTGGCGCCAGCGGCGTAGAGGGCATCGTAATCCTGTGCAGGAATCACGCCACCGGCGAAAACGATGATG
>JAHRWT010000054.1 GCA_019105045.1 Sterolibacterium sp.
CGGCTTGAATTCGCGGCCCAGCAGATCGGCCAGCTTGCGGATGCCTTCCTCGCCGCCCGGCGGGCACTGGTTGATGTCGGCTTCGCCCGAGGCGATGGCCTGGGCATAGGGCTTGCAGCCCGGATAGCCGCATTGGCCGCACTGGGTCTGCGGCAGGATGGCGTCGATCTTGTCGACCAGCGGATCGCCTTCGATCTTGAACTTGATCGAGGCGTAGCCCAGTACGCCACCCAGCACGACGGCGCCCAGCGCCATGACGAGTATGGCAGTCAGCATTTCAGTGATACTTGTCCAGCCCGGCAAAGCCCATGAAGGCCAGACTCATCAGACCCGTGGTGACCAGAGCGATCGGATTGCCTTTGAAATACAGGGGCACGTCCGCGCCTTCCAGGCGTTCGCGGATGCCGGCAAACAGGATCAGCACCATCGAAAAGCCCAGCGAGCTGCCGAAGCCAAACAGCAGGGACTGCAGAAGATTGTGGTCGAGGGCGATGTTCAGCAGTGGCACGCCCAGCACCGCGCAGTTGGTGGTAATCAACGGCAGATAGATGCCCAGTACCTGATGCAGCAACGGGCTGGTTTTCTGGATCACCAGTTCGGTCAGCTGGACGATGGCAGCAATGGTGATGATGAAGGACAGCGTGCGCAGATACTGCAGGCCATAGGGCGCGAGCAGCCAGTGATCGATGATGAAGCTGGCGCCGCAACCGACGGTCAGCACGAAAGTCGTGGCCGCACCCATGCCCAGTGCGGTTTCCAGCTTTTTCGAGACGCCGAGAAACGGGCACAGGCCGAGGATGCGTACCAGGACGACGTTGTTGACGAGCACTGTGCCCAGCAGAATGAATAGATAACCAGTCATGATCAATGCAACAAGCCAAGCGACCGATTATCGCGCGCCTGTGGTTTGCGGACAAGGGTAAGGCATTGACTTGCATGGCTTGCGCCGTTGCCGCCGAGGTGATAGCCGCCCTCCGGAAGATGGCGGCAGAGAGCTTATCTGTGGCTTGTCGGTTCGCTGGGGGGCGAATGGCTATAGAATCACCCCACTCTTTTGTTCACTTTGTCCAACGTCCCTTGCCAAAGCTGATGCAGCCAGAAGAATTTGAATTCGTTTCCCCGCCGCCTTTTCCTGACGCACCTGTGCCCGATGCGGCGGCGCTGAATGCGTTGCAGGCCATCGAACAGGAAATGCAGCGCAGTCCGGTCCGCTTGCCGGAAGCGGCCGTCAGTGATTTTCCTGCGCCGATGATGACGGTGATGTATTCACCACACCAGCTTGCGGCCGATGCCGCGCGCAATGCCGTTGCGGCGGCGCTGGCATCACAGGCAGCGGCGTTGCCGCGCGGTGTCAAACTGGATCAGTTGGCGTCCAGCCTGCGCCCGGTTTTCGTGCCGCGCTGGTATCTCAAGGGCGAAATCAGCGCCGACTGGATGGCCAACGGAGTGGAGGTTTCTTCCCGTGAAGTCGCCTGTCCGGAATGCCATGGCAGCGGCAAGCAAGGGATGGGGGTCAACCAGCGCGATTGCAGCAGTTGCTGGGGCAGCGGCAAGGAAAAGCAGACGACCCGGAAAAAACATCCGGCAAGTGGCAACGGCCGTGTGGCCCTGGTGGAATCACTGGCGAACCATGAGGGGATGGCCGATCTGCAATTGGAGGCCGTGCATGATGTCGAGCCGTTGCTGTTGCCCGACGAAGCGCGGATGCGCTTGCGCTGCCTGCGGCCAGCCAGTGTTTATTCTTCCGATGCGCTGGATGCGTTCAAGAATCGTCTGGCGGCCATGCTGGAAGAGCAGGCCAAAGGCAGTTTGAACCAGTATGGTCGGGTCGATGATTTTCTGTTTGCGCCCGAATCCGTGCGCAGTCACGCGGCGGTTGCTGCCTGGCTGTATCCGGCGTATCTGGGGGGATGTGAAGTCCCGGGCGGCCAATGTCATGTGCTTTGCGATGCGCTGACGGGCAAGGTCGGCTGGACACAGGCCGCAGCGGAGGACATAACCACCGGGGCAGCCGCAGCCGGTTCCCGACATCTGGTGACCGTCATGGCAGGAATCGCTGCCCTGGCGGCGGCTTTTGGTCTCTGGTACGGGTTGAGCCGTTGATGCATAGCCCTTGCCGCGCCGGCACACCGGTATGGCAATTTCGTGTGTGCAGTGCACCAAAAGTGCAGATGGGACGTTAGAATTCACGCTCCGTTTAGGTCTAAATCAATCGTTGCGTCAGGTTTCAGATGTATCCACATGCACCTGTATGCACCAATTTTTACTATCTGCTGCAGATGCCGCAGATGCCGACAGTAATCTAGTAACTGTATCCAGGGGGAACAGGATGGCACTCAGAATCGGGATTCCACGCGAGACAGCCACGGGCGAAAAGCGCGTGGCCAGCGTGCCGGAAGTGGTCGAAAAGCTCATCAAACTGGGCTTTACCGTGGCCGTTGAGAGCGGTGCGGGCGAGGCCGCCAACTGTAACGATGCCGACTACCAGGCAGCCGGTGCCCAGATTGTTGCGAGTGCGGCCGAGCTCTGGGCGAGTTCGGACATCGTCTTCAAGGTAGCCGTACCGACGGTAGAAGAAGTCGGCCTGCTGCGCGCGGGGGGCATGCTGGTGGGTTATATCTGGCCGGCACAAAACCCCGAGCTGATGGAGCAGCTGAAGGCCAAGAAGGCCACCGTGCTGGCCATCGATGCGCTGCCGCGGCAGCTTTCGCGGGCGCAGAAAATGGATGCGCTGACTTCGCAGGCCGGTGTGGCGGGCTATCGCGCGGTGATCGAGGCGGCAAATGCCTTTGGCCGCTTCTTCAATGGTCAGGTGACGGCCGCCGGCAAGGTGCCGCCGGCCAAGATTTTCATCGCCGGGGCCGGTGTGGCCGGGCTGTCGGCCATCGGTACGGCCGCCGGTCTGGGGGCGATCGTACGCGCCAACGACACCCGCGCCGAGGTGGCAGACCAGGTGGTCTCCCTGGGGGGCGAGTTCGTCAAGGTCGATTACGAGGAAGAAGGCTCGGGCGGTGGCGGTTATGCCAAAGTGATGTCCGAAGGCTTCCAGGCGGCGCAGCGGGCGATGTATGCCCAGCAGGCCAAAGAGGTGGATATCATCATCACCACCGCCCTGATCCCTGGCAAACCCGCGCCGCGCCTGATCAGCGCCGAGATGGTGCAATCCATGAAACCGGGCAGTGTGATCGTGGATATGGCCGCCGAGCGTGGCGGCAACTGTGAGCTCACCGTGCCGGGCGAGGCCGTGGTGCGTCATGGCGTGACCATCGTCGGTTATACCGATCTGAATTCGCGTCTGGCCAAGCAGTCTTCCACCCTTTATGCCAGCAATCTGTTCCGGCTGATGGAAGAGCTGTGCAAGACCAAGGACGGCACGGTCAATGTCAATTTCGAGGATGATGCCATTCGCGGCCTGACCGTGGTCAAGGATGGTGAAATCACCTGGCCGGCGCCACCGCCCAAACTGCCGCCCGCACCTGCACCCAAGGCGGTTGTGGCCATGCCGGAAAAGAAGTCAGGGGGTCATGGCGCGACCAGTGCGCCCATGGCGGGCAGCAAATTGGCCGTCATGTTTGGTGTCGTTGCTGCACTCTTCTGGCTCGTGGGAGCGCATGCGCCCGAGGCTTTCCTCGGTCACTTCACGGTTTTCGTACTGGCCTGTTTCGTCGGTTACATGGTGGTCTGGAATGTGACTCCGGCCTTGCATACGCCGCTGATGAGCGTGACCAATGCGATTTCCAGCATCATCGCGATCGGTGCTCTGGTTCAAATCGCCCCGGATCTGACGGGCTTTAGCGGGACCCGACCGGATGAGTTGATCCGCTGGCTCGCTGTTGTCGGCATCGTCCTTACCTCGGTCAACATGTTTGGCGGTTTTGCCGTCACCCAGCGCATGCTGGACATGTTCCGCAAATAATCAGGAGAGCGCATAAATGTCCTCAAGTCTGGTGACCGTCGCCTATATCGGCGCCATCATCCTGTTCATCCTCAGCCTGGGCGGTCTGTCCAATCCTGAAACCTCGCGCCGTGGCAATCTCTACGGCATCATCGGTATGGCCATCGCCGTGCTGGCAACCATTCTTGGGCCGCGTGTTGTACAGGCCGGCCTGCCCTGGATCATCGGCGCCATGGTGGTTGGTGCGGCCATCGGCTTTTATGCGGCCCGCGTGGTCAAAATGACCCAGATGCCCGAGCTGGTCGCCCTGATGCACAGCCTGGTGGGTCTGGCCGCCGTGCTGGTGGGTTTTGCCAGCTACATTGACACCTCCACGGTGCTCAGCGGAGCCGAGAAAATCATCCACGAGGTCGAGGTCTATGTCGGCATCCTGATTGGTGCGGTGACCTTCTCGGGTTCCTTGATTGCCTTTGGCAAGCTCTCCGGCAAAATCGGCGGCAAGCCTTTAATGTTGCCGGCGCGTCACTGGTTGAATCTGGGCATCCTGCTGGTTGTGATCTGGTACGGGCGTGAGTTCATCCACGCCGCCGACACCCAGGCCGGCATGCTGCCGCTACTGGTGATGACCGTGCTGGCCCTGCTGTTCGGTATCCACATGGTGATGGCCATTGGCGGGGCCGACATGCCCGTGGTGGTGTCCATGCTCAACAGCTACTCCGGTTGGGCGGCGGCGGCGACAGGTTTCATGCTGTCGAACGATCTTTTGATCGTCGTAGGCGCGCTGGTCGGCTCTTCGGGTGCCATCCTGTCCTACATCATGTGTAACGCCATGAACCGCAATTTCATCAGCGTGATCGCCGGCGGCTTTGGCAGTGGTAGTGGCGCGCCGGCGGCAGCCTCTGGCGCTTCAGCCGAGCCGGCTGGCGAAGTGGTGCCGGTCTCTGCTCAGGAAACCGCTGAGCTGTTGAAAGAAGCCAAGTCGGTAATCATTGTTCCCGGCTATGGCATGGCAGTGGCTCAGGCCCAGCATACGGTGTTTGAAATCACCAGGCATCTGCGCGAGCAGGGCGTCAAGGTGCGTTTTGGCATCCACCCGGTGGCCGGCCGCATGCCGGGCCACATGAATGTGCTGCTGGCCGAAGCCAAGGTGCCCTACGACATCGTATTGGAGATGGAGGAAATCAACGAGGACTTCGGTGATACCGATGTGGCCATGGTGATCGGTGCCAATGACATCGTGAACCCGGCGGCCCAGGAAGATCCGGCCAGCCCCATCGCCGGCATGCCGGTTTTGGAAGTCTGGCATGCCAAGACCTCCATTGTCATGAAGCGCTCCATGGCCTCGGGCTATGCCGGCGTGGATAATCCGCTCTTCTACAAGGAAAACAATCGCATGCTCTTTGGCGATGCGAAGAAAATGCTGGATGAAGTGCTGGTGGCGCTCAAGTCCTGAGGGAATTTGCTTGGACTCACCCACAACGCCCGCTGCTTGCGGGCGTTGTTGTCAGTGAATATTGGAATGTTGAATCGTTGAATCGCTGAGTCGTTGAATCGTTGAATCGTTGAATTCAGTCGATGGAGGAAAGCCATGTTCAATCACGTCGTCTTTCGCATACTGAGCCTGACGCTCGTGCTGTCCGCCGCGCAAGCCTGGGCCGAACCGGCTGCAGAGCAGGGCGTGCGTCAGGTGCAGGAAATCATCAACGGTCGTTGCGCCCTTTGCCATGGGGCCAATGGCGAAAGTGCCAGTGCCATCTATCCGCGCCTGGCGGCCCAGCATCCGCAATATCTGGCCAAACAGCTGCGCGATTTTCGCGATGGCCGGCGCAAGAGCGAAACCATGAGCGACATGGCGCAGGATTTGCATGATGAAGAAATCACCGGCCTGGCTGCCTTTTTCAGCAGCAAACCAGCGGCTGCTCGCCTGCGTGGCGACCAAGAACTGGCGGCTGTGGGGCATTACCTATTTACCAAGGGCAATCGCTGGTCAGGCGTGCCGGCTTGCACCAGCTGTCATGGCGACAAAGGCCATGGCACAGCCGAACTGCCGCGTTTGGCCGGCCAGCATCCGGCCTATATCGAAACCCAGTTGAAAGATTTCAACGAACGCCAGCGTACCAATGACAACGCCATCATGCACTCGATTGCAGCGAAACTGACCGAGCTGGAAGTCAAGGCCCTGTCGATCTACATTGGTGGCTTGCAATAAGTGACGTGCGGGTTGTCCGTATTGGGGAATTGATCCTGCGCAAGACTTTGAAAGCCGCATAAAATCAGCCGTTTCAAGAATCTTTCCCGCAAGTGGCGATGGGAGCTCAACGATGACAAATCCGAATGAACGCGCGGCACTCGACAAATGTTTTTCCGCAGCGCGCCTCAATGGTCTGACGCTGCGCAATCGCATCATCAAGGCGGGGACTTTCGAAGGCAAGACGCCGGCGGGTCTGCCGACGGCGGGCTATACCGAGCTGCATCGGCGCATTGGCGAGGGCGGCACGGCGATGACCACGCTGGCCTATTGCGCCGCCGAGAACGATGGCCGGCTGAATGAAAACATGATGTACATGGATGAGTACGTGCGCGAGCCGTTGTCTGCGCTGATCCAGACCATCAAGACCACCGGCACCCATGTTTCCGGCCAGTTGTCACATGCCGGTGGGTTTTCCAAGAACAAGCAGCTCAGTACCTGGCTGCCGCGTGGTCCGTCATTTGGTCTCAACAGCCTGGGCATGGCGCAGGGCAGGTTCTTTGCCCTGGCGCTCAACAAGACACAGCTGCGCGAACGCGTGGCAACCATGGGGCGGGCAGCCGGCTTCATGAAATCAGTGGGTTTTGATGCCATTGAGATTCACTTTGGTCATGGCTATGGCCTGTCGCAGTTCATTTCACCCAAAACCAACAAGCGTACCGATGAATACGGCGGCAGCCTAGTCAATCGCATGCGCTTTCCGCTGGAAGTGCTGGCGGCAGTGCGGCAGGCGGTGGGCGATGATTTCCCGCTGCTGGGCAAGATCAGCATGTCGGATGGCGTGCGCGGCGGCGTGAGCTATGAGGAATCGCCACTGATCGCTGAAATGTTCGATCAGGCCGGTCTGGATTGCGTGATTCCCAGCGATGGCACCAGCTCGATGAATCCCATGCTGTTGTTTCATGGCGACAGCATTCTGCCCGGCATGTTGGCTCAGGAAAAAAATCCTGTGATGAAGCTGGGGTTGCGTGTGGTTGGCCCCAAATTGTTCCGCTACTACCCTTACCGCGAAACCTATCTGATCGAGAACGCCCGCCGCATCCGCGACAAGGTCAAACGGGGCAGCGTTTGCTATATCGGCGGTGTATCCAGCAATGAAAGCATTGCCCGGGTGATGAGTGATGGCTTTGATTTCATCCAGCTGGGGCGGCCGCTGCTGTACGACCCGGATTTCGTCATCAACGCCCAGGCCGAGGCGGGCTACGTCAATGGCTGCACCCATTGCAATCTGTGCGCGACCTTGATCGAAGCGCCGGGCGGCATCCGTTGCGTGGTGCGCGAGCCTTGAGAGGGCGGGTTCGACAGGGTTTTCTTGAGGCAAAACGCCCAAATTCAGCATGTTGGCAACGCCTCATGCTTGATTTCTAGGATAATCAACCGTTTTGATCGCCCGGTGGCTACCGGGCGGATTTTGATGTGAAGCGGGATGATGATGGACTGGGTGAATCAAGTGAAACCTGGGCGCAGCCGCTGGCTGGGCGCGCTGCTGGTGTTGGGGCTGGTGGGACTGTTTTTCGGGTGGCGTGCGCAGACACCGCAGGAGGCGGCTGCACCGGCGGACGTGACGCAGCCTGCAGCGGCCATCAAACCGGCACTGACGGTGACGGTGGCGCCGCCGCAGACGGCGGACTGGCCGCAGACATTGATGCTGGATGGCAATCTGGTGGCTTGGCAGGAAGCGGTGATCGGTGCCGAGCTGGGGCAGTTGCGGATTACCGAGGTGTTGGCGCAAGTGGGTGACCGGGTGCGCCGTGGCCAGGTGCTGGCGCGGCTGGACAATGAGGCCATCGGCGCCGAGCGCGAGGAGGCCAGTGCCATGGTGACCGAGCTCGATGCCTATGCCGAAGAAGCACGGGCCAATGCCGAGCGGGCCAAGGTGTTGCGTGAACAGGGTTTTTACAGCCCACAGACCAGCACCCAGTTCGTGACGGGTGAGCGCGCTTCGCTGGCGCGCGTGACGGGTGCGCAGGCGCGGCTGACGGCGGCGGACTGGCGGCTGGCACGCACGGAAATCCGTGCCAGCGATGATGGCGTGATTTCGGCGCGGCAGGCCACGGTGGGTTCCCTGGTGCAACCGGGGCAGGAGCTTTTTCGTTTGATCCGTCAGGGACGCATTGAGTGGCAGGCTGAAGTGCCGGCCCAGCTCATCGGCCAGCTGCAAGTGGGGCAGACAGCCCAGGTCGAAGGGCCGGATGGCACGCTCGTCAGCGGCCGGGTGAGGGCGGTCGCACCCAGCCTGGATGCGCGTACCCGCAATGGGCTGGTGTATGTCGATCTGCCGACGAACAAACTGGGCAGCCTGCGTGCCGGCATGTTCGTCCATGGCCAGATTGCGCTGGGCCAGGCGGCCGCTCTCAGCGTGCCAGCGGCCAGCGTCTTGCAGCGCGAAGGTTTTGCCTATGTCTTCGTGGTGGCCGGCGAGCCCAGTCGGGCGAGTCTGCTGAAAGTGCGCACGGGTCGGCGTCAGCATGGGCGCGTCGAAATTCTCGAAGGGCTGCAGCCGGGGATGCAGGTGGTGACCCAGGGCACGGGTTTTCTGACCGATAACGATGTGGTCAGTGTGGTGGCTGCCGAAACGGCTGTGGATCGCGCGCCATGATCAACGTTTCTGCCTGGTCGATTCGCAATCCGATACCGGCCATCCTGCTGTTTGCGATGCTGACGCTGGCTGGCATCGTCTCTTTTCGGGCGATGGAAATCCAGCAGTTTCCCGATGTCGAGCTGCCCACGGTGATGGTCAATGCCTCCTTGCCGGGGGCCGCTCCGGGACAGCTGGAAACCGAAGTGGCGCGCAAGATCGAAGACAGTCTGGCCGGTTTGCGCGGTCTCAAGCATATCTACACCCATGTGCAGAATGGCTCGGCGCTGGTAACGGCGGAATTCCGTCTGGAAAAGCCCATCCAGGAAGCGGTCGATGATGTGCGTGCCGCGGTGGGGCGCATCCGCGCCGATCTGCCCGGCGATCTGCGCGATCCGGTGATCGAGAAAATCGATCTGGCCGGCAGTCCCATCCTCACCTATACCGTCTCGTCCTCGCGCATGGACGATGAAGCGCTGTCCTGGTTCGTCGATCATGAAATCGCCAAGAATCTGCTCAGTGTGCGCGGCGTTGGCGCTGTCGCCCGCGTTGGCGGCGTCAGTCGTGAAGTCAAGGTCGAACTTGATCCGCAGCGCATGTTGGCGCTGAACGTCACGGCGGCGGAAATTTCGCGTCAGCTGCGCAGCGTCCAGCAGGAAGCCTCCGGGGGGGTGGCGGATGTCGGCGGCATCGAGCAGACGGTGCGCACGCTGGCAAACGTGCGCAGCGCGGATGAGCTGGCCGCACTCGATATTCCTTTGCAGGACGGACGCCATCTGCGGCTGGATCAAGTGGCCCAGGTCAGCGATGGGGTCGCTGAACAGCGCAGCGCGGTCTTGCTTGACGGCCAGCCGGTCGTCGGTTTCGAAATCACCCGCAGCCGGGGCATCGGCGCGGTGACGGTGAGAAAACTCGTCGAAGCGCGGCTGGAGGTGCTGAAAAAGGAACATCCAGACATCCAGATCACCGAAGCGTTCAACTTTGTCGATCCGGTGGTTGATAACTACCACGGCTCGATGAAGCTGCTGATCGAAGGGGCCATCCTCGCCGTGATTGTCGTCTGGCTGTTCTTGCGCGACATGCGGGCGACGATCATTTCGGCGACGGCCCTGCCGCTGTCCATCATTCCGACTTTCGCCATCATCCACCAGTTCGATTTTCCGATCAGCATCGTCAGTATGCTGGCGATGTCGCTGGTGATCGGCATCCTCGTCGATGATGCCATCGTCGAAATCGAAAACATCATGCGCCATCTCGCCCAGGGCAAGACGCCCTGGCAGGCGGCGATGGAAGCGGCCGACGAAATCGGTCTGGCCGTGATTGCCACCACCTTCACCCTGGTGGCGGTGTTTTTGCCGACCGCTTTCATGGGCGGCTTGCCGGGCAAGTTCTTTGTCCAGTTCGGCTGGACGGCGGCGATTGCCGTGTTCATGTCGCTGGTGGTCGCCCGTATGCTGACGCCGATGATGGCCGCCTATCTGATGAAGCCGCTCGACAAAGTGCATCCCGAGCCGCGCTGGCTGGGTATCTATGTCGGCTGGGTGAATACCTGTTTGAAATACCGCAAGCTCACGGTACTCATCACCCTGGCGTTTTTCTATGGTTCGTTTGCGCTGGTGCCGCTGCTGCCTTCGGGATTCATTCCGCCTGACGATGTTTCACAAACCCAGGTGCATCTGGCCTTGCCGCCGGGCAGTCGGTTCGAGGACACTCTGGCCGTTGCCGAAAAGGCCCGTCACATCATCGAACAGAATCCGCAAGTCAAGCTGGTTTATACGGCAGTGGGCGGCGGTAAATCAGGCAGCGATCCGTTCACGCCGCGTGGCGAGGCTGAAGCGCGCACGGCCACTTTGACCATCAACCTGACGCCGCGCGAGGAACGCCAGGGCATCTCCAAGCAGTCCATCGAAGCCCAGTTCCGTCAGCAGCTGGCGCAGATTCCGGGCGTGCAGATCAAGATCGGCCTGGGCTCTTCGACCGAAAAATACACTCTGGTGCTGGCCGGTGAAGATGGCGAACTGCTTTCGCGCACGGCGCGTCAGGTAGAAGCCGAGCTGCGCACCATTCCGGGCGTGGGCAATATTTTTTCAACCGCCAGCCTGACCCGGCCCGAGCTCATCATCAAGCCGGATTTTGCCCGTATGGCTGATCTGGGTGTTACCGCCGAAGCGATTGCCGATACCGTGCGTGTGGCGACTGCGGGTGATTATGAGCAAAGCCTGGCCAAGCTCACGTTCAGCCAGCGTCAAGTGCCCATCATCGTGCGTCTGCCCAAGGCCGCGCGCACCGATCTCGAATATATCGAACGCCTGCGACTGCCCAGCCGTCAGGGGCCGGTCATGCTGCGCAGCGTGGCCGAGGTTTCCATCGGTGGCGGGCCTGCCGAAATCGACCGTTACGATCGCCTGCGCAACATCAATTTTGAAGTCGAACTGAATGGCTTGCCGCTGGGCAATGCTGAACACGCCGTGCTGAATCTGCCCAGCATCAAGAACCTGCCCAATGGCGTGATGCGCACGACGGTGGGTGAGGCCGAGTCCATGGCCGAGCTGTATGACGGCTTCAGCGTGGCGATGACTGCCGGCATCCTCTGCATCTATGTGGTGCTGGTGCTGCTGTTCCATGATTTCATCATCCCCTTCACCATTCTGATCGCGCTGGTGCTCTCGGTGCCGGGCGCTTTCGTGGCGCTGTTCGTCACCAACAAGGCCATTTCCATGCCCTCGATGATCGGCATGATCATGCTGATGGGCATCGCCACCAAGAACTCCATCCTGCTGGTCGATTACGCCATCATAGCCCGCCGCGATCATGGCATGAACCGTCATGACGCCTTGATCGATGCCTGCCGCAAGCGCGCCCGGCCGATCGTCATGACTTCGATTGCCATGGGTGCGGGCATGCTGCCGATTGCCCTGGGCATCGGCACCGATCCGAGCTTCCGCTCACCGATGGCCATCGTTGTCATCGGCGGCCTGATCAGTTCGACCTTCCTCAGCCTGCTGGTGATTCCCGTGGCCTATTCCTATGTCGAAGGTTTTATCGATTGGTGGCGTGTGCGTTTGTTTCGTAAACAGCACACGGATACGGCAGCGTATGCTTCGGCGTCAATCGATGGACGTGATACGGGCGAGGCAAGTTAGGATGTCTAGCCCGGAAGTTTTACCAGGAATGCCAGGAAAGTGATTTTTGCGCTGTGTGCTGTGTGCTGTGATCCGTTCTCACTCTTCATGCCAGCAAATCTGGTTGCGCCCCTGGGATTTCGCCCGGTACAAGGCGGCGTCGGCCAGCTGAAAGAAGTCGGGGGTGACTTCGTTGTTTCTGGGGGTGATGGTGGTGCCGCCCAGACTGAGGGTGACGCAGGACGCGGCGCTGGAGGCCGGGTGAGGCCGGGTGAGGCAGGTTGCGGGCCAACATGCGTTGGCGGAATTTTTCTGCCACCAGTTTGCCTTCTTCTTGACTGGTGCCTGGCAGCAGCAGGACGAATTCTTCGCCGCCGTAACGTGCGGCCAGGTCGCCCGGGCGACGGGCGCATTGGCGCAATTCAGAGGCGACTTCCTGCAGCACGCGGTCGCCGGCCGCGTGGCCCAGGGTGTCGTTGTAGGTCTTGAAAAAATCCACATCACCGATAATCAATGACAAAGGTTGGTCATTGCGCTGGCAGCGGCTCCATTCCTGTTTCAGCGCTTCGTCAAAGCGGCGCCGATTGGGGATGCCGGTTAGGCCATCCAGGGCGGCAATCTGTTCGAGCAGACGACGTTGATGCACCAGATGCAGGTGATTGCGCACGCGTACGCGGGCAATGGAGGGATGGAAAGGTTTGACGATGTAATCCACTGCGCCCAGATTCAAGCCCCATTCCTCGTCTGCCGTGGTGTCCAGGGCGGTAATGAAAATGACTGGAATGTGGCGCGTGTCGTCGTCGCGCTTGAGCTCGCGGATGACGGCCATGCCGTCCATTTCCGGCATCAGCACATCCAGCAGGATGAGATCGGGCAAATGGCTGCGCGCGCGTTCCAGTGCTTGCTGGCCGTTCTTGGCCTGGATGATCTTGTATTCGCTCTGGAAAAGCTCGGTGAGCAGCAGCCGGTTCTGTTTTTCATCATCGACGATGAGCAGGGTAAATTCTGTTTCGTGTTCCATTTATGCTGAGGTTTCCTCTGGGGATGCGGTTTGATCCGTGGCGGCCAGCGTTTGGCGCAATGCAGCCAGTTGGGCCAAGGCGTCGGGATATTCAATGTCTTCTATCAAGTCACGCAGCTGTAGCATGGCCTGCGCTAAAGAAGGCAGCGTAGACCATGACTCCAGTTCTTGCAGGGTGCGCAGGGCGCTGGCGTCATCCGCTTCCAGTTGATGTTGCAGGCGATCGAGTATGGGCAGGATTGCTGCCCGTTCCGTTTGGGAAATCGTGATTTGCCCCGAGGCTGGCTGGTTGCCATCCGCTGCCATCGGCGCATGGGGAGCAGGGGATGAAAATTGCGCGAGCAATTCACAAACGCGGGCCAGCTCGGCGCTGACGCTGTTGAGCAGGCCGGCTTCGGGTAATTGTTGTTCAGCATAGCCATCTTCCAGGTCTTTGGACAGCCGCGCCAGCATGGCTGCGCCGATGGTTGCGCTGCTGGATTTGAGCGAGTGTGCCAGGCGGCGGGCCAGTGTCCAGTCTTCCGCAGCCTGGGCGGCGGCCATGGCGTTCGCACTGCCGATAAATTCCCGGGAAAAATCGCCCAGTATGCGTAAATACAGTTCAGGACGACCCAGACTCAAGGCCAGGCCGCGTTCTGTATCGATGCCGGCCAAGCTGGGGATTTCGTTGGCTGAAACCAGTTGTTTCTTGGCTTTGGCTGCTTGACCAGGCGGCTGCTGACGAGGTGCAATCCAGCGCAGCAGCGCTTGGTACAGGGTATCGGGATTGATCGGTTTGGTGAGGTGATCCTGCATGCCGGCTTCCAGGCTGCGCTGGCGGTCGCCTTCCATGGCGTGGGCGGTCATGGCGATGATGGGCAGTTCGCGCAGCCGTTGGTGTTTGCGGACTTCCCGGGCTGCCGTCAAGCCATCCATTTCCGGCATCTGGATATCCATCAGCACCAGATCGTAAGTATTGTTCAGGATTTTTTCCACTGCGTCGCGGCCATGCACCGCGATATCAACCTGCACGCCGGTATCTTCCAGGAAAGCCAGGGCCACGGTGCGATTGAGTTCGACATCATCAACCAGCAGCACGCGGGCCTGGGCCAGACGGCTGAAATCCAGTTGCGTGGCGGCAGCGGGTGCGGCCAGTGCATTGAGCGGTTCAAGTGATGCGGCCGTACCTGTTGCCTGCTGCGGGTCAGTGGTTTGCAACAAGGCTTCAAGCAGCGCGTCATGCAGCGCAGAGGGGCTGACCGGCTTGGTCAGGATGTGTTCCAAACCCACCTGTGCGGCCTGCTGGCAAAGTTTTTCATAACTGCCCGCAGTCACCATCAACACGGAGGGAATGCCGGCGGGCAGGGCGGTGACGTTGATCTGGCGGGCGGTTTCTATGCCGTCCATGCCGGGCATCAGCCAATCCAGCAAGACCATTTGATAGGGGTCGCCGGCCGCGCTGGCCTGCTGCAATTGGGTGATGCACTCTTCACCGCTGGCCACGGTCTGCACGCGCATGCCGAACTGCTCCAGCATGGCGCTGAGAATGTCGCGGGCGCTGGCGTTGTCATCAACGACCAGCACGCGTTTGTTGTGCAGGATCGAGGTATTGCCTGCTTGATCCGCGGTTTGATTGGCGGTGGTATCGAGGGCGGGCGCGATCGGCAGTGGCAGCGTGAAATAGAAGCAACTGCCTTGCCCCTCTTCACTGCGGGCTTGAATCTGACCACCCATCAGTTCAACCAATTGACGGCAAATGGCCAGGCCCAGACCCGAGCCACCGAAGCGGCGGGTGATGCTGCCATCCACTTGGGTGAACGGTGTGAACAGCTCCCGCAGGCGCTCGGCGGGAATGCCCATGCCGGTGTCGCTGACCGAGAAAGTGAGCTTGACCGTGGGCACCGAAGGGGAAGGGGTGGTTTGGTCTGCTTGAGCCGCGCCATGCTCATGCTGAGCTTCGGCATCCATTTCGATGCGCACGACAATTTCACCGAACTCGGTGAATTTGATGGCGTTGTTGATCAGGTTGACCAACACTTGCGACAACCGTAGCGGGTCACCCTGTAAATGGATAGGTACTTGCGGCGCTTTGTAGATCAGCAGTTCCAGGCCTTTTTGCTGGGCACGCAGGGCCAGCTGGCCGGCCACGCCTTGCAGCACCTGTTCCAGATCAAAAGCGATGCTCTCCACTTCCAGCTTGCCGGCTTCGATGCGGGAATAATCCAGAATGTCATTGATCAGTCCCAGCAGCATGTCTGATGCACTGATGACTTTTTCCTGATAGTCCCGTTGATGTGGTGTCAGCTCGGTGCGCAAGAGCAGCTTGCCCAGACCAACGATGGCATTCATCGGTGTGCGGATTTCATGGCTCATGCGGGCCAGAAAATCCGACTTGGCCAGGTTTGCCTGCTGCGCCTGCTCGGTGGTCTGCTGCAGGGCGTGGGTGCGCAGTTCAACCAGTCGTTCCAGATTCTGCCGATATTCTTCCAGTTCCTGATCGCGTGCTTGCAACTTGTCGATCATCTGATTGAGGCTGCGGCCCAGTTGCGCCAGTTCATCCTCGCCACGGATGGCGACGCGCTCCTTCAGCTTGGGGTCGTCTGCCGCTTGCTGCATCAGATTGTTGAGGTTTTGCAATGGTCGAGCCAAGCGTCGGGCCATGCGCCCGGAAATCCACAGAAAGGCAAACAGCAACAGCAACAGCACGGCGCCGGTTTCCACGCCGGTGCGCAGCATGGCCTGCTGCATGTCCTTGGTGGAAGCAATCAATTCCACCCTGGCCTGGCCTTCGGTGCCCGGAATGGCGGCCCAGACGGCGATGAAATCCGAGGCAAAGAAAACATCCGCAGCTGAGGAGGAAGCTGAAGCAGGATTGGCCAGTGCAGCTGCCGAGGGTGGGCGCAATTGGTGCAGGGCAGCGGGCAGGCTGGCCTGTGGCTTGAGATATTCGGCGAAGGGTTGGGCGCTGCCTTCAACCAGCAGGCGGGCGCGCAGCGCAGTGGGGGTGACTTGCACAGCCCGCAGCAGGTGTGCGGCTTCCATGCTGTCCTGAAACTCGAAAGCGGCCTGGCTGTTGCTGGCGATCAAACGCGCCTGAGTGCGCCAGCTGTTGGCCCATTCGCTTTGCAACAGACGTTGCTGCTGCACCAGCATCAGAACGAAAAACAGCACCACGGCCAGCACGATGGCGATGGTAAAACCGATGACCAGCTTGCCGCGTATGGTGCGGGGGCGCAGACGATGAAGAAAAGCGTTCATGATTCGACCAGACTGGCCAGACGCAATAATTGCGCATTGAAATCAATGTGCCGGGCCTGGGCCACCTTGCGGTTGATGAGAATATTGAGGGCACTGCCACTGCCGGGATTGAGTGCCATTTCGACCATGCCACCGGCCTTGGCAAAACCGGCGATGTCGGAAATGGTGACGGTTGGTACTTGTTCGAGCTGTTTCAGGATGCTGGCGAGGTGATCCGTTTCGCTGCGCGCAATGAACAACAGATGGCAATCCAGTGCCAGCTTGCCGTGGGCAAATTGCCGCACTTCGATTTTTCGCCCGTCTATCGGTGTTTTCGACAGTTTTTCCAGGGCGCTGCCAAAGGGGCTTTCTCCCACGACACAAAGCTGCAAGGCGGTGTCATCTGCCAGCTTGGGCAAATAAATGAAGCGTGGCAATTTGAACAGCAGGGCGGATTTGATGGCATATTCAGCCGCGGCAGGCGAAGTTTGCGCCAGTGTTGTGGTGGGCAGTGCGAGGCTGCCCAGGGCCAGCAGCCAGCCCAGTAAATTCAGCCCGATGCGCAATTTGTTCCGTCGTCTTTGTTGCCATGGGAAACGGGCAAATGAAGACTGGCGCCTGGTCAGGTCAAGCGGGTGAAAAAAAGATGCGAAAAAAGAGGTGTTGAGGGCCATGTAAATCAGCAGTCAGGATTCAGAACTGATAATCCAGCGAAAGCATCCAGCTGCGCGGCTGCTGTGGCATGTCCCAGAAAGTCAAACTGCCGGCGCCGGCGGCAGCGTGATAGCGCCGATCAAACAGGTTGTAGATATCCAGCCAGACGGTGGCTTTGCCAGCCAGCAGTTTGTGCCAACCCAGATGCAGATCGACCAGCGTGTAGCCGGGTGTGGTGCAGCGCTCTGGCGCCTGCATGGTGGTCTGGCAGCTGGCGGGTGGCAGCAGGTTGCTGCCGGGCGCCTTGGTGCGGCCATTGGTGACTTCATCCGTCCAGTAAATCTTGGGCGTGATCGTGATGCTTTCGCGCCAGCGCAAGGTGGTGCCCAGTTTGATTTTGTGGCGGGCGACATAGGGAATGTCCCATGACACGCCATTGCCCTCATCGACCCGGCCATGAACATAACTGGCGCTGCCCCATAGATCACCGGTCCAGTCTTGATTCAGACTGAAGCGCCACTGCGCGCTGAAATCCAGGCCGCTTTGCCACTGCTGGCCGGCGTTGCCTTTGATGTCCGGAGTGATCAGCACCGCACCGGGGATGGACTGGGTATCGTTGCCGGCCAGCACTTTATTGACCACCAGATTGCTGATGCGGCTGTAGTAGAGATGCGTATTCAGATTCAGGTTGGGCGTTGGCCGCCAGTCCCAGGCAGTGCTCAGGGTACGGGCTTTTTCCGGTTGCAGATCGAGACTGGGAATGCGGAAATAATGTCCCACATAGCGCCCATCAGTATCTTTTTCGATGCCATCAAACATGCCATAGGTACTCAGCCTTTCTTCAGGTGAAGGCGCGCGGAAAGCCTGGCCAAACATCAGCTTGAAAACGTGCTGCTCACTGGGTTTATAGACCGCGCCCAGGCGTGGGTTGATCGAAGTGCCGTAGGAGGAATGTTTATCCACGCGCAGGCCAGCCACGGTGGAAAAAGCGGTCGTCCATTGAGACTGCAATTGCAGATACCCCAGCGCATTGCGGAAGCGCGCATCGAGGGGAATCAATGGCAAGGGGGTATTCATGTGCGACATGCCTTGGGCGCCCACCGGCTTGCCCTTGTCGAAAGATTGGGGCAGTGAGCCGACCTCGATATCGTAGAAACGCTGCCAGCCCAGCCCGGCCTGCAATTGCTGGTTTTGGTTGATGCGCCAGTTGAACGTCTGTTCGATGGCGGTTCGCTCGCCGCGGACATAGGAATAGCCGGGCGCAAAGCCGTTATAGACATTGTTGTAATAGGCCTTGGGAGCAACTTCCAGGCGGCCGTGGTCGATGCTCAACTGCGCGTCGAGATCGTCGTTCAGGCGAAAACGATATTGAGCGTAGTAAGTATCGTTGGTGGTCTGCCATTGGGCACCCGGATCATATTGCGCCGTGGCCAGTGGATCCCCCGTGCTGGTCAGGCTGTTGAAACGGCTGCGATGCAGCCCCAGGGTGAGCTGCTCAGCCAGATCCACACGGGCGAACAGGCTGTGACTGGAAATTTTTCCTGCATAAGCCTCGCGCGTGGCGGCTGGCAAGATGGTCGCGCCCCCAAAGTCACCATCGACTTGCTGAAAATAAGCTGGATAAAAGTGATCCAGCGGTGCGCGATCAGACTGCTGCTTGTGGCCACCCGCAGAGATACCGAGCTGCTCGGAAATTTGTGCACTGGTGAAGAACGAGGCTTCCTGGCCATCAAAACGCCCGGCACCCAGAGAAACCGCGCTCTGTCCCTGACCGCCTGTTTCGGTAATGATATTGATCACTCCGGCCACGGCATCCGCGCCGTACAGCGCCGCCGCCGGGCCGTACAGCACTTCAACCTGCTTGGCGTGATACAGCGCGAGGTTTTCCGCCACCGGGAAATTACCGCCACCGGGGTGAGCTATGCGCACGCCATCCTGCATGATCAGCAGCTTGTTGGGGCCAAGATAGCCCTGGATGGCAAATTGGTTGAACTGCGAGCTTTTGGTGCCGCGCTGAAAATCCACGCCTGGCAGATCAAACAGCAGATCGGCCAGATTCTTGTAACGTCGCTGACGAATCTGCTCCCGTGTGAATACGATGATCTGCGCGGGCGTCTGGTCCCGGGTTTCAGCCTGGCGCGAAGCCGTGACCACCGGCGTGGCGATCAAATCCTGCAACGACAATTCCATCAATCGAGCTGCATCGTCTGCCAAGGCTGCCTGAGCCGAAACGGGTTGGCTGCACAGGCCAGCAAGCACTAGAGCGAGAGGAAGGTAGTGGCGTCTGGATCGCATGTTTTTCTGTATTTGCCGTATTTACAAGGTGGGAAAGGCGCCGGAGAGGACTGATGAGTGGCAGCCCCAACATCCCAAATGGCTGGAATATAGCATTCGCAAACAAAAGACGAGCAGGGCCGGCCCCGTTCCGTCCCGCTGCCTACCTGCGGGTGGCGGCGAGAACAGGCATTGCTGCCGAGAAGCGGACTGCCCGGGTAAAGTCGGGTTGTCCGGAGGGACATGTGCTCGTGCAGCACTTTCTTTGTGCTTGGTTCAAAGACTTGTGTTCAAGGAAACGCTGCTCGAATCATTCCGCCGCAGCCATCTGTGGCGTTGTCATGCAGTGTTTGCATGGCGCCGTTGCTCAGTTTTGGCAGGCACCAGCTTGGGCTTCCCGCTTCCCGCGTTCAGCGTTCAGCGTTCAGTGTTCACTTCGCGCACCTGGCATCTCGCACCAAAACACAGCCTTTGCTGATTGGTCCGGTTCATGCAGAACTTCCTGAGAGCTTCACCCGCGCCCATTCACATTTCGCCACGACCCAAGAAAGCCGGTGGTCAGAAAACCGGCCGCTCCCGGGGCGGCTGAAGGCCAAACTGCATCTGGCGGTGAATGCCCTCGGCAACTCGCTGCACGTGATTCTCTCGGCCGGTCAGGCAATCGAGAACGGGCCCTAGGCGGAGCTCTTTTTTCCCAGGCCACCCAGCAATGCGGCAACCGGTCGTTGCTGACGGCGAATTGCGGATGAGACAGGCTGAGGCTGGCTGGGGCTGGCTTGACCGGCACCGCTGCCGGGTGATGGCTCGTAGGGTTTGTTGGGGTCAAAATCGAGCTTGACGAGATGGGGCGAGGCGGCAGGCTCCAGGCTGGGACGGCGGCGCTGCAGGTTTTCGGCGGCGCGCTCGCGGTCGGTTTTGCGGCTGCGTTCCTGGCGTGCTTCGCGGGCGGCAGAGGCACCGAACTCATCGCGGCCGCTGCGTCCATCCTGCCGGCTGCGCGCGCGACCACCCTTGGCATCGAGGCCGGTATGTCCCTGATCGTCGATCAGCTCAAAGCCCGGCGTGGTGACCTGCTCGATCTTGATCTTGATGAGTTTTTCGATTTCGGTGAGATTGGGTTTTTCTGCCGGACTGACCAGCGAAGTGGCATCGCCCGGCTTGCCGGCACGGCCGGTGCGGCCGATGCGATGGACGTAATCTTCAGCGGTATGCGGCAGTTCGTAGTTGATGACGTGGGGCAGATCGTCGATATCCAGACCACGCGCGGCCACGTCGGTGGCGACCAGTACCTTGACCTTGCCTGACTTGAAGGCTTCCAGCGCCTCGCTGCGCTGTTGCTGGGATTTGTCACCATGGATGGCGTCGGCTTCGATGCCCTGGCGTTGCAGATAATGCGCCAGCCGGCTGGCGCCAAACTTGGTGCCGACGAAAACCAGTACCTGACGCAATTCCTGTTCGCGCAGCAGATGGACCAGCAGGTGGCGCTTGTCTTCCTGGCTGACGGGATAGACGCGGTGAGTGATGGTTTCCGAGACGGCATTGCGCCGCGCGACTTCGATCAGCTGCGGCGATTTCAGCATGGTGTCGGCGAGCTTGCGGATGTCCTCGGAGAACGTGGCCGAGAACAGCAGACTCTGCCGCTCTTTGGGCAACAGGGCGAGGATGCGCTTGATGTCGGGAATGAAGCCCATGTCGAGCATGCGATCGGCTTCGTCGAGAATGAGAAATTCGACCGCATTGAAGGACACGGTTTTCTGCTGCACGTGATCGAGCAGGCGGCCCGGCGTGGCGACGATGATCTCGCGACCCTGCATCAGTTCGGCAATCTGCGGCTTGATATCGACGCCACCATACAGACAGGTGGCGCGCAAGGGCAGATGCTTGCTGTAGGTTTTGACGTTTTCAAACACCTGGATGGCCAGCTCGCGGGTGGGCGCAAGAATCAGGCCGCGCACCGGATGGCGTGCGGGTGATGAGGATGTGTTGGCATGACGGGCCAGCCGCTGCAACATCGGCAGCGTGAAACTGGCCGTCTTGCCGGTACCCGTCTGGGCACCGCCGAGGATGTCCTTGCCAGCAAGAATGATGGGGATGGACTGGGCCTGGATCGGCGTCGGTGCGCTGTAACCGGCATCGGCGACAGCCTGCAATAGTTCGGGCATCAACCCGAGGTCTTCAAATTTCAATGATGGCTCCTGCTCTGGCCTGGCATGCACCGGTTCAGGCAGCAGAGTGTGGGTGGGCCAGAATCGGCCACTGCGGGAAATGCGCATGAGGGTGACCGATGGCTGTCATCAACCGGCAGAATGACAGAGGGAAGATTATATCGCAGATAGCCTGCTGCCCTGAAACCGGATGTGGCGTTGACAGGGCTAAGATGGGGATGCCATTACAAAAACTCATCGTATGCGCCGCTGCCGGGTGTCATGGCGGTGGTGGAGGTGAGGCTGCGGCGGGTGCTTCACCGGTGGCCTGGGGAGCGTTCTGTGGATCTTGGGTTGCCTGTGCATTCAGTGCCGCAGTTTCAGGCAGGCTGCGGTACTCGGGTGGCGGAATGATGGCGATGTTGTTTTCGCGCATGTAGCCATCCATGTCGCGCCAGCCGGCAAAGACCGAGGCTTTGATTGCTCTGGGATTTTGTGTGTAGCAATCTTCCAGGGAGCGGCCAGCATGGCGGCAGGCACTGCCGATGGCGCGGCCTTCTGCATCGCGGGCGGCGGCTGCGCGGGCTTCGGCCTCTTCGCCGAGCAGGTCACAGGCCGTCAAGCCGAGGCAGGCCGGCAGCAGGCAGACGGTCAGCAAGATGCGTCGGACAGGCAGCAGGGCGTGCCGTGTGTTCATGGTCATGAATCCTTCCTCATTCCTCGGGCTGGGGCAGTCCAGCCGTGTGCCCGCATCAGAATGCAGAATTGCCGCGAGTGCATGGGGACTGATGTGGCAGGGTGTGCAAATTCTACGGCAGATAGTCCTGATCCTTGAATGACTTCAACAGTTCGCGGGCGATCACCAGTTTCTGTATTTCGCTGGCGCCTTCGTAGATGCGCAGGGCGCGGATGTCGCGATAGAGCGCCTCGACCACTTCGCCCTGGGTGACACCGCGACCACCAAAGAGCTGGACGGCCGTATCCACGATGCGCTGGGCTTCTTCCGTGGCAAACAGCTTGGCCATCGCCGCATGACCGGTATGTGGCGCATTGTTGACGTGGTTGCCCGTGCCGGGCGGGCTCTGGTCGCGCTGCCAGGCGGCACGGTAGGTGAGCAGGGCGGCGGCGTCGAGTGCCGTGCCCATCTCGGCCAGGCTGGCTTGAGTCAGTTGCATATCGGCCAGACGGCGGCCAAACAATTGGCGCTTCTGCACATGGTGCAGCGTTTCGTGCAGTGCTCGTCGCGCCATGCCCAGGGCAGCCGCCGCCACTGAAACGCGGAACCAGTCGAGAGTGGTCATGGCGATGCGAAAACCATCACCTGCCTGGCCGATCAGCTGCTTGGCAGCGATTGGGCAATCATCAAAAGCGATGCGCGCCAGCGGATGGGGCGAGAGGGTGGTGATGCGTTCGACGATGCGCAAACCGGGGTTGTCGGCTTCGATAATGAAGGCGGAAATCCCGTCGCTGCCTCGCTTGGGGTGTTCTTCAGTGCGAGCAAAAACCACATAAAAATCAGCGATGCCGCCATTCGAAATCCAGGTCTTTTCGCCGTTCAGCCGCCAGCTGCCATCGGCCATCGACGTGGCCTGACAACGCAGGGCGGCCACGTCCGAGCCGGCCTCTGTTTCCGACAGGGCAAAGGCGGCCAGCAACCGGCCTGAGGCCACTCCCGGCAGATAACGCGCTTGCTGGGCCGCTGTACCGAACAGCGACAAGGCGCCTGCGCCCAGACCTTGCATGGCGAACACGAAATCAGCCAGTGGGGCGTGCCAGGCAAATATCTCGCGCAGCAGGCAGAGGGCTCGGGCATCCAGTCGGGGCGTGGAACGGGTCTGCTGGCTTGCTTGCGGCACGCACCATTGCAGCCAGCCCGCCGCGCCCAATTGGCCAGCCAACTCACGGCAGTGCGCATCAAGATCATCGATTGCTTGGGGATGGCGCAGATGCACGGCCGCCCAACCGCTGGCGGCCACGGCCAACTGGCGATGATGATCGGCAAAGAAGGGCAGGGTGGTATCGGTATGGGGAGGTGGCATCGGCATGGGGTCAGGCTTTGCGCAGTCCGGTACACAATCCGCGACAAAATTGTGCGAAATGGGGTTTGAGTTTACCCTGTCGGTCTGCCTCATGTTCATGGTCAAGTTAGTCAAGCTGGCTGACTTTCTTATATTTTGCGAGATTGTTTCATGTCTGATTTGCAAGATCCCAGAGTGTTGTTTGCCGCAGAGCGTACCTTGCTGGCCTGGAATCGCACCAGCATTGCCCTGATTGCCTTCGGCTTTATGGTGGAGCGTTCAGGTTTGTTGATTGAGTTGTTGTTGCAGAAAAACGATATCGCAGTCATTTCGACGGCTTCGGGGGTGACCGCATTGTTGGTAGGCTTGGTGTTGATCTTTACGGGAGCGATGGTGGCCTTGTTTTCTGCTCGCCAGTTTGCCAACGTACTGAAAACACTGCGCCCGGCAGAGTTTCCTGCAGGCTATGCGGTGCGCTGGGGTATTGCGGTGAATATGGCGGTGGCTCTGCTGGGCCTGGTATTGGGCGCCAGTCTGTTGTTGGCGCGTTGATGCATTGATTGATGTATTGATGTCGAGGAAGCAGGTTACCGCTGCAGCCTGACGTTGTCGTCAACTTATGGTTGCAATCGTGAAACTCAAGGGAGAAGCTGCATGGCATTGACGCGCCGTCATTTCATCATGGGTAGTGCTGCCACCGTGGCCGGTCTGGGCCTCTACAGTCTGCGTCCCAAGCACTACGTGCCGGCCGCCCCGCGCCCGGCCGATCCGCCTACCACGCCGGCCAAGCTGGTCAAGTACAACGATTATTCCGACATCTGGCGTGAAAAATGGAAATGGGAC
>JAHRWT010000010.1 GCA_019105045.1 Sterolibacterium sp.
TTCGCGCATGTCGTGAAAAACCCGCACCCCGAGACGCTCGACATCGCTGGGCAGCAGGGTTTTGGGCGCGATGACGTGGATTTGCGGTACGCCCAGTGTGTGCAGGGCATGAATCTGTGAGCGGGCCACCCGCGAATGCAGCACGTCGCCGACCACAGCCACGGTCAGCTGGCTGAAATCCTTTTTGTAGTGGCGGATGGTGTACATGTCGAGCAGACCTTGCGTCGGATGCGCATGGCGCCCGTCACCGGCATTCACCACATGGATGTGGTCGCGCCGGGTGGCGGCCAGATGCTCGGCAATCAGGAAGGGCGCGCCGGAAGAGGCATGGCGGACGACAAACATGTCGGCCTGCATGGCAGACAGGTTATCCACGGTATCGAGCAGGGATTCACCTTTGGAGGCGCTGGAGGTGTTGATGTTGAGATTGATCACGTCGGCCGACAGGCGCTTGGCGGCAATCTCGAAGGTGGTGCGGGTGCGTGTGGAATTTTCGAAGAACAGGTTGAAGACGCTCTTGCCGCGCAGCAGCGGCAGTTTCTTGACTTCACGCTCGGCGACTTCGGTGAAGGGTGCGGCGGTATCCAGGATGGCACTGAGAATGTCACGCGGCAGACCTTCGATGGTCAGCAGGTGCTGCAGTTCGCCGTGCGCATTGAGTTGTGGATTAGTCATCGACCTGTTCCTTGAGCGTCAGACTGAAAGAGGTGTTGGCATGTTCGCCGTTGCGGGCAAGAACCAGCTTCTGCGTTGGCGGCAGCGGCTGCGTCAGGGTGTGTGCGCAGTAGCGCGCGTGAATCGGCAGTTCGCGGCCGCCGCGATCAACCAGCACCGCCAGATCGATGCGCTGTGGCCGGCCATGGTCGAACAGTTCATTCATCGCTGCGCGGATGGTGCGGCCGGTGTACAGCACGTCGTCGATGATGACGATATGCGTGCTGTCGACTGCAAAAGGTAACGATGACGCCTTGTTGCCGCGCGGCAGGTTACGGTTGCCACGGCTGGCATAGTCGTCGCGATGGTAGGAAACGTCGATGCAGCCCAGTGGCGTTTGCAGGCCCAGCAGATGATGCAGGCGTTCGGCCAGCCAGACCCCGCTGGTATGGATGCCGATCAGCACCGTGTTTTCGGTGACATCGGCGCGCAGCTGGTCGACCAGGCTGGCAACCAGCTGTTCGGCGTCAGGAAGCAAGGGAAGCGTGTGCGGCATCGAAGTAGTCCTGCAGGATGATTTGTGCGGCAACGGCGTCGAGCTGTTGTTTGCGCGTGCGCCAGTCAAGGCCGTCGGCGGCCAGACGGGCATCGGCTTCGGCGGAAGAAAAACGCTCATCGACCAGTTGCACCGGCAACCGGTAGCGTATCGCCAGCTGTTCGGCAAAGCGGCGGCAGTGGCGGGTCATGTCATGATCGCTGCCATCCAGCGCCCGTGGCAGACCGACCACCAGCCGTTGCGGTTGCCATTCGCCGATCAGCGGATCAATCTGTCGGAAGCGTTCGGCCTGGCCTGAGGCATGAAGAACGGTGAGGGCGCGGGCCTGGCCGAGCAGGTGTTCACCCAGGGCGATTCCGATGCGGCGCAAGCCGAAGTCGAAGGCCAGTACGGTGCCGGTTGCCGTGGCCGGGTCAGGCATGGCCGGCCACATCCGAGAGATTGGCAAAGTCGATGCCAAGCAGCTGCATGGCAGCGGTCAGCCGCTCTTCGGCAGGTAGTTCGAAAATGATGCGTGGATCGGCCGGCACATTCAGCCAGGCGTTTTGCGCCAGCTCCCACTCCAGCTGCCCGGCCGACCAGCCGGCATAGCCCAGCGAAACCAGAATGTCGGCCGGCTGGCCATTGGCGCCGATGCCAACGAGGATGTCGCGCGTGCTGGTCAGGCCGATATCCATATCCTGCTGCACCACCAGCGTGGATTGCCATGCGCCCAGCGGACGATGCAGCACAAAGCCACGGTCGGTCTGCACGGGGCCGCCGTAGTAAATCGGCATGGCGCCCATTTCATGGTGCTGGCGGCTGACGTCGAAAGGAATATTGACCCGTTCGAAGAGCGTGGCCAGATCCAGGTTCATTGGCCGGTTGATGATGACACCCAGCGCGCCCTGCTCGTTGTGTTCACAGATGTAGGTAAGCGTGCGCGCGAAATTCGGATCGGTCATGGCGGGCATGGCGATCAGGAAATTGTGGGTCAGGCAGATCGTTGCAGACGACGCGGACATGGTGGAATTCTAATCTGCCAGGCCAGGAACTGCTACCGCCGGCTCGGGTACAATCGCGGTTTTTCAGGAATCTGGAGTCCCCTGTGCAACTTGTCTGTCTTGACCTCGAAGGCGTGCTGGTTCCCGAAATCTGGATCGAATTCGCCCAACGTACCGGCATCAGCGAATTGCGCCGTACCACACGCGACGAACCGGACTACGACAAGCTGATGAAATATCGCATCGACCTGCTGGCGCAGCATCGGCTGGGCTTGCCGGACATCCAGAAAGTGATTGCCGAAATGGGGCCGATGGCCGGTGCCAGGGCGTTTCTCGATGACCTGCGCAGGCAGTATCAGGTCATCATCCTGTCCGACACGTTCTACGAATTCGCCATGCCGCTGATGGCCCAGCTGGCCATGCCCACGCTGTTCTGCCACAAGCTGGAAGCCGATGCCAACGGTACGCTGGTCAATTACCATCTGCGCATGGCCGACCAGAAACGCGAAGCCGTCAAGCGTTTCAAGGAACTCAATTTCAAGGTGATCGCCGCTGGCGATTCCTACAATGATACCGCCATGCTGGCCGAAGCCCATGCCGGCATCCTGTTTCATCCGCCGGAAAACGTCATCCGCGAATTCCCGCAATTTCCGGTGACCATGAATTACGCCGAACTGCGCGCGGCCATCGACCAGAGCAGCGCTCTTATCTGACCGGCAAAGCGCGCGCCATGCACCACGAACAGTTCTATACCCTGACCGCTTCCTGCCCTGATCGGGTCGGCATCATTGCGCGCGTTTCGGGTTTCATTGCCGGTTTGGGCGGCTGGATCCTTGAATCCAGCTACCACTCGGACAATGACGAGCAGCGCTACTTCATGCGCATGGAAATCCGCGCGGCCTCACTGTCCTGTGATGCGGCCGGCTTCCGCCGTCAATTTGCGGCTCTGGCGCAGGAACTGGCGATGGACTGGCAGCTCACCGACAGCGCCGTGAAAAAGCGCGTGGTCATTCTGGTCTCGAAGCAGGAGCACTGCCTTTATGATCTGCTCGCCCGCTGGCAGGCGAAGGAACTGGATATCGAGATTCCCTGCGTCATTTCCAACCACGAAACATTCCGTGGTTTCGTCGAATGGCACGGCATTCCCTTTCATCATGTGCCGGTCACGGCTGACAACAAGCCGGCGGCGTATGCTGCAATCAGTCGCCTGTTCGAAGCCGCGCGCGGCGATTGCATGGTGCTGGCGCGCTACATGCAGATCATTCCGCCTGAACTGTGCGCCGCCCTGCCTGGGCGCATCCTCAACATCCATCACTCCTTCCTGCCCAGTTTCGTTGGTGCCCGTCCCTACCACCAGGCTTATCAGCGCGGCGTCAAGCTGATCGGCGCGACTTGCCATTTCGTCACGCCTGAGCTCGATCAAGGACCGATCATCGAGCAGGACGTGATCCGCATCGATCATTCCGATTCGGTTGCAGACATGGTGCGCTACGGCAAGGACATCGAAAAAGCCGTGCTGGCGCGCGGCCTGCGCTACTTCCTTGAAGACCGGGTGCTGCTGCACGGCAACAAGACCGTGGTTTTCCGCTGATCCACCGAGTTCCAGAACACCTTGCCCGCTTTTTTGCATACGTTTGCCCCATCAAAGGAATTCCCCATGCTCAAACAGAAACTGTTCGATGACGTTGCCAGTCGCATTGCCGAACTGCTGGCCAACAGTCCGGCCAAGGACATGGAAAAGAATCTGCGCGCCATGCTCACCAGCAGCTTTGCCCGTCTGGATCTGGTGACTCGCGAGGAATTTGAAATCCAGGCCGCCCTGCTGGCCCGCTGCCAGGAAAGACTGGCCAGCCTGGAAGCCCGCCTCGACGCACTGGCAGCGGGCCAGCGCGGCGAAGAAAACTGACGCATCAGCGCATCGGCAACCAGGTCAGCCACCGGCCGACAAGCCCGCTGCGCAACCACCCCTTCCGGAGGACAGCATGAATTTCGAAAAAGTGGTTTTCGGGTTTTTCATTCTTCTGGCTGCCACGCTCAATTTCGGTTTCTTTGTCGGTGACATCAGCCAGCCGGCGTTGCACAACGTCAATGAACTGTTCGCCGCCATCGTGGTGAATCTGATCGCCACTGCACTCAAGTTCGGCGACCGCACGCAGATCGGCGCAGTGCATCTGTCGACCAGCCTGGTCGCCGTGCTGCAACTGATCGCGGCAGCGGTGACCTGGGCCGTGGCCGTCCATGCTCTGGGAGATGGCAGCAGCGCGAGCATGACGCCGCACACCACTGCCAGCGTGGTTTCGCTGTCGGGGGGCGCGTTGTTTGCCAATGTGGTGTCCGTGATCCTGCTGATTGCCGAAACCATCATGTTGCGTCGCTAAGGAAGCGCTGCAAGAATCGTTCCGCTGCATTGGTCGCGTATCCCGCGTACCCGCTCCAAAAGGTTGCCAGACTGCCATGAACAGCGTTTTCTTCCTGTTGCTGCGGCGTTTGCGGATGCCGCTGGTGTTCGTCATCATCAGTCATGCCGTGGCCGTGCTGGGGTTGACCCTGATTCCCAGCGCCGATCTCCAGGGCCGCCCGGCGCCCCCGCTGGATTTTTTCCACGCGTTCTATTTCATTACCTATACGGCGACAACCATCGGCTATACCGAGCCGGTGACGGGTTTTTCCGATGCCCAGCGGCTATGGATCACCGGCTGCATTTACTTGCTGGTGATCAGTTGGTCTTTCGTCATCGTCACTCTGCTGGCTTGCTTTCAGGACAAGGGCTTGCAGAACGCGCTGGTGGTGGGGCGTTTCCAGCGTCGTCTGCAGCGGCTCAACGAGTCTTTTTATCTGGTCTGCGGTTATGGGGAAACGGGCAGTCTGGTCTGCCGGACGCTGGATCATCTCAATCAGCGTTTCGTCATTGTGGAAAAGGACGAACTGCGCGTGCTGGAGCTGGAACTGGAGGAATACCGCACCGACATGCTGGCGCTCAACGCCGATGTGCGCCAGCCGGAAAAACTGCTGCAGGCTGGTTTGCGGCATCGCCGTTGTCGCGGCGTACTGGCGCTGACCAATGACGAAACCACCAATCTTGCTGTGGTCATGGCCGTGCGGCTGCTCAATCCCGAGGTGCCGGTGCTGGCGCGTGCGCGCAGCGAGGCGATCACGGCCAACATGAGCAGTTTCGGCGCCGACCACATCATCAATCCTTTCGAACGCTTTGCCGAATATCTGTCGCTGGCCGCCGCTGCCCCGGCACGCTATCGTCTGGTCGAACTGCTTACCGGCCTGCCGGATGCGCCCTTGCCGGAAGCCCAGCGGCCGCCCAAAGGACACTGGATCGTTTGTGGCTACGGCATTTTCGGTCAGGCCGTGGTGCGCAATCTGGAAGCCTCCGGCGTCAGCGTCACCATCGTTGATCCTGGCCTGGAAACAGGCAATGTCGAAGCCGGACTGGATACCGTGCGCGGTCGCAGCACCGATGCCCTTACTCTGGAAGCGGCGGGTATCCGCACGGCACAGGGTCTCGTCGCCGGCAGTAACGATGATGTCAGCAATCTGGCGACGGCAGTGACCGCGCGCGAGCTCAACCCGGCCATCTTTGTCGTCACTCGGCAGAACCAGACGGCCAATACCGCTCTGTTCGATGCCTTCGTCGGCGACTTTTGCATGGTGCCCAGCCGCATCGTCGCCCAGGAATGTCTGTTCATGCTCACCACGCCCCTGCTGGCGCGCTTTCTGCATCAGTTGCGTGAATGCGACGAAACCTGGAGCAGCCAGCTGGTGGCGCGCCTGCAGGCAGCCTGCGCCGACCGGGTGCCGGAAGTCTGGAGCATCCGTCTCGATGCCCAGTTGGCTGGCGCCGTGCATCAATTGTTGATACTCGGTCAGGAGCTCACCCTGGACGTGCTGTTGCGCAACAATAGCGACCCGACGCGACAGCTGCCGCTGATTCCCCTGCTGCTTGAGCGCAGCGGCAAAGTGGTACTGTTGCCCGCCGGTGGGCATGATCTGGAAGTCGGTGACCAGTTGCTGCTGGCCGGTCCCCACAACGCCCGCCGCCATCTGGAACTGACGCTGCACAACCGTAATGTGCTGGATTACGTACGCAGTGGGCACGACTCGGGTGGCGGCTGGCTGTGGCGACATTGGTTCAGTCAAAGGCGCTGAGCGGCGAACACGGCCGCACGCCGCGCAGGGTATGGCCTTGCCTTGCCTGCTGAACGACCGATCCGCTGTCGGCCAATTGAGCGCAGCGACACCCTGCCGCCTGGGCAACGCAGCCAGATAAGCGATACAAATGATCCGTACGGCGCTTTCCTAATGCGTATCAGGTAAGGCTATACTTGCCTGCATCAACACCCTGATGACAGCTAACCCTTGGGTACCGGAAGGTTTTTCAATTGGCAATTTGTGGAGTGATCTCATGAATCAAACACCGTCAGCAAACAGCTATACCGGCTTTGCCATTTTCATTCACTGGTTGATGGCGCTGGCCATTTTCGTCATCGTGCCGCTGGGCGCCTACATGCACGACCTGCCGCTCAGTCCGGACAAGCTGCAGCTGTATTCCTATCACAAGTCGCTGGGTGCTTGCATACTGCTGCTGCTCATCATCCGTTTGATCTGGCGCGTCATGCACCAGCCGCCGGCACTGCCTGCCAGCAT
>JAHRWT010000027.1 GCA_019105045.1 Sterolibacterium sp.
ATATTCTGGCCGCCGAAGCCCATTCGGCTGCCGTGCCCTATTTCGGTTGCGACACCATCGGGCCCCACTACCAGAAGCTGATTGGCCTCAATCTGATGCGTGATTTCCGGCGCAACGTGCATGAGCTGTTCGGTTCGACCAAAGGCTGTTCGCACATCACCGAACTGCTGATGGTACTGCCGGCGGTGGCCTTCCAGACGTTTGCCAGCGATTACACCGAGACGACTGGCTACGAGTCCGGGCAAAAGCCCTTTCCGCTCGACAAATGCCACGCGCTGGAAACCACCACCGAAACCGTCCGCCGCTACTATCCGCTGTGGTATCGCGGGCCGCACGACGAAAGCATACAGGAACCCTCATGACCAGGCTTTGCCTGGCTGCCTAGTCCGTCCGGACGGCGCGGCCAGCAGGGCCGAGGTTTATTTTTCGCAGTTCAACTGGTTTTATTCAGCAAGGAAAACGCATGAAAATCCATGAGTATCAGGGCAAGGAGCTGTTGAGAAAGTTCAACGTCGTGACGCCGCGCGGCAAGCCGGCGCTGTCGGTTGATGAAGCCGTCAAGGTCGCCGAAGAACTGGGCGGCAAGGTCTGGGTCGTCAAGGCGCAGATTCACGCCGGCGGGCGCGGCAAGGGCGGTGGCGTGAAAGTCGCCAAGTCGCTCGACGAAGTGCGCCAGTACGCCAGCGAAATTCTCGGTATGCAACTGATCACGCATCAGACCAGCGCCCAGGGTCAGAAAGTCAATCGCCTGCTGATCGAAGAAGGCGCAGACATCAAGAAGGAATACTACCTGGCCGTGCTGACCGATCGCGCCACGCAAAAAGTGGTGGTCATGGCTTCCAGCGAAGGCGGCATGGACATCGAGGAAGTCGCGCACAGCAACCCCGAAAAAATCCTCAAGGAATTCGTCGATCCGCTGGTCGGACTGACCGAAAAGCAGGCCGGCAATCTGGCTTTCGGCATCGGTGTACCGGCCGCTTCGGTGACGCGCGCCACCGAGCTGATCCGCAATCTCTACACCTGCTACATGGAAACCGATGCCTCTCTGGCCGAGATCAATCCGCTGATTCTCGAAGGCGATGGCAACATCAAGGCACTGGACGCCAAATTCAATTTCGACTCCAACGCGCTCTATCGTCACCCGGAAATCGTTGCTTACCGCGATCTGGACGAAGAAGATGCCGATGAAATCGAAGCCTCCAAGTTCGATCTGGCCTATATCTCGCTTGACGGCAACATCGGCTGTCTGGTCAATGGCGCCGGTCTGGCCATGGCCACCATGGATACCATCAAGCTGTTCGGTGCCGAGCCCGCCAACTTCCTCGACGTCGGCGGCGGTGCCACCACTGAGAAAGTCACCGAAGCCTTCAAGATCATGCTCAAGAATCCCAAGGTCAAGGGCATTCTGGTCAATATCTTCGGCGGCATCATGAAGTGCGACACCATCGCCACCGGCGTGGTTGCAGCCGCCAAGGAAGTGCATTTGTCCGTGCCGCTGGTGGTCCGCATGAAAGGCACCAACGAGGATCTTGGCAAGGAAATTCTGAAGAATTCCGGCCTTCCCATCATTTCTGCCGACACCATGGCAGAAGCCGCGCAGCAGGCTGTGGCCGCCGTCGCTGGCAAGTAAGGAGCAAACATGTCGATTCTGATCAACAAGAACACCAAAGTCATCACCCAGGGCATCACCGGCAAGACCGGCCAGTTCCACACCGAAAAGTGCCAGGAATACGCCAACGGCAAGGAATGCTTCGTTGCCGGCGTGAATCCCAAGAAAGCCGGCGAAAAGATTTTTGACATCCCGATTTACGGCTCGGTGAAAGAAGCCGCCGCCGAAACCGGCGCCACCGTATCAGTCATCTACGTGCCGCCCGCCGGCGCGGCCGCCGCCATCTGGGAAGCCTGCGAAGCCGATCTCGATCTGGCCATCTGCATCACCGAAGGCATTCCCGTGCGCGACATGCTGGTGGTGCGCAACAAGATGAAGCAAAAAGTCGCCAACGGCGGCAAGGAAACCCTGCTGCTCGGTCCCAACTGCCCGGGACTGATCACTCCCGATGAAATCAAGATCGGCATCATGCCCGGCCATATTCACAAGAAAGGCCGCATCGGCGTGGTTTCGCGCTCCGGCACGCTGACCTATGAAGCCGTCGCCCAGCTCACCGAAATCGGTCTGGGTCAATCTTCCGCCGTCGGCATCGGTGGCGACCCGATCAACGGCCTCAAGCACATCGACGTGATGCGCATGTTCAACGACGACCCCGATACCGATGCCGTCATCATGATCGGTGAAATCGGTGGTCCGGATGAGGCCGAAGCCGCACGCTGGTGCAAGGCCAACATGAAAAAGCCCATCGTCGGCTTCATCGCCGGTGTCACCGCCCCTCCGGGCAAGCGCATGGGCCATGCTGGCGCCTTGATTTCCGGTGGCGAAGATACGGCGGATGCCAAGCTGGCCATCATGGAAGAATGCGGTTTCAAAGTCACCCGCAATCCTTCGGAAATGGCCAAGCTGCTGAAAGCCATGCTCTGAGCAGCGCAAACACGCAACAAGGATGCTGGAGTCATGCAGCCTGGCCTGTGGCCTGTGGCCTGGCCCCCGGCGTTTTCTCAGCGTCCAACATGTTCGTGTCTCAAGACAAAAAAGCCGCACCGTGCAGGTTGCGGCTTTTTTGTTTGCCTGTGGCGTGGTCAAACAAGCTGCGTGCTCTTGTTTGCCCGGCATGGTTTCAGCCTGTCAGGTCATGGACGGCCTGGCCAAAAGACTTGCAAGCAGGCCTGCCGGGGCGATGCAAAATGGTTTCAGGAAACCCGGCACGAATCGTTGCCGCATCATCTGCGAATAGGGCACGCAGCGCTTGCAGGGCATGTTCCCAGCTTTGTCAGGGGCGGCCATTGCGGCAGGTTCGCGCCTTGCATCGCGCAATGCTGCGCCGATACAATCCTCCATGGTGAGCGGATATCGACGGGAAAGACATGCGTAAAATGATGAAAAAGTATTCCCAGCCATCGATACGCGTCCTGATTCCGGCGGCGTCCGCCATTTGATCGCTGGCTGGATGGCGCGCCGATTCAAATGCTACGCAATGAGGCCCGTGTGATGGAAAAGATCATCGTCAGTCTGGAAGGCATGACTCTGCGCGAGATTCCTCTCGTCAATGAACGCACCACCATCGGCCGCAAGGCGCACAACGACATCCAGATCGACAATCTGGCCATCAGCGGCGAGCACGCCGTCATCATCCGTCAGCCGGACGGCATTTATGTCGAAGACCTGGACAGCACCAATGGCACCCAGGTCAATGGCCTGCCGGTCAGGAAACATCGCCTGCAACATGGTGATGCCATCAATCTGGGCAGATACCGCCTGACCTATCTCGCCCCCGCCCCGCTCACGGCCAATGCCGCCCGCGCCACATCGACAGCAGCGCCAACAGCGCCAGCGCTGCCGCTGGCGGTTGTGCAAGTTCTTTCCGGCGCCCATGCCGGCAAGGAAATGCTGCTCGACAAGGCGCTGTGCACGCTGGGCAAACCCGGAATACAAGTCGCCGCGATCGCTCGTCGCGCGCAAGGCTACTTTCTCACGCCTCTCGAAGGGGCAGCCCTGCCGACCATCAACGGCCAGCCGCTGGAAGGCCAGGCGCACCTGCTTCACGAGCATGACATCATCGAGCTGGCAGGTGTCAAGATGGAATTCTTTTTCAAACGCTGAACCCCCGTCATGCGCGGACTTTCCCAGCCGGGATTGCCTTTGTCGGGGCGGGTGTTGAAGGCGGGGGCGTCCCGATGAAATTGCCACGGCTCTTCAGACCACGCATTGATGGTGCCGGATCGGAAGTGAAACCGGCCATCACCGGACGGGGTTGGCGCGGCGGGCTGTGGGGTATCATGCGGGACTTTTCCTGTGATCCGGCAGACAACAGGAAACACTGAAATACAGGAGCGAGATGTGAGTACAGAGGTGAAATCGGGTTCGCTGGCGAGCGGCGGTGGTGCGGCAGATGTCAGCAAGCGGCTGATGTTTTTCAAGAACCTGCAAGCGGTGACCAACAAGATCCATGCGACGAACAATGTCGATGAAATCATGCTGGAGCTGTCGCAGGATCTGTGCACCCTGTTCAATGCCGATCGCCTGACCATCTATGCCGTCAGCGAAGACAAGACGGCCATCGTTTCCAAGGTCAAGACCGGGCTCAATTCCTTCAAGGATCTCAAGCTGCCGATCACCGATCAGAGCATTGCCGGCTATGCCGCGCAATCGCGCCAGCTGATCAACATCAAGGATGTCTACGACGATGCCGAGCTGAAGTCCTATCATGAGAACCTGCACTTTCTGCAGGAAGTCGACAAGCGCACGGGCTATCGCACCAAGCAGATGCTGGTTTCCCCGGTCACGACCACTGAAGGCGAGCTGGTCGGCGTGGTGCAGGTCATCAACAACAAGGCCGACGAGCCGTTTTCCGTCCAGGTCATCGAGGGACTCAAAGGGCTTTGCGAGACGCTGGCCATTGCTTTTTCACAGCGCAGCAAACTATCGTCCAGCCGCACCAAGTACGACCAGTTGGTCAACGATGCCGTCATTTCTGCACAGGAACTGAAACTGGCGATTCGCTCGGCGCGGCGCAAGAGTGTCGATCTTGAGTCGGTGCTGATCAGCGAATTCCAGGTAAAGATCGCCGCCATCGGCGCGGCCCTCGGCAAATTTTTCGGCGTCCCCTACGAGTCCTACAAGCATGACCGGGTCAAGCCGATGGATTTGCTGAAAAACCTCAAGCGCGACTATCTCGAACAGAACCAGTGGCTACCACTGGAAGAAGGCCCCGAAGGCGTGGTCATCCTGGCGCTTGACCCCGAGCAGCTGGTGAACTCCCGCGTGGTCGGCAATATTTTCCCCAGAAGCAAACTGAGCTACCGGGTCACCACCCAAGGCGAATTCAGGCAGACCCTGGACGGTTTCTTCGGCGCCCTGTCCAGCGATGAAGAACATGCGTCCGTCGATGACCTGCTGACCAGTCTGGCCGACGAGGATGACGACAGCACCGAAGGCGCGGGCAGCGATGTTTCTGCCGCCGCCGACAACGAACTCGTCAAACTGGTGAACAAGATCATCATGGACGCCTACCAGCAAGGTGCTTCGGACATCCATATCGAACCGTCGCCCGGCAAGGAAAAAACCCTGGTGCGCTTTCGCCGTGACGGCTCCATGTACAAATACATCGAAGTGCCGGCCAGCTACCGCAACGCCATGGTGGCGCGCATCAAGATCATGTGCGATCTCGACATTTCCGAGCGCCGCAAGCCCCAGGACGGCAAGATCAAATTCAAGAAATTCGGCCCGGTCGACATCGAACTGCGGGTTGCCACCATTCCCTCGGTGGGCGGCGAAGACGTGGTGATGCGCATCCTCGCCGGTGGCGAGCCGATACCGCTCGACAAGCTGGGCCTGCTGCCGGACAACCTGGAGCGGCTGAAACTCGCCATCTCCAAACCTTACGGCCTGTTTTTCGTCTGCGGCCCCACCGGCTCCGGTAAAACCACCACGCTGCATTCGGTACTCAAATACCTCAACACCAGCGAAACCAAGATCTGGACTGCCGAAGACCCGGTCGAAATCACCCAGAAAGGCCTGCGCCAGGTTCAGGTCAACCGCAAGGCCGGCATCGATTTCGCCCTGGTGATGCGCGCCTTTCTGCGGGCTGACCCGGACATCATCATGGTCGGTGAAATGCGCGATGCCGAAACCACCGGCATCGGCATCGAAGCCTCGCTCACCGGCCACCTGGTGTTTGCCACCCTGCACACCAACAGCGCGCCGGAATCCATCGTCCGTCTGATCGACATGGGCATGGACCCGTTCAACTTCTCCGACGCCATTCTTGGCATCCTCGCCCAGCGTCTGGCCAAACGGCTGTGCAAATGCAAGGAACCCTATACCCCAGACGACGACGAGATGCGTTTGTTCCTCAAGGAATACTGCACCGAACTGCTGCGCACCGAAGCCTTCGTCAAGGATGCCGAGGCCGCCAAGGAAGCCATCTACCAGCGCTGGCTGCAAAGCTATGCCGAAAACGGCAAATTCACCCTCTACCGCGCACGCGGCTGCGCCGCCTGCAACGACACCGGCTACAAAGGGCGGATGGGTCTGCACGAACTGCTGATGGGCACCGACCGGGTGAAAAAACTGATCCAGGAAGGTGCGCGCGTGGCCGACCTGCTGGCCTGCGCCCTGGAAGAAGGCATGACCACGCTCAAGATGGACGGCATGGAAAAAGTCCTGCAAGGTATGACCGACTTGAAAACCGTGCGCTCGGTCTGCATCAAATAACAATGAAACGCCGTTGTCAGTCCTAACCATCAAGGTCAAGATCAAGATCAGGACAATCATGATGCCCACCCTGCAGGAATCGGCCTTTGCCCGACTCGACCAGCTCAACGCCATCGGCGTGGCGCTGTCCAGCGAACGAGACATCAACGCCCTGCTCGAAAAAATCCTGCTCGCCGCCAAAGAAATCACCCATGCCGATGGCGGCACGCTCTACCTCGTCACCGAAGACGAACAGGCCCTGCGTTTTGCCATCATGCGCAACGACACCCTGGGCCTTGCACTGGGCGGCACCTCCGGCAATGCCATCACCCTGCCAGACCTGCCTTATACCAATGCGCACGGCGAGCCCAACAACAGCATGGTGGCCGTCTATGCCGCCACCCACGTCGAAACGGTCAATATCGAAGACGCCTACACGGCGCAAGGCTTCGATTTTTCCGGTACGCGGCAGTTCGATCAAAACACCGGCTACCGTTCCCGCTCGTTTCTCACCGTGCCGATGCGCAATCACGAAAACATCGTGATTGGCGTACTGCAACTGATCAACGCGCTGGACCCGGACAATGGCGAAGTCCTCTCCTTTTCGGCAGCCGACCAGCGCCTGGTCGAATCGCTGTCCTCACAAGCCGCGATAGCCCTGACCAACCGGCAACTGATCCTGCAACTCGAACACCTGTTCGAATCCTTCATCAATCTGATCAACCTGGCGATTGACGAAAAATCACCCTACACCGGCGGTCATTGCGCGCGCGTGCCGGTGCTCACCATGATGCTGGCCGAAGCCGTACATGCCGCAGACAGCGGCCCGCTGGCCGATTTCCAGATGAGTGAGGCAGACCGTTACGAACTGAAAATCGCCGCCATGCTCCACGACTGCGGCAAGATCACCACCCCCGTGCATGTGGTCGACAAAGCCACCAAACTGCACACCCTGTGCGATCGCATCAACGCCCTCGATGCGCGTTTCGAAATCCTCAAGCGCGATGCCGAAATCGAACTGCTGCGTCAGCAACTGGCCTGTCGCGCCGCCCCGGCGGACATTGCGCAGGCCGACCAAACGGCCGCAGACACCGGGCAATCCGCCCCCTCCCTGGCCGCTGCCCAGGCTACCTATGCCGCCCGCCTCGCACAAATTGATGCCGACCGCGACTTCCTCCATCACGCCAACATCGGCAGCGAAGCCATGAGCGAAGCCGATCAACAGCGCGTGCGCGACATCGCCAGCCGCTACTGCTGGCAGCAGAGCAATGCCGAAGCCAGAGACTTTCTCGACCCGGACGAGATCGAAAATCTCTCCATCCGCGCCGGCACGCTCACTGCCGCCGAGCGCGAAATCATCAACCACCACATCGTCGCCACCATTCGTATGCTCGAACAGCTTCCCTGGCCGCGCCACCTGCGTCGCGTGCCCGAGTTTGCCGGCGGCCACCACGAACGCATGGACGGCAAAGGCTACCCGCGCGGCCTGACCGGCAGCCAGATGTCCATCCAGGCCCGCATCATGGCCATCGCCGACATCTTCGAAGCCCTCACCGCCAAGGACCGCCCCTACAAGCCCGGCAAGACGCTGACCGAATCCCTCCACATCCTGGGCAAATTCAAGGAAAACGGCCACATCGACCCCGATCTGTTCGACATCTTCATCCGCCAGCAGGTCTATCTGGACTACGCCCGTCAATACCTGCCGCCCGAACAGATCGACAGCGTGGATGTTCACCGGATTCCCGGTTATCACCCCTGAGCGCCGGCCGGGTCGTCGCTCGGGCCTCAGCCCGACAAACGGCCACTTACAACGCCACGGTCTCCAGAAACCCTCTGGGATTGGCTGAAAACTGCGCAAAGTTCTGCGGAGTGATGATTACGCGCAAAGCTTGGGAAGCCTGTGCGCAAAACGCCTCCAGGCCGCGTGCTGATTTTTTCCGACCAGATTTGACTTCAATGGCGTACAGCCGATCACGGTACTGATAAATAAAATCCACCTCGTCGTTGCGTTCTCGCCAGTAGTACAACTGGCCCGGCTGCTGCGCAAGCTCGCAGCCCACGGCCAGCTCGAATGCACGACCACGTTGTTCGGCATGGGCGGTGGCGGCCATACCCGCTGCCATGCTGTGCAGCGCCGGACAGGCGGGCAGCATCTTCGGGCTGGAACTGCGCGAGAGCCAGGCCTTGGGCGAGTACTTCTGCAGCGCGCGCAGCAAAAATGCGTCGCCATACAGCTC
>JAHRWT010000047.1 GCA_019105045.1 Sterolibacterium sp.
AAAATCCTGAAAACTGCTGCAGGTTTCAGGGCGGAGCGCATGTTCGGCAAGGTATTCGCTGATGGTTTCACGCCGTCCGGGCGATTCGGCAAGGAGCAATGTGCGGCCGGCATGATTCGCCAAGTGGCCGCGCAACAGGGCGAGTGGATCATTGGCCCGGCGGTCGACGGCAATGTGGGGGGGCGGTGGTAGCGGTGCATCCTGCAGACTGGCACCAAAAGCCGTGGGCAGAACGAGGCGACGAAGACGGGTGGCGCGGGTGAAGAATTCCTCGTCAGTCAGGTAGATTGCTTCCGGTGGCAGGACGGGGCGATTTTTTTCGCCGCTCATCATGCGATGCCGTTCGCGGGTGTCGTGCCAGAACCCGGCAATGGCGCCGGGAACGTCGTGATGCTGGACCAGCACAGCCTGTTCGGGAAGATAGTCGAACAATGTGGCCAGGCCGTGTTCTTCAAAGAACAGTGGCAGATAGTATTCGATGCCCCCCGGCGCCACGCCATTGGAGACATCCTTGTAGAGCGTTGTGCGCGATGCTTCGCCGCCAAAGACTTCGCGAAAACGCTGGCGGAAGCGGCTGCGACCACCGTTGGGTGCATCATTCAGCGGAAACTCGCGGGCCGGCAACATGCGGATTTCTGGTACGGGATACAGGGTGCGCTGAGTGTCGGCATCAAAAGTGCGGATGCTTTCGATTTCTTCGTCAAACAGGTCGATGCGAAAGGGCAGCACGGCGCCCATCGGAAACAGGTCGATCAGCCCTCCCCGCACACTGTATTCGCCAGGGGCGACGACTTGGGTGACGTGCTGATAGCCGGCCAGTGCAAGCTGGGCACGCAGTTTTTCGACGGCCAGGGGTTCACCTTTTTTCAGAGAAAAGCTGTGGGCGGCAAGAAAGTCCGGCGGGGCAAGACGGGTGAGGGCGGTACTGGCTGCTGTCAGCAGGATGTCACAGTTCTCCTGCGAAATGGCATAGAGCGTGGCCAGGCGTTCGGAAATCAGATCCTGGTGTGGCGAAAAACTGTCGTAGGGCAGGGTTTCCCAGTCGGGCAGCAGGTGGGCTCGCAGATTCGGTGCGAACCAGCGGATTTCTTCATGCAGGCGTTGGGCGTCGAGCGGGCTGGCGGTGACCACCAGCAGCAGATGCCCGGGGTTGTCTGTGGCCAGCTGGCTGATGCACAGGGCATCTGCCGAGCCGGCCAGCATGGGCAGATCGAGGTGCGCGCCCGGTTTGGGCAGGCGGATATCTGCCGGCATGAAGCCGGGCCGGGGTGAAGCGATGGACATGGAATGCAGTCAATTGTGCAATTTTGCGTGAATCCGCCATTATAAATTTACCGGCAGCGGCCAGGACAGCCAATTTGCATTTCCGGGATTATTATGTGTGCCATGACGAATCTCTCCATCAGAAGTTTTTCTGGCGCAAGCGGATTGCGTATGCTCGCGCTGGTTTTGTTGCATGGCGCATTGGGGACGCTGGTGCTGCTCTGGTTGTCTGCTCCGGGCAGCCTGAACATGCTCTGGCTGCCCAGTGGCGTGGCGCTGGCAGCCGTGCTGCTGGGGGGGCGTCGCTATCTCTGGGCTGTGTTTTTTGGCAGCATTCTTGCCATTCTGGCAACCGGGATGCCCTTGCTTTTGCTGTGTGTGTTTGCCTTGGGCAATACGCTTGAAACTGCCCTGGCGCACTGGTGGCTCAGTAAAAACAAGCGGTTTTCCAGAAAGTTCAGAAGCAAGGAAGACCTGTTCCAGCTTTTGCTTGCCGCCCTGCTGGGCTGCGGCGTCAGCGCGCTGGTGGGCGGAGTGTCCTTGTGGCTCACCGGTTTCGTCAGGACCGAGATGGTGTTTGCGCATGTGCTGCAGTGGTGGCAAAGCGAAGTGCTGGGCATCATGCTGATCACGCCGCTGATACTGATCTGGCGGCAACGTCCGGCATTTGCTGCGTGGACGCTCAAGGCTGGTCTGGAGGTGGCGCTCTGTCTGGGTATGGCTTTTTTCTGCGGTCAAATTGTCTTTCTTGGTTGGTGGCCGGCAATTTTTGGGGCCATTGCCAAAGCCTACTGGGTTTTTCCTTTTGTGGCCTGGGCGGCTGTGCGTACCAATCGACATGTGATTGCGTTGATGCTGTTGATAACGGCGGTACAGGCTCTCTATAGTGCGGTACATGGCATAGGTGTATTTGCCGATGACTTTAGCACTGCGGGGTTGGGCAATTTCTGGTTTTTCGTTGCCCTGCTGACGGGCATTGGTTATTCGCTGGCCTTGCTGGTGTTCGAGTTGCGCGGCGCAGTGAGCTGGATTGAGTCCGAGCGGCAGTTTGTTGAGGACATCATCGACAGTCTGCCCGGTGCCTTCTTCATGATCAATGATGAAATGCGCCTGATTCACTGGAATTCGTTTCTGCAAGCCAATTCCCTGTATTCCAGTGAAGAACTGGTCAGCAAGCATGCGCTGGATTTGGTCCATGCCGAAGATCGACCGCGTGTCATGGAGCAATTTGGCATCGTTCTGGCGGAAGGGGTTGCCCAGATTGAAGCACGCATGGTCGATAAGCTGGGAGACGTCAAGCCTTACCAGGTGAATGCCCGACGCACGCTGATTGATGGTCGTATCTATATCGTGGGCATGGCGGAAAATATTCTGGCGCGCAAACAGGCTGAAGAACAGTTGCGCGCCAGCGAATTCAAGTATCGCCAGCTGTTCGACAATACGCAGACGCGGCTCATCATCCTGGATGGCGACGGCACCATACATATGATCAACCAGACCAACGCCCTTGCCCTGGGCGGCCGTCCGGAGGATTTCGTGGGACGCTCGGTGCGCGATCTGGATCCGGAGAATGCCGATCACTACATCGAACAGTACCGCAAGATATTGCAGACCGGTGAAGGGCAGGTGTATGACAATCTGTTTTCCCTGGGGGCGGACCCGCGCTGGTTTCATTCACGCTTGCAGCCGTTGCTGAATATGGCCGGCAAGCCGGAGTTCGTGCTGGTGTCGGTGTTTGACATCACCGAGCGCAAGGAAATGGAAGAAGAGCTGCGGACAAGTGAATTCAGGTACCGGCAGTTGTTCGACAATACCAACACGCAGATCACCATCATTGATGGGGATGGCGTGATCCAGATGGTGAATGCATCCAATGCCCGTATGCTGGGAGGCAGTCCGGAGGATTTTGTTGGCCGCTCGCTGTATGAAATGGATCCTGAACATGCGGCCGCTCATGTCTTGCGCTATCGCCAGATTCTGCAGTCTGGGCAAGGGATGATCACTGAGGATGTCTTTCCGCTGGCGGATGGGCCGCATTGGTTCCATTCCCATCTGCAGCCCTTGTACGACAGTGATGGCAAGCCCGAGTATGTGCTGGTATCGGCCTTTGACATTACCGAACGCAAGAGAATAGAAGAAGAGCTGCGTCGCAGCGAGGAGTTGTGGAAGTTTGCCCTTGAAGGTACAGGTGATTCAGTCTGGGATTGGGAGATCGCAACCGATACCGTGAAACTCTCGCCTCGCTGGAAAGGGCAGCTGGGTTATGCCGAAGATGAAGAGGCGGGCGAGTGGTTCGATCATCTGCATCCGGAAGACGTGTCCATTGCCCAGACCAATAGTCGTGTCTTGCGTGATGGCAGTGAGTCCGTCACCTCGATCGAATTGAGAATGCGCGGCAAGGATGGAAAATATCGCTGGATACTTGCCCGCGGCATGGTCGCCACGCGGGATGCCGATGGCCGTCCCTTGCGGGTGGTTGGCACGAATTCTGATATCACTGCCTTGAAGGAGCATCAGCAGCAGCTTGAGCATGTCGCGCATTTTGATGTGCTGACCGGCCTGCCCAACCGGTTGTTGCTGAGTTTTCGCTTGCATCAGGCGATGGCGCAGAGTCAGCGACGGATGCAGTCCTTGGCCGTGGCCTATCTTGATCTGGATGGTTTCAAGGCCGTCAATGATCGTCATGGTCACAATGTGGGAGATGAACTGCTGGTGCAGGTTGCCCAGCGGATGAAAGCGGCCTTGCGCGAAGGCGATACCCTGGCGCGTATCGGCGGTGATGAATTCATTGCCGTGTTGACCGATCTGGATCGGCATCAGGATTGCGCGCGCGCCTTGGAGCGGTTGTTGCAGGCCGCCGCCGCGCCGGTGCTGGTGAATGGCCACACCTTGCGGGTGTCGGCAAGTATCGGTGCGACGATTTATCCGGATGATGATGGTGATGCCGAGCAGCTGATCCGTCATGCCGACCAGGCCATGTATCAGGCCAAGCAGACAGGCAAGAACCGCTATCACCTGTTCGATATCGAGCACGATGCCGCAGTGCAGTTGCAGCACGAAAGTATTGCCAACATCCGGCGTGGCCTGGCGAATGATGAGTTCGTGCTGTTTTTTCAGCCCAAGGTGAATATGCGCAGCGGCAGCCTGATTGGCGTCGAGGCCTTGATACGCTGGCAGCATCCCGAGCTGGGTTTGCTGATGCCGGAAAAGTTCTTGCCTGTCATCGAGGAACAGCTGGTCAGTATCGAGCTGGGTGAATGGGTTCTCGATCAGGCGCTGCAGCAGATGTCGGCCTGGCTGGCAATTGGTCTGGACCTGCCGGTCAGCGTGAATATCTCGGCCTACCATTTGCAGCAGGCGGGATTTTTTGGCCGGTTGGCGGCATTGCTTGCTGCTTATCCGGATGTGCCGCCGGCAAACCTACAGCTGGAAATTCTCGAAACCAGCGCCTTCGAGGATGTCATGCATGTTTCCAACGTGATGCGTGATTGTCAGTCGCTGGGTATTGACTTTGCCATCGACGATTTCGGTACGGGGTATTCTTCCCTGACCTATCTCAAGCGTCTGCCGGCAGCGATGCTGAAGATTGATCGCAGCTTTGTGCTCGACATGCTGGAAGATCCCGACGATCTGGCGATCGTCGAAGGAATTACCGGGTTGGCCAAGGCATTTCGGCGCAAGGTGATCGCCGAGGGTGTCGAAACCCTGGAGCATGGCGAGCTGCTGCTTCAGCTGGGTTGCGAGCTGGCACAGGGCTATGGTATTGCGCAGCCGATGACGGCGATGGCTTTGTTTACCTGGGCTGCGACCTGGCAGCCGGATGCCCGCTGGGCCAGGTGGGGCGATGTGTCAGCGGATCATCGTCGTCTTGACCTGCTGTTCGCCAAGGTGCGCCATCGCCAGTGGATACGCAGCATTGATCACCTGCTGGATGGTGAAGGTCATGTGTCGTCAGTGACAGACCTGGAATCCTGCCATTTCGAAACCTGGCTGTGCGGGGCGGATGCTGCAGGTAATGAGGATTTTCAGAAGGCGCTGGAAATTCATGAACACATGCATGCGCTGGGCGTAAAGATGGTGGCTTTTCATGCGGCAGGACAATACGACGAGGCGCGCGCCAGGCAGCCGGAGCTGCACGCGCTCTACGATGCACTGGACGAACAATTGCAGAAATTGTTGAAAACGACGGCTGTCGCGGATTAGCACCGGCGCTGGCAGGCGTTGCACCGATTGGGAGGATTGCTGCGTTACCCGCTGCATTGTCCGTTGTTGCAGGCGACCGGGGTATGAAAACCAGCGCATGAAAAATGGCAGATGGCGCTTTCGCCATCTGCCATTGGTTGGCCATTGGGTGTTACTCCAGTCGCGGAAGGGACTACCGACAATGATGCCTGTCTTGCGTCCGTCGGCAGTTATTTGCCGGCGGCAGCCTTGGCCTTGGCAGCGTCGGATTCTGCTTTGCTTTGGGCAATCAGCTCACGCAGGGCGGCGGCATCATTTGCGGGGGTGACCAGCTCGCCAACGGCGGGTGCCTTGACGGCTTCCTTGGCGGCGTCGGCGTTTGTTTCGTCGGCAGCAAAAGCTGCGGCAGGGATGAGAGCGGCAACAAGCAGGGCGTGCAGCAGTTTGGTCATGATGGCTCCTGTATTCGAGGGGGAATGTGTTGAGTGGCGTCGGTGAATCGACAAAAGGGCGAAACCAGCAAATTATACGGCGAAGCCGTCATCACCGGCATGGACGAAGATGCCCTGGCAACTGGCGGTGAGCTGGCCGTTAGCAAAAACTTCGCCAATCATGACATTGTTGCGCCCCCGTACTTCCTTGACACGGCCCCGTAATTCGAGTTCGGTGTTGAGTGGCGTGGGCAGGTGAAAGCGTACGTTGAGCACACCGGTGAGGCCGGCCTGTCCCGTCATGGTTTGGGTGATGCCCAGAAAATGATCGAGCAGGGCGCAGACATGGCCACCATGGACCGCCCCCGGCGGGCCTTCGTAAGCCCATCCCAGCGTGACGCGACCATGTCCCCCCGTCGCGTCGATCCAGATGCGCAGCGGTGCGGCAAGCGGGTTGCACTGGCCGTCCAGCGGGTTGAGTTCATGACTGAGGCTGTGCAAGTCGCCACGATAGGCATTGCCGGCTTGCGCGTGTGCCTTGCGACCGGCCAGTTGTGGTGATTGGTCGAGAATGGCCAGCTGGGCTTTGAGCAAATCCGTGGTGGCCCGCAGTGTGGCCGCATCACTGGTGGTGGTGACCAGGCGGCTGATGAGCTGCCGGACCACATCCGCCAGTTCACGTCTGGCTGCCCAGTCATCATTGAGAGGGGGTTTGATGTCCGGTGATGAAAAGAATGTGTCTTTCGAGAGGGTCGGATTGTGCATGTTTGTGCGTCATGCCCGTCTGGCCGGGTATTCTCGCGTGCGATGAATGGCCGGAGTCTGCTTGCAGGCTGGAGGGAAAAGTATATCGAAAGTTGATGGGATGTGATGGATTTGGCGAGGCGATCTGCGCTGGAGGACAAGAAATGACGTAATATTGGCGACCGTGCAAAAATTGGAACTCGCATCGTCGAGTCTGTTGTTTTGATTGAGTATCCTCAAGGGGAAGCGGGCAATGTCCGATTTGTTGAAGAATGTCAATGAACGTACCCAGCTTGCCGGCACCAACAAGCTGGAGATGTTGTTGTTTACGCTGGGACATGATGACCGCACCGGACGCCGGGAAACTTTCGGCATCAATGTGTTCAAAGTGCGCGAAGTGATGCGCAAGCCGCCGATCACGGCTTCGCCCGACATGCCGCCGGCCGTCAAGGGCATGGTCAGCTTGCGTGGCGCGTTGGTGCCGGTGATCGATCTTGCCGAATATGTCGGCATCCAGTCGGAGATGTCGCGTGAAGTCATGATTGTGACCGAGTACAACGGTCATACCCAGGGGTTTCTGGTCGAGGCGGTCGATACCATTTTGCGTCTTGATTGGCAGCAGATGCGTGTGCCTCCGGAAATTCTGGCCTCGAATCTTGGTGGAATGGTAACCGCCGTGACCGAACTGGATGACGGCCGTCTGGTGATGATGCTTGATGTTGAACGGGTATTGGCAGAGACGTCGCAGGTCGATGACTCCTATCAGTTCAAGGGGATCAAGTCGCTGGACTGCGACATGACTGTGTTTTTTGTCGATGACTCCTATATTGCACGCTCACAAATAGAAAAAACACTCAATGCGCTTGGCATCAAGCATATCAGTGCCGTGAATGGCAATGAGGCCTGGGATGAGTTGAAGAAAATTGCCACTTTTGCAACCAGCAACGGACGCGTGGTGAAGGATACGGTCCAGGTGATTCTGACCGACGTGGAAATGCCCGAAATGGATGGTTATCTGCTGACCAAGAACATCAAGTCCGACCCCCGATTCGCAGGAATTCCGGTGATCATGCACTCGTCTTTGTCGGGAATGTCCAATAGCCAGCTGGGCAAGTCGGTGGGGGTGGATGAATATGTCTCCAAGTTCGAGCCACAGCGGTTGTCCGAAACTTTGAAGCGCATTGCGGCTGAACTTCAGTTGGTGGCGCAATGAAAGGCCAAGCCTGGACGGAGACTGCCATGAAAAATGCTGTCACTGCATCACATGAAAGGGGCATGCTTGATGATATCGATGCCCGCACCCGACTGGCGGGTTCCAACTGTATGGAAATCCTGCTGTTTTCCCTGGGAACCCAGGAGACTTTCGGTATTAACGTCTTCAAGGTGCGGGAAGTCTGCAAGACGCCCAAGATCACCCGGACACCGAATATGCCGCAAGGTGTCGAAGGGCTGATCAGCTTGCGTGGCAACGTGATTCCGGTGGTTTCGCTGGTGAGTTCAATGGGCTTGGCAAATGCGCCGTCCGGTCTGGGCGGCGCGATGATGGTGGCCGAATACAACAAACGTATACTCGGTTTTCTGGTACATGATGTTGATCGCATCACGCGTGTGGCCTGGGACAGGGTGCGGGCGACCGCAGAGGCGGTGGGTGGCGGGCAGAACCATCAGTTCATCACCGCCGTGACTGAATTGTCGGGCGGCAGGATGGTGTCCATTCTGGATGTTGAACAGATCATGGCGTCGACTTTTGGTGAGGCGCACGTGCCAGAGGTGGCCCGTCTGGAAGGCGATGACGATTACAATATTTTCTTCGTTGATGACTCCCTGGTGGCTCGCAAGAAGATCGTTGAAGTGCTCGACAAGCTGGGCTGCAAACACAAACATGCAGTGAATGGCATGGAAGCCTGGTCACGTTTGCAGAGCATGGCCAACCATGCCGGCCAGACGGGAGTCCGGTTGAGTGACGAAATACAGCTGATTCTCACCGATGCCGAGATGCCCGAAATGGACGGCTACATGCTGACGCGGAACATCAAATCCGATTCGCGCTTTGATGGTATTCCTGTCGTCATGCATTCATCGCTTTCCTCTGAAGCCAACCGGGCGATGGGCAAACAGGTGGGGGTTGATGCCTATGTTGCCAAGTTTGATGGCATGGTATTGGCCGAAACCTTGCGGCCGCTGCTGACGACAGTTCACAGAAATTGAAGCGGAGATTTACATGTCTGATCCGAGCAAGATCAAGTTCCTCATTGTTGATGACTTTTCCACGATGCGCCGCATTGTGCGCAATTTGCTGAAGGAACTGGGTTACACCAATGCAGATGAAGCTGAAGATGGTGCGGTGGCCTTGCAGAAACTGAAGGCAGGTGGTTTCGATTTCGTGGTCACCGACTGGAACATGCCCAACATGGATGGTTTGCAGTTGTTGCAGGCCATCCGCGCCGATCAGGCATTGAAATCCTTGCCTGTCCTGATGATTACAGCCGAGGCCAAAAAGGAAAACATCATTGCTGCCGCTCAGGCGGGTGCCCATGGCTATATCGTCAAACCATTCACCGCCGCAACCCTGAACGAAAAACTGGGCAAGATTTTTGAAAAGCTGGGCATGGCCTGATAACCGATTGATTTCTTACGAGCTCAGACACAACAAAGCGATTGGATTGGCAGATGACAGATAGCCCCATACCCGCCACTTCACGGCAAAGCGCTGGTGGTTTCGGTGCGTCCGGCGATAACGAGGATTTGCAGGCGCTTTTTGACAGCATTGCGGCGGGCACCAGCGAGCCGGTGGTTGCCAGGGTGCCCGTCGCAGCGGCAGACAGTTTTGGTGATTCTGCAGAGTTGCAGGCGCTTTTTGACAGTGTTGCCTCGCATGTTGGCACGTCTGCTTCGGCAGCCACCTCTGCCGCGTCTTTGGTCAGCTCCGAGACTGCCGCGACGCTACAGAATGATGCGGCAAAACAAGTCTTCAATCGTCTTGGCCGCATGGCGCGAGAGTTGCACGATACGATGCGCGAACTGGGTTATGACAAGGTGTTGGAGGATGTTGCTCGGGAGATCCCGGATACCCGGCAACGGCTTGCCTATATTGTCCAGATGACGGAACAGGCCGCCAGCAAGGTGCTGAACGCGGTTGATGTGGCGCGCCCCATGCAGGACAGGCTGCACGCGCAATCTTCTGCCTTGGCTGCGCGCTGGGATCAGGTCTTTGCAAACCAGCTCTCACCCGTTGAATTCAAGCTGCTGGCGGCGGATACCCACGGTTTTCTGCAAGCCATGCCGCAACAGGTGGCAGCGACCAATAGCCAGCTGACCGAAATCATGATGGCCCAGGATTTTCAGGATCTGACCGGGCAGGTCATCAAGAAGATCGTTGAGTTGATACAGACCATGGAGCGCCAGTTGCTGGCGGTACTCATGGAAGCCATGCCATCGGAAATCCGTGCCGAGAACCCCAAAGGTCTTCTGAATGGGCCGGTCATTGATGCTGAAGGGCGGCTGGATGTGGTGCATAACCAGGCGCAGGTCGATGACTTGCTGGAGAGTCTTGGATTTTGAGTGCGGGATTGTGCCATGCGTAAGCCATGCGGTTTGCTGCGTGGGGTTTTTTGCGACATGGTCCATTGAGTGGGCAGGAGAAAGAACATGAGCGATTTTCAGGGAATGGAAGACCTGCTGCAGGATTTTCTGCTTGAGGCGAATGATCTTTTGTCGAGCGTTGATAACAAGCTGGTTGAGCTGGAAAGAAACGCC
>JAHRWT010000083.1 GCA_019105045.1 Sterolibacterium sp.
TTCTGTCAGTGTCATTTCTACCCTCGACAAAAGTCGAGAGTAGACCCGATTCATCCAGAGTCCACAAGCCCCTGTCATAAGTGATTGACTGTGAACGACTTTCTCTTGGGGTTTACGACATCTGCGTATGCGATGGCCCTGCGGGGTCGACCATTCGTCTCAACTGGCAACACCTTCCAGTGCTGCGGTGGCTGGTGCGCTGTTCTGCGTCTGGCTTTTGTTGCGTTCGCTGGCGCGATGGTCGATCCAGTTGCGCAGGGCGATGAGGAAGGCCAGCGAGAAGAAAGCGCCTGGCGGCAGGATGGCAATGAGAAAGCCCGGATAGTCCTCCGGCAGAAGATGCAGCGCCCGCGTGCCGGGGATGACCATGTCGATGCCGGTGAACAGTGTGCCTTCGGCGACGAATTCGCGCACTGCGCCCAGTGCCACCAGCACCAGCGTCAGGCCCAAGCCCATCATGGCGCCGTCCAGGGTGGCGGCCAGCGGCGGATTCTTGGCGGCAAAGGCTTCGACGCGCGCCAGTACGATACAGTTGGTGACGATCAGTGGAATGAATATGCCCAGCACGTTGTAGAGTGTGTGCAGCCAGGCATTCATGGCCAGATCAACGATGGTGACCAGGGCGGCGATCACCAGAATGAACACCGGAATGCGGATTTCGTAAGGGATGAAACCGCGCAGCAGGGCGATGGTGGCACTGGACAGGGTCATCACGAAAATGGTGGCGATGCCCAGGCCGGTGGCATTGACGATGCTGTTGCTCATCGCCAGCAGGGGGCACAGGCCGAGCAGCTGGATCAGGCCAGGATTCTGTGTCCACAGGGAATGGGTGATGATGTCGCGGTAGTTCATGGCTGTGCTCCCGGCAGGTGGCCGCGGTCAGAGGCAGAGGCTGCGCCGGGGTCTGTGTCGAACAGTGACCCTGGTTGGTCGGCAGCCCAGCGCATGGCCTGTGCCACGGCGTTGGTCACGGCGCGGGCCGAGATGGTCGCACCGCTGCGTTGATCGAACTGGCCGCCATCTTTTTTCACCCGCCATTGTTCCAGCGGCAGCTGGGCCGGGCTGCGCTGATCGAATTGTTTGATCCAGGGCTGGTCCTTGTTCTTGTCTTTGCCGGGATCGATGTAGTCACCCAGACCAGGCGTTTCCTTGTGATCGATCACCCGCACGGCAAACAGTTCGCCTTTGACGCTGACGGCGAGAATCAGACCAATGTGGCCGCTGTAGCCGTCTGCGGCGGCCGCTTCGAAAACCATGGCGGTCGGCGCGCCGTGCTTGCGGGCCAGATAGAGTTGGCTGGTCTGCTGCAGACCCAGCGCCGGAGTGGCCGGCAGTTCGATCACATCCTTGAGCAGATCGTTGTCGTAAGCCTCGATCGGCAGGACTTCGCTGATCAGGCGCAGCCTGGCGGCTTCGATGCTGGCGGCGATGGGTGCCTGGGTGGCTTGGTGGATGAGCGCCATCAAGGTGGTGAAGATGAGCGTGAACAGCAGCATGACCGTTGCGGTACGCAACGAGATGCGGAGTATGCCGACGCTGTGGGGGCTGGAATCTGGCGTGTTCATTTGCGCTCAGCGGATTTATGACCGAAAACGGCCGGCTGTGTCCAGGCGTCGATCAACGGGGCGGCAATGTTGAGCAGCAGGACGGCGAAGGCGATGCCGTCCGGATAGGCGCCGAAACTGCGGATCACCCAGGTCAGCAGGGCGATGCTGGCCGCGTAGATCAGTTTGCCGCGTGGCGTGGTGGCCGCCGAAACGGGGTCGGTGGCGATGAAGAAGGCGCCGAGCATGGCACCGCCGCTGAACAGATGGAACAGCGCGCCGGCATGTTGTTCCGGCGAAATCAGATGGAACAGGCCGGCAATCGCGGTTAGTGTGACGATGAAGGCGCAGGGAATGTGCCAGCTGATGATGCGCTGCTGGATCAGCCAGAGACCGCCGAATAGATAGCCGGCGGCAATCCATTCCCAGTGCCTGCCGCCGATGCTGCCGAAGACCAGCGCATGTTCGCCACCGACGATGGCACTGATTTTCGCGTTGCCGGTCAGGCCATGCAGGCCGGTGCGCAGTGTGTCCAGCGAAGTGGCCATGGTGAAAGCGTCGATGTCGCGGTCGATGGAACTGCCGAATATGAGCGAGATCGTCAGATCCGCATTCTGCAGGCCGCCGTAGCCATCCAGCGCAGGCCACTGCGACATCAGTTGCGGGAAGGCAATGATCATCACGCAGAAGGCGGCCATGGCCGGGTTGAAGGGATTCTGCCCCAGGCCGCCGTACAGATGCTTGACGATGACGATGGCGAACAGGGTGGCGGCTACCACCAACCACCAGGGGGCAATCGGCGGCAGGCAGAGGGCCACCAGCCAGGCGGTGACCAGGGCCGAGCCATCACTGAGAAACAGCATCAGCGGTTTCTTGCGCAGACTCAGTACCAGCGCCTCGCCGGCCAGCGCTGCGATGGAGGCCAGCAGGATCTGGATCAGAATGCCGATGCCGAAGAACCAGACATAGGCGGCAAGTCCGGGCAGAAGCGCGACCAGCACCCGCAGCATGACGCTTTGTACGCTGGCGGGCTGGAGAAAATAGGGAGAATTGTTGGCCATGTGTGATCGGAAGTTTTGCGCTGTCGCCTTGCTCAATCGCCTTGTTCGGGCAGCGTTGTTTTGGCCATCTCGCGCAGCTGCGAGCGGCGGGCTTCGATTTCATCGATCTGCGCGCGCTGCGCAGCGCTCAGGGTGGCGGTTTCGGTATTCTGCGGCGTGAGCTGGGCTTTCTGTTGCTGGGCACGCGCCAGGGCAGCGGCGATCAAGGCTTGCTGGCTGGCGTCGGCGGCCGCAGGGGTTGCGGGGGCCGTGGCTGCCGTGGCTGCTGTGGCATCTGCGCTGGCGGTATCCTGCGCCAGTTTTTCCCGCGTGGCGGCGGCCTTGGCAGCCAGTCTGTCGGCTTTTTCCTGTTTCTCGCGTTCATCCCGTTCGAGGCGGAATTCGTAGCGCTCGCGGGCTTCGTCGGCAGCGGCCTTTTCGCGTTCGCGCGCCCAGATTTCACTTTTCGCAAAACGGAAATAATCGACCAACGGAATCCGCGAAGGGCAGACGTAGGCGCAGCAGCCGCACTCGATGCAATCGAACAGATGATATTCCTGCGCCTTGCCAAACAGCTTGGCCCGTGAATACCAGTACATTTCGAAAGGTTGCAGATCGACCGGGCAGGCCTTGGCGCATTCGCCACAGCGGATGCAGGGCATTTCTGGTGGCGGCGGCGGGAACAGGGCCGGCGAGCCCACGAGTATGCAGTTGCTGGCCTTGACCACGGGCACTTCATCGCCGGGCATGGTCACGCCCATCATCGGCCCGCCCATGATGATGCGGTCGCTGTCCGGTTTGGGCTGGCAGAGGGCGATCAGGTCGCGCATGGGTGTGCCCAGCGGTGTGTCGAAATTGCGCGGCGTGGCGACGTTGCCAGCCACCGTGACGATGCGCGAAACCAGCGGTTGCCCCAGGTTGATGGCTTCGTGGATGGCATGCGCTGTCCCCGTATTGAAGCATTGCACGCCGTAATCGGTGGAGCGCTTGCCGTGCGGTACTTCGATGCCGGTCAGGACGCGGATCAACTGTTTGGCGCCGCCCGCCGGATAGCGGGTGGGCACGGGCACGATACGGATGTGTGCCGTGTCGGTGGCATCGCGATCCTGTTGCAGCTGCGTCAGCGCCGTCTGCATGGCGGAGATGGCTTCTGGTTTGTTGTCTTCAATACCGATCAGTACCTTGTCGGCGTTGAGAACGCTGCGCATGATGCGCACGCCTTGCAGGATGCCATCGGCGCGCTCGCGCATCTGCATGTCGTCGCAGGTGATGTAGGGCTCGCATTCCGCGCCGTTGATGATCAGGGTGTCGAGCCGTCCGCTCTTGCCCGGATTGACTTTCAGGTGACTGGGAAAGACCGCACCACCCAGGCCGACCACGCCGGCATTGCGCAGGTAATCGCGCGTGGCCTCGGCCGTGGCCGTGTGATGGTCGAATGGCTGGCGTTCGATCCAGCGGTCTTCACCATCCGGTGTCAGCACCACACAGAGAATGGACAGTCCCGAAGGATGGGCCATGCGGTGCATTTCCACGGCCTTGACCGTGCCGGAAGTGGAGGCATGGATGGCGGGTGAATGACTGCCATCGGCCGCCCCGATGCGCTGGCCTTTCAATACCTTGTCGCCGGCCTTGACCAGCGGTTGCGGTGCGCCGCCGATGCTTTGATGCAGCGGAATCAGCAGCTCTGCGGACAGCGGTGCAGCGGCAATCGGCAGCTGGGTCGAGGCTGCCTTGTGATAGGCCGGCGTGATGCCGCCGTGGAAGGAAAACAGCTTAGGCAGCATCGGGTGAACTCGCTTGCGTAGAGGTCGGCGAGGTTGCCGGATTCGTCGGGTTCGTCGGATTTTTCGGATCCGTGCTGTTCTGTGTGATCTGCGTGGTTTGCGTGGTTTGCGCAGGCGGTATGGCCGGGCGGTGCTGCAGCGGGCTGACGGGCTTGATTTCGATCAGCGGATATTTCCATTTCCAGGTGTCCACCGTTTCGGCCAGCGGCACCATGCTGATGCAATCGACCGGGCAGGGCGGGATGCACAACTCGCAGCCGGTGCATTGATCGGCGACGATGGTGTGCATCTGCTTGGCCGCGCCGACGATGGCATCGACCGGACAGGCCTGCAGACAGAGGGTGCAGCCGATGCAGGTGCTTTCGTCGATATAGGCGACGGCTTTCGGTTTTTCCTCGCCGTGTTCGGCGGAGAGCGGCTTGAATTCGCGGCCCAGCAGATCGGCCAGCTTGCGGATGCCTTCCTCGCCGCC
>JAHRWT010000111.1 GCA_019105045.1 Sterolibacterium sp.
CGCCCGCAGGGTTTAAGCTGCGAGAGCGAAACGCTCGTCGTTGGCGTTTGTGGTTTTCCAGATGGATTTACGAGGTCACTGGTCCTCGGCATGCACTACTCTGCTTCGCAACCCACGTCGAAGCCATGTCAGCCCCAGGTGATTTGCTTGCTACGTCTGCTGTGAGTAAGCCTTGGAAAATTAGTTCCCGTTGTTTGAAAACTTTTTGGGGAACTGCCTCTGCCTCTCATGCAGCCGCTGCATTCTACAGTGTGCGGCCAGAAACGTGAAAGGAATCCGCTGAATCCGATCACAGAAGTTCGAGCAGCTGCGCCGGTCTGTCGATCATCGCCGTGGCGTTCCAGCTTGCCGGTGCGCTGTCGCCGCCCAGGTAGCCCCAGGAAGCGACGACAGTGCGCATACCGGCAGCACGCCCGGCAATGATGTCGCGCTCATCATCGCCCACATACAGGCAGCCTTGCGGCGGCACATCAAGTTGCTGGCAGGCGTGAAGTAGCGCGTCGGGAGCGGGTTTGGGGCGCGCGGTGGTATCACCACTGACGATGCAGGCGCTGCGTGTGCTCAACCCCAGGGAGTCCAGCAGCGGCAGGGTGAAGCGTTGCGGTTTGTTAGTCACCACGCCCCAGGGTATTCCGCGCTGTTCAAGCGTATCAAGCAGCCCGGCGATACCATCGAAAAGTACCGTATGCACACAGACAGTTGCCGCATAGTGGTCGAGAAAGCGCTGTATCAGCTGGTTGTGGGCGTGATTTTGCGGATCGATCTCATGCCCGAAGCCAAGCTTGAGCAGGGCCTTTGTGCCGGCAGAGGCCACGGGGCGGATGGCGCTCATGGGCTGATTGGCGCGACCGACTGCCTGCAACACTTGGTTGAGAGCAGCCCCCAGGTCAAGCGCGGTATCCGCCAGGGTGCCATCCAGATCAAAAAGGACGGCTTCAGTTGCTGCGGCGCGCATGTTCAGTCATTCGCCGGCCGATGGGCGCGCAGCAGATAATTTACGCGGGTATCCGTCCCCAGGCGGTAGGTTTTGCTCAACGGGTTGTAGCTCATGCCGATGATTTCATCGACCTGTAATCCTTGTTCGCGGCAATCGCGGGCCAGCTCGGCCGGACGCAGAAAGCGGGCGTAGTCATGCGTGCCGCGTGGCAAGAGATTGAGCACGTATTCAGCACCAAACACCGCAAAAAGGTAGGCTTTTGGATTGCGATTGATGGTGGACAAAAACACCTGGCCACCGGGTTTGACCAGCGCCGCACAGGCCTGCACGATGCTGCCCGGATCAGGTACGTGTTCCAGCATTTCCATGCAGGTCACGACATCAAAACGTCCCGGCGTTGCGGCTTCGGCGGCCAGTGCTTCTGCGGAAATCAGGCGATATTCCAGGTCGAGTGCCGCCCCGCTTTCCAGCAAATGCAGGCGGGCCACGCTGAGGGCTCGCTCACCCAGGTCAATACCGGTCACCCTGGCGCCACGGGCGGCCATGCTTTCGGCCAAAATGCCGCCGCCGCAACCAACATCCAGCACCTGCTTGCCGCCCAGGCCGCCGCAGGCGGCATCAATCCAATCCAGGCGCAGGGGATTGATGTCATGCAGGGGTTTGAATTCGGAATTCGGATCCCACCAGCGATGCGCCAGTTCGGCAAATTTATCGAGCTCGCGACGATCCGCATTGGGGCTGATATTGCTGTCCATGCAGCTCCTTCAACTTTCGCTTTCCCGACAGATCCGTCGGGCTTGAGAGGCTTGCTTGTTTACAACTGAACAAAAAAGCCCTGCACAGGCAGGGCTTTTTCTAACGTCTGGAACGAAGTGCTTATTTGGTGCCAATCACTTCGATGCTGACGCGGCGATCGGGCTGCAGGCAGTCGATCAGCGCCTTGGTGCGCTTGGTGCCGACACACTCGCCGTCCTTGGTTGCCGGCTGGGTCGAGCCTTTGCCAGCAGCGTCGATACGGTTGGCATCAACACCCTTGCTGACCAGGTACTGCTTGACCGCTTCGGCACGGCGCTCGGACAGGCTCTGGTTGTAAGCATCGCGACCCAGGCGGTCTGCGTGACCAACGGCAAGGATCACTTCCACGTTGAGCTGCTTGCTCTTTTCAGCCAGGTCATCCAGCTTGGCCTTGCCTTCAGGGCGCAGCACGGCCTTGTCGAAGTCGAACAGCGCATCGGCGGCCAGGGTGATCTTCTCGGCAACAGGCTTCGGTGCAGGCGCCGGAGCCGGTACGGGGGCAGGTGTGGCAGCAGCGACGGCGGGCTTCTTCACCAGATCGCCGTCACATTCGGCAATGGCCATGGCCGGCGTCCAGCGGGTGGTCCGCCAGCACAGATCATGGCCGCTGCGGGCAACAACGCCACGTGAATCGAACATGTAGCCGTCGTTATCCGGAACTTGGGCGAAAGCAGCAGAAGTAAAAATACCCATGGCTGCGAGCAGCATCATTTGGGTGTTCTTTTTGATCATTTTCATCTCCAGAAAAGTAAAGTTGCAATCAAATACCAGTAGCCGCAAATCGATTTATTGGTCATGCAAAGTGCAGTGTGAACCAGCCTGAATCGGTTTGACTCAATCGCACATACTGACATATCCCGGCTTGCTGCCATTTCCAAACCCACCGAGTAGCTTATTTTGCCACAAATTTGCCATGTCAAACATTTCTGCAGCATCGATATCCACAAATTCGCCGTCTGCAAGCCGTATTTTTCCCGCCACCCAGACATGGCTGACATGCTCCCTGCCTGCCGCGTGCACGAGATGGGCGACCGGATCATAACAAGGCTGCAGATCAAGCGAATCCAGCCGGACAGCGCAGATATCCGCCTGCTTGCCCACGCACAGCGAGCCGGTTTTTCGCTCCAAACCCAGCGCCGCAGCGCCGTCCAGCGTTGCCATACGCAAGGCGGCATGGGCGCCCAGCACTGCCGCATCACCGCTACTGCCCTTCGCCAACAGGGCCGCCAGATTCATTTCACGAAACATGTCGAGACGATTGTTGCTGGCCGCACCATCGCTACCCAGGCCAACTGTCACACCCGCGCGCAACAATTGTGCAACCGGCGCGATCCCGCTGGCCAGCTTCAGATTGGAAACCGGGCAGTGCGCTACCCGGCAGCCATGCAGCGCCAGCAGCTCGATGTCCATGGCATCCAGATGCACAGCATGTACGGCAATCAGATTGGGGCCGAGCACACCCAGGCGCTGCAGGCGCGCCAGTGGCCGCGCGCCGTGCTGGCGCAGGCTGTCAAGAATTTCATCATGTGTTTCATGGACATGGGTATGGATCGGCAAGTCCAGCTGGGCGGCCAGAGTCACCACTTGTTCAAAAAGAGAATCGCTGACGCTGTAAGGCGCATGAGGCGCCATGCAAAAGGAGATGAGTGGCTGATCTCGCAGACTGTCGCGCACCGCCAGACCTTTATTCAGGTAATCAGCGGCATCCGCCGCGTATGCCGTGGGAGCGTCGATGGCCAGTACGCCCAGCGCCGCTCGCATACCCATGCGCATCGCCGCTTCGGCGGTGGCCTCTGGAAAGAAATACATGTCGTTGAAGCAGGTCGTGCCTCCGCGCAGCATTTCGGCACAGGCCAGCAGGCTGCCATCACGCACAAAACCGGGCGAGACATGGCGCGCTTCCGCCGGCCAGATATGCTTGTTGAGCCAGGTCATCAGCGGCAAATCATCGGCATAACCGCGCAGCAGGCTCATCGCCGCATGAGTATGCAGATTGACCAGGCCGGGAATCAGCACATGCTGCAACAGACTCAGCCTGCGCTGCGCCCGAAAACGCTGGCGCGCCTCTGCCTGGGGCAACAGCGCCACGATGCGGTCCTCGCGAATCGCCAACGCGTGATGCTCAAGCACCACACCCTGCGGCTCAACCGGAACGATCCAGCGCGCTTCGATCAAGGTATCGACCCGTTCGGCAGCCTCGGTTGTTTCAGCAGTTTGGCGAGGGACAGTCATGAATCACCAGAGGACAAGCCAGGAACCAAGCTGATGACTGGCTGAAGGTTGAAGAGTGAAGAATGAAGAGTGAATGCCGGCATGAAGTTGCCGCCCGGGCAGCAGATAGCAAAAACCCCGCCGAAGCGGGGTTGAAAATAACGCAACAACACATGTTGTATCAATCACCTCGGCGATCTGCGCCGCCTTGGTAACTTGTTTTTGTTGTTATTGCACACATACCGGAATCTGCCTCTTGCTGCCTGTCTGATTGCAGACAGCGATCATATCCGGTATGTGTGTGCCTCCCCCCCCTGTCCATGACAGTTCTTGCCGGACGCGTGCAAGAACAATGTACACATAACGAAAACGGGACGAATTTAACCACATTTTTTTTGTGGTTTCAATTTCTTCTGGAATATCTGTGCGAATCGGGCCGCTCAAGCAGACGCTGCGCGCCAAATCCGCTGATGGATGCGACGAAACGATACGTGCATGACTTCCTCAATTCTTTCAATTCTTTCAATTCTTTCCACGTCATGTGCAAACAAATTTCCATCCCTCACTTGTCATTCGCGCGGGACTGGGGATTGCCGGGACGGCCATGCTAAAATTACAAGTTTCGATCCGCCCTTTACTGGACGGAATTGAAGCAGCAACACACACAGCCTGTAACTTGCGGAACCTCGACGATGACGAATACGCCAGCCTCGCCTGCTTCGTTTGCCAAAGAAACCCTGCCGATCAGTCTTGAAGAGGAAATGCGCCACTCCTACCTCGATTACGCCATGAGCGTGATCGTTGGTCGGGCGCTGCCCGATGTGCGCGACGGCCTGAAGCCTGTGCATCGCCGGGTGCTCTATGCCATGCACGAGCTGTCCAACGACTGGAACAAGCCCTACAAGAAGTCGGCGCGTATCGTCGGCGATGTCATCGGCAAGTATCACCCGCATGGTGATA
>JAHRWT010000113.1 GCA_019105045.1 Sterolibacterium sp.
GGATCGACTTCTGCATCATGCGCGGATCGTGCCGATTGCCGGTGAAAGTTACCGTTTGAAGCATCAACGGCAGGCCGGGATGGTTCAAGTCAGGAAAGGAGAGGCCGGCGGTTGAACGCCGCGCGGTAATTTCCGCCTTCCGGTTTGGCCTTCGGCCCGCCCTGCAGGCAGCAAATACCGCGCAGTGAGAGGGTATGGGGGTGTATCAGTTTTAAATCGCTGCACGAAGGAAATCTGTATCAATTTTGAATCGCCGTTGACAGGTGCGGCGGTCTGCCACGCTGAATCGCTTGTCCTTGAGTACCTTCACAGGGATTGCTGCCATGTATTGGGTAACCATTGAATATTGCGCCCCGTCCAGATCAAACAGCGGATTAAGCGTTTTAGCCGGCTTGGGGGCAATGTCCAAAGGCAACAAGGGAACCACGATTCTCGTATTGAAGCGGTTATTGACGTCCGCTTGCACGTCAAGCACGTAACCATTCCCTTCAGGGTTTCGGTAGACGCCGTATTGGGACATTAGAACATCCTGTACTTGGCCAATGGCAGCCCGTGTTTTTCGACATAGACATTTGAGCTTTCAAATGCCTCCATGTTTTCCTGCACCCACTGTTCCGCTCGCTTTTCGGCAACGGCTTGTGCCACGCCCGCTTCAGCAGCTTGCGAAACGTTGATGCGCAGTTCTTTGGCTGCAGCCAAGAGGGGTTCCGCCAACGAAACATTGGTCGCTTTCTTGGCGGCGCTGGCATAAGGGACGGGATGTCGCATGAGAGGCTCCTTTCCTGCCGTACAGGATTGAGCATACCAAGCTTGCGCATTGATCTCAACATCATCAATACGCATTGCGCTCGACATGTTACTTGGGGGGGATTGGCTAAACAGACGGTAGCGGGCTGCCGAGCAAGCCAAGTCCACCGCGGCCGGCATGGGGGAGGCCGAGCTGAACGATCTCATCGACGAGGCAGTGCAGTGGGCGCGTGCGCATTGATGCGCGCCACCCTCCCATGGGGTCACGCCCATGGCTTTCGTAGGTCGGGCTTCAGCCCGACAGGCAACCGCTGCTCCAACTGTCGATGTCGGGCTGAAGCCCGACCTACGGTCCGGTGGTGCGATTGACGAAAGTCCCCCAATAAGTCCCCCAGCCACCCCATCTGGCTGCGCGCTTATCAATGGCAATTCTTGCCATTTTATGCCAGTTGTGGCAACGTATCGGGGAAAGTGAGGTTCCCCATGCAAAGCATGAATATTTCCCTGCCCGACCCGCTGAAGCAGTTCGTGGACGGACAAGTTTCCCAAGGCCGCTACAGCAGCGCCAGCGAATACGTGCGGGAGTTGATCCGTGCCGACGAGAAGCGCAAGGCCGAAGAACAGCTTGAAGCCAAGCTGCTGGAAGGACTCAACACCACCGAGAGCGAGTTGGCGCCATCAGACTGGAGCGCCATTCGCGCCGAAGCCCTGGCGAGGGTACAGGCCCGAAAGAAAACGAGCTGATGCCAACGGTCTAGAAAACGCAGAAAGCCCCGTATTGACGGGGCTTTCTGGTGGTAACTGGGTCTTGGTGAGACCCAGTGAAACCATTTCTTGGCGGAGAGGGTGGGATTCGAACCCACGGTAGGCTTGCACCTACGCCTGATTTCGAGTCAGGTACATTCGACCACTCTGCCACCTCTCCGTGGCCGGCGATTCTAGCATCAATCGGACACTGAGGGACGCTGAAGCGCGCTGGCCGCACGGAATGGGCGGTGAAATCGTCAAAATCGTCAAAAACATCCTGCGGCAAGCAGGGTCATGAAGCGTCGTCGCGCAGGTAACGGCCCAGCGAGAGGGCGGCGCCGAACCAGCCGAGGGCGGCGGCCAGCGCCAGCAGCAGCAGGGTGTCGCGGAGGGACAGCGGGTGCAGGATGAGCGTGGCGTCGTACAGGCTGGCGAGCTGGGCGATCGGCTCGCGCAGCAGTTGGGTCATGGCAAAGACGATCAGCCAGGCGACGGCGCCGCCCGCCAGTCCCTGCAAGAAGCCGAAGTAGTAGAACGGCCGGCGGATGAAGGCGTCGGTGGCGCCGAGCAGGCGGCAGACCTCGATCTCGGCGCGGCGGGCGAGTATTTGCAGACGCAGGGTGGTGAAGGTGATGGCGATCAGGCCGGCGCCCAGCAGCGTGGCCAGCAGGGTGACGCCCAGCCGGCCCAGGCGCAGCATGGCATCGAGGCGGCGCACCCAGGCGGAGTCGAGCTGGACATGCTCGACCTGGGGCCATTCGCTCAGTTCTGCCCGCAGGGCTTCCATGGCTTCCGGTCCGTCGTCCTGCGGGCTGACGATGAAGGCGTCGGGATAGGGATTTTTCGGCAGGCTGTTGATGACTTCGCGCAGCCCCGGGTCGGCCTGCATGCGCTTGAGCGTTGCTTCGCGCGCGATGAAATGCGCGCTTTTCACGGCCGCATGTTTTTGCAGACGGCCGGCGATGGCATCGGCCGCGCTTCGGTCGGCGTCCAGCCGCATGAACAGGGAAATCTGCGGCGCGGTGCTGGCTGTCGTTTCGCTGTTGTTGAAGGTGCTGCGGATGAAATTCAGGGTGTTGTCGAGCAGCATCTGGCCGCCGGCCGGCAGGGCCAGGGCGATGCCGATGGCCAGCAGCGAGAGCAGCGTGTTCATCGGCGTTGCGACCAGGCGCTGCCAGGCCCAGTGCAGGGCTTTCAGATGTTGGACGAGCCAGGCGTTCATGACTGCAACCTGCCGTGATCGAGCGTCAGTTGGCGCGGCGCGTACGGTGCAAACAGCTCGTGGTCGTAGGTGGCGATCAGCGTGGTGACGCCGACGCGGTGGAATTCGCCGAAGATTTCGGCGACGTCGCGCGCGGTCTGCGGATCGAGATGGGCGGTCGGCTCGTCGACCAGCAGGATACCCGGCCGATTGACGACGGCGCGGGCAATCGACAGGCGCTGCTGCTCGCCACCCGAGAGACTGACCGGCAGCGCCTTTTCGCGGGCCAGCAGGCCGACCTTGTCGAGCGCGGCGCGCGCCCGGCTGGCGGCTTCGCGCGGCGGGAAACCGGCGATGGACAGCGGCAGCATGACGTTTTCGAAGGCGTTGCGGTCATGCAGCAGTTTCTGGTCCTGGAAGACCAGGCCCAGATTGCGGCGCAGGTAGGGAATCGCCGTGCGTTTCAGCGTGCCGACGTTCTGCCCATGCACCAGCACGGTGCCGCCGGTCGGCCGCTCCATGGCGGCGATCAGCTTGAGCAGGGTCGTCTTGCCCGCCCCCGAGTGGCCGCTGATCAGCACCAGCTCGCCGGCCGCCACGTCGAAGCTGACGTCGCTGAGCGCGAAGTGCTCGGGCGGATAGCGACGGCTGACATGCTCGAAGCGGATCATGCAATCGTTTCCTTGCGGCGGTTTGTCGGGCTGAAGCCCGACCTGCAAAATCCCTCGGACGGTAGGTTGGGTTTCAACCCGACGAGGGTGCTTGAGGGAACCATTGTTCGTCGGGCTGAAGCCCGACCTACGGGCCGAGGTCTGGAAGTGGATTTCACCGGGATGTTCAATCCTTCAATCCGCAATCCGTTGCGTTGTGCCGGTTCAATGATTCGTCTCGAACAGCGCGCTGGCGAATTCGCGGGCGGCGAAAGGTTGCAGATCCTCGATGCCTTCGCCCACGCCGATGTAGCGCAGCGCCAGCGGTTTGCCGGTGGGCTGCTGGCGGGCGATGGCGGCAATCACGCCGCCCTTGGCCGTGCCGTCGAGCTTGGTGACGATCAGGCCGGTCACGCCGAGCGCCTTGTCGAACGCCTGGAGCTGGGCCAGCGCGTTCTGGCCGATGTTGGCGTCGAGCACCAGCAGCACCTCATGCGGCGCGGTGGCGTCGACTTTCTGGATCACCCGCTTGATCTTGGCGATCTCTTCCATCAGATGCAGTTGCGTCGGCAGGCGGCCGGCGGTGTCGGCCAGCACCACGTCGATGCCGCGCGCCCTGGCGGCGTTGATGGCGTCGAAGACGACGGCGGCCGGGTCGCCGGATTCCTGGGCGATCACCGCCACATCGTTGCGCTCGCCCCAGGCCATCAGTTGCTCGCGCGCCGCAGCGCGGAAGGTATCGCCGGCAGCCAGCAGCACCGACTTGCCCTGCGCCTGGAAATGCCGCGCCAGCTTGCCGATGGAAGTGGTCTTGCCGGCGCCGTTGATGCCGGCCAGCATGATGACGAAGGGCTTGTGCGCGTCGAGATCGAGCGGCGATTCCAGCGGTTGCAGCAGCCCGGCGAGGATGTCGGTCAGCGCGGTCTGCAACTGCGCGGGCGATTCCAGCTTGTCCTGCCTGACGCGCTTTTTCAGTTCGTCGAGCAGGTATTGCGTGCCTTCGATGCCGACATCCGCCATCAGCAGCGTGGCTTCGAGTTCCTCCAGCAGTTCGTCGTCGATTCTTGCCCGGCTGAACAGGCCGCCGAGCTGGCTGCGCGTGCGGGCCAGGCCATTTTTCAGACGCTCCTTCCAGCCCGGTTCTTTTCCTGCGCCGTCCGATGCGCCGGCCAGCGGCTGCGCCTGCCGGGCTGCGGATTGCGATTGCGATTGCGCGTCGCCGTCGTCGGTTTTTTTCTTCAGGAAACTAAACATGTCGTCAGGCTTCAAAGGCTGTCTGGGATGTCTGGCGCATCGACGGCTGGCGCGGCATGGCCGATGACCTTATGATGCCGCTTCCGCCGTCCGGCATTGCGATTGAGCCAATCACCGAACCACCAAACATCGAGCGCGAATTTTAACATTGCCCATGAAACGCATCCTTCCCTCTCGTCCATCTCCATCCCGTTACGCCCTGCTGCTGTTGCTCGCCGCGCTGGCGCCAGCGGCCCTGGCCAATCCCTTCGAAAAGACGCTGGACAACGGCATGCGCGTGATCGTCAAGGAAGATCATCGCGCGCCCACCGTCGTGCACATGGTCTGGTATCGCACGGGCGCCATGGATGAACAGGATGGCGCTTCCGGCCTGGCCCACATGCTCGAACACATGATGTTCAAGGGCACACGGAAAGTCGGTCCAGGCGAATTTTCCAAGCGCGTGGCGGCGGCCGGCGGCCGCGACAACGCCTTCACCAGCCGCGATTACACGGCCTATTTCCAGCAGGTACCCAAGCGCGCGCTGCCCGAGATGATGGCGCTGGAAGCCGACCGCATGGTCAACCTGAAGCTCGACCCCAAGGAGTTCGCGCCCGAACTCAAGGTGGTGATGGAAGAGCGGCGCATGCGCACCGAGGACAATCCGCAGGCGCTGGTCTACGAACGCTTGAATGCCACGGCCTTTCAGGTGCATCCCTATCGCCGCCCGGTGATCGGCTGGATGGACGACCTCGCGCACATGACCTGGCAGGATGCCGAGCGCTGGTACCAGCGCTGGTACACGCCGGGCAACGCCACCCTGGTGGTGGTCGGTGATGTGGATCACCAGGCGTTGTTCAAGCTGGCCGAGCAGCATTACGGGCCGCTCAAATCACGCGCCCTGCCCGAACGGCGAATTCTGGCCGAGCCGCAGCAGCTGGGCATCAAACGCATCAACGTCAAGGCGCCGGCCAAGCTGCCTTATTTGTTGATGGCGTGGAAAGCCCCCAAGCTCGTCGATGTGAACCGGGATCGCGATCCCTATGCGCTGGAAATGCTGGCCGCCGTGCTCGACGGTCACGAAGCTTCGCGCCTGTCGAAAAACCTGGTGCGTGGCAGTCGCCTCGCGCAGTCCGCCGGTGCGGGCTACGACACGACTTTGCGTGGTGAATCCATGTTCATGCTGGATGGTCAGCCCGCTGAAGGCCATACCATCGCCGAACTGGAAAACGCCTTGCGCGAGGAGCTGCGCCAAATCCAGGAACAGGGCGTGACCGAAACCGAACTGGCGCGCGTCAAGAATCAGGCCATCGCCAGCCAGATCTACAAGCGCGATTCCATGATGGGCCAGGCCATGGAAATCGGCATGCTGGAAGTCATCGGCATGCACTGGCAGGACATTGATCGCATGATCGAACAACTGCGCACCGTGACGGCGGCCGAAGTGCAGGCCGTGGCGCGCAAGTATTTCAGCGACGACACATTGACGATTGCCACGCTGGATCCTCAGCCCATCAGCGAGGAAGCCGACAGCAAGGCGGCACCGACCGCTGCGCACGCGCATTGATCATTGATCACTGGACATTGAGCATCGAGCTATTTGCGGACGCTACGTGAGTACGCAAGCCACAGAAATTCACGGAATCCCATCATGAAAAATCTTTTCAAGCAGTTCTCGCTACTGGTTGTCCTGCTGGCGCTGTCGTTTTCCGCACAGGCCGGGATAAACATTGAACACTGGACAACGGCCAATGGCGCGCGGGTGTATTTCGTCGCCAGCCCGGCGCTGCCGATACTGGATGTGCGTGTCGACTTCAGTGCGGGCAGTGCCTTCAACCCTGCCGGGAAAAGCGGCCTGGCCGGCCTGACCAGCAGTTTGCTGACCACAGGGGCAACGCTGGATGGACAGGCCTATGACGAAGAACAGATTGCTGAAAAGCTCGCAGATCTGGCGGCCAGCCTGGACAATCAGGTGGATGCCGATCGTGCCGGCCTCAGTCTGCGCACGCTGTCCAGCCCGGCCGAGCGCAACGCCGCATTGCAGTTGATGCGCGCCGCCCTGACGGCGCCCACTTTCCCGACAGCCGCGCTGACTCGCGAAAAATCCCGCACGGTGGCCGCCATTCAGGAAGCGGAAACCCGCCCATCGTCCATGGCCGCCCGACGCTTTCAGCAGGCCATGTACCCGGGGCATCCCTATGGCGCCATCGCCACCGTTGATAGCGTGACCAGCCTGACCCGCGAAGATGTCATCAACTTCTGGCGCACGCATTACACTGCGCCGCGTGCGGTGATTTCCATCATCGGCGCAGTCGATCGCAATGCAGCCGAAAATATTGCAGCGCTGCTGAGCGAACAGCTCCCTGCGGCAACGACTGTGAGCGAACTGCCCGCCGTCAGTCTGCCCGAGGCCAGCACCACGACCGTGCCGCATCCCGCCATGCAAAGCCATATCCAGATCGGCATGCCGGCCTTGAAACGCGGCGATGATGATTTTTTTGCCCTGCAAGTCGGCAACTACATCCTCGGTGGCGGCGGTTTTGTTTCGCGCCTGATGCAGGAAGTGCGCGAAAAACGCGGCTATGCCTACAGCGTGTATAGCTATTTCGATCCGCGCAAGTTCGAGGGGCCGTTTGAAATCGGGCTGCAGACCAAGCGTGAGCAAGCCGGTGCAGCGATCAAGCTGGTCAATGCCACGCTGGACGATTTTCTCAAAACCGGCCCGACCGCCAAGGAATTGCAGGCCGCCAAGCAGAATCTCATCGATGGCCTGGCGCTGAAACTCGACAGTAACGCCAAAATTCTCGGCACGCTGGCGATGATTGGTTTCTATGGCCTGCCGCTGGATTATCTCGATACCTATCCCGACAAGATCGCCGCCGTCACGGCGGCTCAGGTGCGCGCCGCGTTTGTCCGTCATGTGCAACCGGCGCATCTGGTCACCGTGGTTGTGGCGGCAGATTGATCGGGCAGACAGCGCAGCATGGCGCAGATTCGCATCACCGGCGGTGAATGGCGCAGCCGTCTGGTCAAGGTGAGTGACCAGCAACAGGCACAGGCGCAAGCCTTGCGGCCGACGCCGGACCGGGTGCGCGTCACCCTGTTCAACTGGCTGGGCCATGATCTGAGCGGGCTGCGCTGTCTGGATCTGTTTGCCGGCAGCGGCATCCTCGGCTTCGAGGCGGCATCACGCGGCGCACAAGTCACTTTCGTCGAACAGGCTCCGGTCTGTTTCCGCCAGCTGCAGCAAAATGCAGCCGCCTTGCGCTCCGGGCAAAACAGCGCGCAGCTGGAGCTGATTCGCGCAGATGCGCTAAAATTCCTTCCCTCTGTGCGTCAGCCGTACGATCTGCTGTTTCTCGATCCACCCTATCATCAGGGCTGGCTCGAAAAAATCGCGCCCCTGCTGACTCACGTCGCCAGACCCGATGCCCGGCTGTATGTCGAAGCCGAACATGCCGTCGATGTCCTGGGCCCTTGGCGCAGCGTCAAGCGCGCGCAGGCCGGACAGGTTTTTTATCAACTACTGGAGCAGCCATGCCCAACCGAATCGCCGTCTATCCCGGCACCTTCGATCCCCTGACCAAGGGGCACGAGGATCTCGTGCGTCGCGCTGCCCGTCTGTTTGATCGCGTGATTGTCGGCGTCGCCCAGAGTCGGGCCAAGAAGCCTTTCTTCACACTGGATGAGCGCGTCAGCATGGCGCGCGAAGTGCTGGCCGAACACGACAACGTCGAGGTCTATGGCTTCGACTGTCTGCTGATGGAATTCCTCCAGCAACACGATGCGCACATCATCCTGCGCGGGCTGCGCGCCGTCTCCGATTTCGAATACGAATTCCAGATGGCCGGAATGAACCGCATCCTCTATCCGGATGTCGAAACCGTATTCCTCACCCCGGCCGAGAAATACATGTTCATCTCCGCCACCATGGTGCGCGAGATCGCCCTGCTCGGCGGCGAAGTGGAAAAATTTGTGCCGCCGCTGATCGTCGAGCGCATTGCACAGAAACTCTCATTGATACAGCAAAACTGAAAAGGATACCGCCATGGCCCTGATGATTACCGATGAATGCATTAACTGCGATGTGTGTGAACCGGAATGCCCGAACAACGCCATTTCGCAAGGCGAGGAAATTTACGAAATCGATCCCGACAAATGCACCGAATGCGTCGGCCATTTCGACACGCCGCAATGCCGCGAAGTCTGCCCGGTGGATTGCATTCCCAACGACGCCAACCGGGTCGAAACCAAGGAACAGCTGATGGACAAATTCCTCAAGCTGACCGCCGACAAGTAAACACCTGCTTACGCCAGCATCCTGATTCAACGGCGCTGGCAATACCCGCAATAGAAGGTTGCACGCTGCGCCTGACGTAGTGTGCGGATCGGCTGGCCGCAGACGCGGCAGGGCTCGCCGGTCCGGCCATAGACAAAATACTGTTGCTGAAAATAGCCGGAACTGCCATCCGAATGAATGAAATCGCGCAAGCTGCTGCCGCCTGCGGCAATCGCCTCTGACAAGGTGGCGCGAATTTCCGGCACCAGCCGCGCATAGCGCCGCTGACTGATCCGCGCTGCCGGCGTGCGCGGATCAATGCCTGCCCGGAACAGGCTTTCCGAGGCGTAGATATTGCCGATGCCAACAACCAGGTGGCTGTCCATCAGCACCGGCTTGATGGCCGCCTGGCGGCCCCGGGTGGCAGCATGCAGCCAGGCCGCCGTGAATGCTTCCGACAAAGGCTCGATACCCAGCACGGCCAGCAGAGGATGGGCTTCCACGGACGGCACGTCATGCGCGGACAGCCACAACACCGCGCCAAAGCGGCGCGGATCGCGCAGGCGCAGGGTGTAGCCGTCGAACAGCAGATCGAAATGATCGTGCTTCTGCGCAGGCGCCACGCTGGCCGCCTGCGGCAGCACCCGCAGACTGCCCGACATGCCCAGGTGCAGCAGCAGATGGCCAGCGCCGAAATCCAGCAGCAGATATTTGCCGCGGCGCCGTATGTCGAGCAACCGGCGGCCGACGAGCTGCTCCGCCAAACCGGCCGGCAGCGGATAGCGCAGGCGCGGAACACGCGCGACGACGGCGCAGACACGGCGCCCGATCAGCGGTGCTGCAATGCCTCTGCGGGTGACTTCGACTTCGGGCAATTCAGGCATGGCAAACCCGCTCCGGCATCGCGCAACGCACTGCAGAGCTCATGGCGCCGGCGCAGGGACCGGCTGCGCTGCAGTTGCGGCGGTTGCGGCCGCCGCATTCGCGGCAGTCACCGCTTGCGCGCCCAGCGCCAGCTTCAGTGGCACGTCACTGCCTTCGGCGTCGGTTTTTTCCGGCTTGCCCAGGGTCGCGCGATCGGCGGGCGCACCGGCGGCGAGCAAGGCTTCCAGGGCTTTCTCGCCACGGGTCCTGGCCAGCGTCAGCAAGCGTTCATCGGCCACCACTTCGCGCGCGCGCAACTGCTCGAACAGGATGTCGTGGAAATTGCCGCCCTTGAGTTGGGCGATTTCCTGCTCACTGAGCACGCGTTGCTCGCGCACCAAGCCGCCCAGTCGCGACAGCATCCGGCTGGCGGCGCTTTCTTCCAGCGCGCCGGGATTGGCTTTGCGGAAGCCCTCCTTGAGTGCGGCCAGCTCGCCGCTGCTCAGGCGATCGGCGTAAAGCTTCTCCAGCGCATCCTGGATTTTCGGATTGCCGGTGGTCAATGGTCCAGGATCGGTTTCATCCGTGGCCGCCTGCTGACCCGCCTGGCGCATGATGGCGCGGCGCAGCTGGCGGCTTTGCAAGGCGACCCGATCGCGCTCGGCATACATGCCATGCAGCGTCAATGTCAGTGCCGGGCGCTTGACGAGTGCGGCGGCCAGCTGCACCAGTTTTTCACGCTCCGGCGGCGTCAGGCTCGGCGCGCCTGGCTCGAAGGCAATGCTCTCGAATTTTTCGCCGCCACCGCCAAACAGCGCGCCCAGCATGCGGAAAGGTGCGATGGCAATCTTGGTCAGCACGTTCAGGATCGCTTTCCAGATGATGCCGCCGTAACTGAATTGCGGATCGTCCAGACTGCCCGATACCGGCAGGCCAAGATCGATGCGGCCATCGCTGTCCTGCAGAATGGCGATGGCCAGATCCAGCGGCAGACTCTTCGCCGTCGGGCTATCCACGCGCTCGCCCAGTGTCAGCTTGTCCATGATGACCTTGTTGTCGCCCACCAGCTGACGCTGCTTGATTTTGTATTCCAGATCCAGCGAGAGCTTGCCGGAGTCGATCCTGCGTCCGGCAAAAGTGGCGGAATACGGCGTCAGGCTGCGCATTTCGACATTGCGGAAAATCACCTTGATGTCGGTGTTTTCCGTGGGCTGCGCCAGATCGATCTGCCCGGCCGCCCGCGCCAGACCATATTCATCCACCTGGCCGTCGAGTTCGATGCGCCCCGGCGTGCCGGCGTGCGTGGTCAGCCCGTTGATGCTGCCCTGCAGGTGATGAATGCGCGTGCCAAAAGGCAACGCCAGTGAATGATCGGCGAAATCCAGTTCGCCATTGCGCACACGCAGACGCGTCAGATTCACCTGGAAAGGTTTGCTGCTTGCGGTTGCAGGCTTGGCCGGCGTGCCCGGGGCAGGCGAAGACTTGAGAACCTGGGTGACATTGATGCTCTTGTCCGCCGCAATGATCAGTTTGGTATCCAGTCCGTCCAGCAGCAAGGTGCCGATGTCCAGACGCGCTGTGGTCGCTTTCAGATCCCGCGTGGCCAGTTGCTTCCAGGCAAGAAAACGCGCGCCGCCTTCACTTTCCAGCAGACGCAGATCATTCAAGGCAAACCCGCCTTTGAAACTCAGCCCCGCCGCTTCATTGCGCACTTCGCCATCGACATTCAGCTTGCCGCTGGTCAGGCGCAGTTTGACCAGATCATTCAACCAGGGCTGAGCCGGCTGCAGCGCCAGATCGCTCAGCTTGAATTTCAGCGTGGCCGCCGCCGTGGCCGGGGTCACTTCGCCGCTGGCTTCCAGCTGCCCGCCTTCGCGCACCCGCAGGCTGGCGTTCAGCGGCAAAGCCTGGCCGAGATCGGAAGAAACGCCGGTGACCTTCACGGCGATATCCTGCAAAGCCAGATCCGCCGCTGGTTTGATGCTTGCATCACGGAACTGCGCCTCGACGCCACTCAGCGCCACTTCACCGATGGCGAACTGCCAAGGAGCGGCGCTTTCCACTTGCTCCGCTTGCGTTGCCGGTTCACGTTCCGCTGCAGCAGACGCTGTCTCTGGCTTGGCTGCTGCTGCAGGCTGGCGCTGATCCTTGCGCTGCAATGCGTTGATCGCCTCCAGCCAATCCAGCCGCCCCCGCGCATCTCGTTGCAACTTGAGCAGACCACCCTGCAAGGCCACCCGCGCGAGATTGGCGTGACGCCCGGCCAGATCCACTTGCGCTTCGCTCAAAGTCAGATTGTCGATGCGCAGCGGCGCAGCGGCCGGCAATTGTACTTCGGCAGCTTCCAGCGTCAGCGCGTCCAGCTTCACTTGCCGGCTGGCCAGATCGAAACGACCGTTCTGTGCCGCAATTTTTTGCACGCTGATGTCCGGCCCCTGCGGCATCGGTTTGATTCGCAGCCCCGCCAGTTGCGCCGCGATATTTCCCAGCTGCAGATTGACCTGACCGGCGGCATACGCGGCCTGATACTCCGTGGAAACCGCCAGCACACCGGCCGGCGGTGCGGGCAGCAAATCTTTCAGATAGGGCGCCAGACGGGACAAATCCAGCTCTTCAACCGCCAGCTTGCCTTGCGCATCGATGCGCGCATCCGGCTGCAGCGTCAGCTTGCCCTGCCAGAGCACATGGGCGCCCAGCGCCGTGCGCGCATCCACTTTGTAGGTGCCCGGCGCGGTGTCGTCCGGCAAGGTCGACAGATCGTTCAACTCGAAATCCAGCGGCTCGATGCGTGTTGCAAAGTGACTTTTCGCATCGCTGAAATCGACCACACCCGCCGCCAATGCAAAATGCCGGACATCAATGCGCGGCAAATCGCTGTCCGGCTTTTCTTCCGGACTTTTCAGCGCATCCAGAAACGCTGACCAGTTGAGCTTGCCATCGGCTTGCAAGGCCACGGTCGCTTCCGGGCCATCCAGACGGATACCGTCGAAGACCAGTGCGCGGCGCGTGATGCTGGCCGCAGACAAATCCACCTCCAGCCCGCGAAACGCCAGCAGCGGCTGTCCTTGAGGGTCCGCCAGACGCAGATTGGCCAGACGCAAGCGCAGTTCGAAAGGATTGAACTCGGGCCGGTCCAGGCTCAGCTGGTGCCCGGTTTTTTCTGCCACAAAACTCACCGCCTGACTTTGCAGGATGCGCGGCAAAGCCTGCCAGGCGAACAGTAGCCAGACGACCAGCAGAGCCGCCAGCGACAAGACGACAGTTTTCAGTTTGGGCAAGCGCATCGACATGACCGCCTCGCAAGGGCATCAAAATGTCGATTTTACATGGCGCATGCAAGCAGCCCCACGACATCCTCGCACCATGCCCGAGTCGCTTGATCGCGACGGCGGTGAAAGCAGGCAATGTGTGTGGAGGAGGCCCTCCCGCCAACGCTGCGGGCGGCTCCGTCCTGCGGGCATGAAACGCCGATCACCCCTGTTCGAATGCGCTGCGCAACTGCCGCTTCAGCACTTTATCGACCACATTGCGCGGCAAGCCCTGTTCGTGAAAGACCACATGGCCGGGAATCTTATAGGCCGCCAGATGAGCGGCGACATGGTTGCGCACATCGTCGGCGCTCAAGCTTGTGCCGGGGCGCAGATGCACGGCCACCGCCAGCGCCTCGCCATAGGTTGTATCGGCCACGGCAAACGCCGCCGCTTCGACAATGGCCGGATGGGCGAGCAGCACGGATTCAACTTCGGCACTGGCGATTTTTTCACCGCCGCGGTTGATGATGTCCTTGATGCGATCGACGATGAACAGAAAACCATCTTCGTCGAAATAGCCGATGTCGCCGCTATGCAGCCAGCCGTCCTGGAGCACTTCGCGCGTGGCTTTCGGCTTGTTCCAGTAGCCTTGCATCAGCGTGATGCCGCGCAGCCAGACTTCGCCGCGCTCACCCTGTGGCAGGGTGTTTCCATTTTCATCGACGATGCGCACGTCAAAAATCGGTGAAGTCGGGCCGTTGCTGCGAGGCTTCCAGGCAAAAGCTTCGCCGGTGGCGGCATTCGACGGGCCATTGGTTTCCGTCAGGCCATAGCCGATGCCGGCCATGGCTTGCGGTTTCTTGCGGGCCACCAGTGCCAGCATGGGATCGGGCACGCTGCCGCCGCCAAAGCCCAGCCAGGCCAGGCTGCGCGTATCCGCCTCTTCGAAGCGCGGATCGTTGAACAATTGCAGCATCATCGCCGGCGAGACGGAAAGCTGGGTGACACGCTCACGCGCGATGGTTTCCAATACCGCGCCGACATCCCATTTGTACATGATCACCAGCCGCCGGCCGGTGCGCAGCGCGGAAAGAAACTGGGCGTGCAGGCCGCTGGAGTGAAACAGCGGCACAGCCATCAGGGTGGTCATTTCGAAACCTTGCGCCATCATCGCGCCGAAACGCTCGGGCGAAGTCATGACGAACAGCGCACCGAAGTATTCGAGATTGACCACACCCTGGCACATCGCGCGGTGGGTTGAAGTCACCCCCTTGGCCAGGCTGGAGGTGCCCGAGGTGTACATGATCATCGCCAGATCGTCTGCTTCCAGCGTGATTGCAGGCAGGTCTGACGTGGTTTTCTGTCGTGCCAGCAAAGCGGTATAACTTGTCACACTCGGCGGTAATTCATTGCGCTCGGCATCCACCACGATGGCCGGCAACTTGAGCGTCAATAAATCCGCACTCACATGCGCCAGTCGCTGGGCATCGCAAAACAGCAAACGCGGCGTGCTGTCGGTCAGACCGTGCAGCAATTCTTCGCGCTGGCCCCAGCTGTTGAGCGGCACGGCCACACCGCCGCACAAAATAATCGCCGCAAACGCCGCCATCCATTCCGGACGATTGCGCATGGCAATCGCCACGCGATCACCTTTGTTGATTTTGTACTCCGTACGCAACACCGGCAGCAGTGCATCCACCTGGCGATAGAAATCGGCATAGCTCAATCGCTGTCCTTGCCAAACGAGGAACTCCTTGTCGGCAAAGCCCCGCCCCTGATTGATCAAGTCCGCCAGATTGGCGGGGGCATTTTTGTAAATGCGATACGGCTGGCCGTCGTGCTGGATTTCACTCAGTTCATAAGGCGCATCCGCGGCGCTCAGCTGGGCAGCGACGGCTTGCAGTTGCTGTGGCAAAGTATCTGTCATGGTGTGCTCCAGAACTTGGATAGCAAAAGAGGAGTGCAAGCACTCCTCTTTCCGTGGGCTGACAAAATCAGAATGACATCACAGTCCCATGATGCCAGCGACGCGGTCGCGATGGAAGCCGACATCACCCAAGGCAGCGACACAAACCCGGCCGCGCTTGAGGTACAGGCCGACATCCA